>JBDTNM010000089.1:0-11237 GCA_039933735.1 bacterium | reverse complement strand
TCGCGAAATCGTGCGGTCGAGCAATTCGGCTAGCGATGCGCCGCCTTTTCGATCGCTCGGCGAGTGAACACCTTCACCATCGCCCGGCGATAAGCCTCGCTGGCGTGGATGTCGCTGTTCACATCCTGAAGGCCATCCGCAGCGACTGACGCCGCTGCATCGATGTTCGCCTGGCTGAGTTCCTTGCCGGCGAGCGCCGCTTCAACCGCCGGCAGTCGCTGCGCATGGGACGACGCGCCGGTGAGGCCGATGCGGGCGGAAGTACAGGTGTTGCCATTCATTTCGAGCACCGCGGCGACGCCGACGATGGCGTAGTGCGAGGCGCGCTGATGGAGCTTGGCGTAGGCGGCGTTCTTCGCGGGCGGGATCTGGATGCCGGCGATGATTTCGTCTTCGGCCATATCCACCGTGAACATGCCCTGGAAGAATTCGCCGGCCTTCACCGCGCGCCACCCGCCGGGACCCTTGAGGTGAATCTCAGCATCGAGGGCGACGAGCACTGCAGGATAGTCGGCTGAAGGGTCGGAGTGAGCTACGGACCCACCCATTGTCCCGCGGTTGCGTACCTGCGGATCGCCAATCTCGCTGGCGCACTCACTTACAACCGGGCAAAGCCGTCGGATCAAGTCCGAATTCACGACCTCTGCGTGGGTTGTTGCCGCGCCGACCTGGATCTTGCCGTCCTTCTCGCTGATGCCCTTGAGTTGCGGGATCCGCGAGATGTCGACGAGGACGCCGGGCTCGCTCAGGCGGAGCTTCATCAGCGGAATCAGGCTGTGGCCGCCGGCAAGGAACTTGCCATCGCCGTTCGACGCCTGGATGAGCGAGATCGCCTCATCCAGGGTTGTTGCACGCTTGTATTCGAATGCTTCGGGAATCATCTACTTCGCTCCCTCGTTGATGATGCGCCAGAGCTTTTCGGGCCGGAGCATCATGTCGATGTGCTTGACGCCGAACTCGCTGAGCGCGTCGACGGCAGCGTTGACGATGCACGGTGTCGAACCGAGCGTCCCGGCCTCGCCAACACCCTTCGCTCCGAGCGGGTTAACGGGTGTCGGAGTGACCGTCTTGTCGAGTTCGAACCATGGGAAGTCCGTTGCTCGGGGAATCGCGTAATCCATGAAGGAACCAGTGATGAGCTGGCCATCTTCGTCGTACACAACTTCTTCGATCATCGCCTGGCCGATGCCCTGGGCGAGCCCTCCGTGCACCTGACCTTCGACGATCATCGGGTTGATGATCGTGCCGCAGTCATCGATCGCCACCATCTTCAAAAGCTTCGGCTCTCCGGTGTCTCGGTCGATCTCCAGCATTGAGATGTGACAGCCGAACGGATAGGTGTTGTTCGACGGTTCCCAGAACGCCGAGTCCGAAAGTCCCGGGTCGAGCCCGGCCGGCAGCGGCACCGGGACGTACGCGAACGCTGCCACCTCCCCGAAGCCGATTGAGGTGCCCGGCGAGTTCTTGGCGAAGATGCGTCCACCCTCGAAGACCATTTCGCTCGTGTCCATCTCTTCGTTGGGGTTCATCATCGCGGCCGCGTACTTGGCCATCTTGTCTTTGACCTTTTCGCCGGCCTTCATCAAAACGGTGCCGCCGACCGCCTGCGAGCGGCTGCCGAACGTACCAATGCCCTGCTTCACCACCCCGGTATCGCCATGAAGGATGGTCACATCGTTCATCGGCACGCCGAACTGGTCGGCGAGCATCTGCGAGAACGTCGTCTCATTTCCCTGGCCGTGCGGCGAGGCGCCTGTCGTCGCTGTGATCTTGCCGCTCCGTTCGATGGTGACGCTGGAGTATTCCCAGCCTCCGGTTGGCAGAGAAGCCGATGGTCCGAGCCCGCAGACCTCGACGTAAAACGCCAGGCCGAGACCGACGATGCGGCCATCCGCCCGGGCGCGGTCGCGTTCCGCCTTCAGGCCTTCCCAGTTCGCGTTCTTCAGCGCGAGGTCGAGCGCCTTCTCGTAGTCGCCCGAGTCGTACACAGCGCCCATTTGCGTCGCGAACGGGAACTGGTCTGGCTGAATGAAGTTCTTCCGCTTCACCTCGGCCGGGTCCATGTTCAGATGCCGGGCGACCATATCCATCGCGCGTTCGACGAAGTAGGTTCCTTCCGGCCGGCCGGCACCGCGGTAAGCGTCGGTTGGCATCTTGTTGGTGAAGACCTCGGTCAGTTCCGCGCGGATCGCTGGGATGTCGTACGTGCCGTTCAGCATGAGCATCGTGAGCGTCGGGATGGCCGCCGTCAGGATCATGTTGTAGGCGCCGATGTCGGCGATCAGCTTGATCCTCAGGCCCGTGACCTTGCCGTCGTTCTTTCCGCAGATATCGACGTACGCGAGGATGTCGCGGCCGTGGATCGTGGCCTGGAAAGCCTCGGAACGGTCTTCGATCCACTTCAGCGGCTTGCCGAGTTTCTTCGAGAGCGCCGCGGCAACGTAGTCCTCGCCGTAGATGTTGATCTTGCAGCCGAAGCCACCGCCGACTTCCGGGGCGATCGCGCGAACCTGGTTGTCCGGGATCCCGGTGAGTGCCGCGATGAAGGTCTTAAGGATGTGGGGGTTCTGGGTCGAACTCCAGATCGTCAGGTGGTCCTTGCCGGGCTCGTAATGGGCAACCACACCACGTGCCTCCATCGGCGTCGGCGCGAGGCGGTGATTCATCATTCGCTGGGAGATGGTGAACTCCGCTTCGGCAAAGGCCTTGTCCACGGCCGTGTTGTCCACCGTGCCGGCGACCGGGTCGAAGCCGGTGCCGCCGGGCACATACGGCACCGCGAGGTTGTTCGGGAAAGCATCGTGGATGATGCCCGGTTTGCCCTGCATCGCGGCTTCGGGATCGATGACCGCAGGCAGAGTTTGGTATTCGATCTGGATGGCGTCAGCCGCATCGCGCGCGAGGTAGCGGTCCGAAGCGACGACCACCGCCACCGGTTCGCCCTGGTATCGAACCCGATCGACCGCGACCGAATAGTGGTCCGGCGAGGGGAATGGTGTGCCAATCGGCATCGGCGGAAGGAACTCTTTCAGTTCGGCGCCGGTGATCACGAGTTCAACGCCGGGCATTGCCGCCGCCGCAGAGACATCGATGCTCTTGATGATCCCGTGGGCGATATCGCTCCGGCGGAACGCGAGGTGGAGCATCCCGGGCAATCGAATGTCATCGACATACGTGGCTTTGCCTTGAATCAGGCGGGGGTCTTCGCGCCGTTTCACGCGCGTTCCGATCATCTTCGGGGTAACGACAGACATCTGAGCCTAACCCTTCTTCGCCGCGTACTGGATGGCTTTGACGATGTGCTGATAGCCGGTGCAACGGCAGAAGTTGCCGCTGATTCCCTCGCGAATCTCTTGCTCGCTCGGGTTCTTGTTCTCGTTCAGCAGGTGGATGCCGGACATGATCATCCCGGGCGTGCAATAGCCGCACTGGAGGCCATGCTCTTCCCAGAACCCCTCCTGCACCGGGTGAAGCTCGCCCCCGGCCCCCACGCCCTCAATGGTCGTGATGTCGGTGCCGTCAGCCTGCACGGCGAACACCGTGCAGGACTTCACGCTGATCCCATCGACCAGCACGGTGCATGCTCCGCATTGGGTCGTATCGCAGCCGATGTGAGTCCCGGTGAGCCCGAGATCTTCGCGGATGAAATGCACGAGCAGCGTGCGAGGATCGACGTCCGCCTGCTGCTCGGCGCCGTTGACTTTCAGACCGATTGAGACCTGGTTCGCCACGATGGGCCCCTCCTGATTTGAGAACGCCACGGACTCTAGGTCCGCCCTTCGACCTGCTTTTCCATTGCCTTCATGAACTGGCCGATCATCAGCTTCGCCGCGCCGGCAAGAAGCCTGCTTCCGAGCCGGGCGATCGCGCCCTGGGCCTTCACCTCTCCCAGGTAGGTGACGAGAGTGCCCTCGCCATCGTCGGTGAGCGTCAACGTCGCGTCGCCCTGCACGCTCCCCGGTTTGCCGTGGCCCTTCACCACGAGTCGGTACGCTTCGTTTTCCTTGGGATCGACCACCTGGACGTTGCCCTCGTACGTACCCTTTATAGCAGCGATGCCGACCTTGATGACGAGGTCATAGGAACGTTCGCCGACCTCTTCGAACTTTTCGCATCCCGGCATCGACGCCTGCAACGCTTTGGGATCGAGCAGTGCCTGCCACACAGCCGGGCGGGGCGCCGAAAATCTGTGGTCGCCGGACACTTCCATAACCCGGGCTCCTTCGCGCCTTGCTTGCGGCACGAAGTGTAGCGAGCGCCGGTCGGATTGCTATTGCTCGGTGAGCAAGTATGTCAGCAGCAGGCAAAGGCCACGTGGCGTACAAGGAACGGAACACGACGTTTTCGAATACGACTTCTCGGCCCAAACCCCCGCCGAGCCGCTCTACAGCCGGTACAAGGCCTTGGCATTCTCCCCGAGGATCATCCGTCGCCGTTCATCACTGAGGGAGAGCGTGCTCTCCATGATCTGGTCCAATGCATCGGCACTGGAATCGATGTGCGGGTAGTCCGAGCCCCAGAGGAACTGGCGCTCCCCGATGATGTCCATGCATGAATTGATGTTCTTCTCGCGCGGCTCCACCACGTAGAAGACGTTCTTCTTCATGTAGTCGCTCGGTTCGAGCTTCGTCTTTTCGGCGTACCCGAACATCTCGTACTTTTCGTCGAGCCGGTGGGCGATGTATGGCGCCCAGCCGGCGCCGGCTTCGACGCACAGCAGTTTGAGGTTCGGGAAGCGGTCGAAGTGTCCGCTCATCACCCAGGACGCCATCGCTGGAATCACTTGATAGGTCGCGCCCATCGCGAACCCGAAAGTCCGGCTGGGTTCGATGAGCATGTTGTGGAAGCGGGTTGGATTCTCAAGGATGCGGTTGAAGCGCACGATCACGTGGATGCAGGCCGGTATTCCGGCGTCCTCAAGTTCGTGCCACAGAGGGTCGAAGTCAGGGTGAAGTGGGCTTCGGCCGTTGACCGGTTCCGGCGCGACGAACATGCCCCGGAAGCCCGCCTTGAGGCAACGCTTCAGTTCGGCGTGAGCGAGTTCCGGGTCGTGCATCGCGACGTGGGCCATGGGGAAAATGCGAGCCTGTTGGTCTCCGCGAAAGTCTTCGCACCAGCGGTTGTATGCCCGACAGTACGCGTCGGCGAGCTTCGCGTCGGCGCTGTCCCAGAGGATGCCAATGGTGGGGAAGACCACCCCGCCTGCGATGCCCTTTTCGTCGTACAACTTGATCCGCTCCGAGGTCGTGAAGCTCGCTGGCGGCGCCCCTTCCAGGTAAGTCATGTACGGTAGGTCGGCGCGGTTGGCGTCCACCCCGCCAAGGCCGGCGAGGCCGCCATTCATCAGGATCTGGCGGTCGACGATCAGGTACTCATCGGCCGCCATGCGGGCTTTCAGTTCGACAGCCATCTCGGGCAGGTTGCGCAGGTCTTCGCTCTGCGCTTGAGCGCCCGTAGGCGGCATCATCGGCCGGATACCTCGCGACTGGCCTTCCCGGTCCGCGATGCTGCGGGTGATTCGGATGGCGCGCGGGCGGTACTCCTGCTCCAGGTATTCGTCCCAGAGGTCCGGTGGTTCGAGGACGTGGGAATCCCCATCGATGATGTAGTAGCCGTTTGCGGTCATCTCAGGCCTCCACCGGGCGCCGATAGGTCTGGCGGGCCGAGGCTGTCCAGCCTCCGTCGACACAGATTGCCTGCCCGGTGACGAAGCTAGAGTCGTCGCTGGCCAGCCAGAGCGCCGCATGGGCGATGTCTTCGGGCAGCCCCGCCCTGGGGATCGGTTGGGCGTTGACGAGGCCGGCCGCGACGCGCTGAGGGTCGACAGGCTGGCCGAACGGATTGTTGTAGAGGATCGGAGTGAGTGTGCCCCCGGGGCAGATGCAGTTGGCCCGCACGCCACGTTCGGCGTTTTCGATGGCGCACACGCGTGTGAGTTGAACCACCCCACCCTTGGCCGAGCCATACGCGCCCTGGCCGGGCATCCCCATCATCGCCGAGACAGAAGCCGTCGTGATGATCGAGCCTCCGCCGTTGGCGATCAGGTGCGGCAGGCAGTGCTTCATTCCCAACCAAACACCTTTGAGGTCCACCGCGATGATGCGGTCGAACTGCTCTTCGCTGCAGTCGACGATTGAGCCTTCGCCGCCGCCGATGCCCGCGTTGTTGTACATGATGTCGAGGTTCCCGAATGCATCCACCGCCGTCAGGACCAGCGCGCGAACATCTTCGGAACTGCTCACATCAGTACGCACGAAGCGGCAGTCTGCGCCGAGTGATGCTGCGAGCGCCTCGCCCTGCTCGCGTTGAACATCGGCGATGACGACGCGGGCACCTTCGGCGATGAACAGCCTCGCCGTCGCTTCGCCCATGCCGCTGGCGCCGCCGGTAATCACCGCGACCTTGCCTTCGAGTCTTCCCAACGTGGCTACCTCCTGAGATGGGCGAATCATAGAGAGGCGAATTAAGACCGGGTATAGCGGCCGATCGCCCACATCTTGCTCTAATACTTCGCACCTAATCTTCGATCCATACTCGCGTGGAGCCGTCGCATGTCCATGAAAGATCCCAGGCAGCGCCCAGGTCCAACAACTGCCGACAAGGGCCGTCAGCTCTGGAACCCCGGCCGATCCGGGCGCATGAAAGCCGGCCTCGTCGGGCTGAGTTCCGCGGCGATCGTTTCGGTCTATGCCGTCGGCTACCTCCACACCAGCGCGAGCGAGCCTTCAGGAGTAGTCGCGGCCCTTCCGACGGCCAACGCTGTCGCCACCGTCGCCCCGCCGATTGTGACGACCAAATCGAGCGGGCAAGGAACCCTCCCCGGCGCGCCAGCAACCGCCACCCCGCGAGCGACGTCCACCCCCAAGAGTGGCACAACGAGCTCCACCGCAGCTGTGTACAAAGACGGCACCTACGTGGGCGTCGGTACCAGCCGCCATGGGAATATCGAGGCCACGGTGGTCGTGAAGTCCGGAAAGATCGTTTCGGCCGAGATCTCCGGGTGCGGCACGCGCTACCCGTGTTCAAAAGTTTCGGGACTGCCCGGGCAGGTGGTCGCGCGCCAGTCTGCAAGCGTCAACTACGTCTCCGGCGCTACAGACAGTTCGAAAGCGTATGCCGGTGCGGTGACGCAGGCGCTCGTCCAGGCGAAGGCATAAGTGAGCGTGGGCGCCGCCTCCGCCGCCGTTCGCTACCACGTGGCGATGGACACAACCATCTCGGTCGAGGTGCCTGGTGTCTCCAGTGAAGCCACGCGTGAGGCAATCGATCGCGCGTTCCGTTGGTTCGACGAGGTGGAGCGCGTGTGCTCCCGGTTCGACGAACGAAGTGAGCTGCGTGAGCTGTGTGCGAAACCGGGCGAGCCGGTCGTCGTAAGCGAGTTGCTGTTCGCGGTCTTGAGCTTCGCGCTTCAAGTCGCCGGCGAATCGGATGGCGTCTTCGACCCAACCGTCGGAGCAGCCATGACTCGTGCGGGTTTTGACCGAAACTACCGGACTGGCGAACGGGTCGCAGCTGGAGAGCAAGGCCTGGCGACTTTCCGAGATGTCGTCCTCACTCCCGAGACCCGTGCCGTGACGATGTTGCGCCCGCTCACGCTCGATCTCGGTGCCGTCGCCAAGGGATTCGCGATCGATCTCGCGGCGAAGGAACTCGAAAACTACGCCAACGTCGCGATCAACGCCGGCGGCGACCTCTACTTGCGCGGAGTGGATGCCCAGGGCGGCCATTGGCGAATTGGCGTCCGAGATCCACATGACTTCGATTCACTGGCCGAGACATTCATCCTCGACGGCCGGGCGATATGTACCTCCGGAGACTACGAGCGGCGAGATGCGTTGTTGGATGAGCATCATCTGCTCGACCCGCGCACGGAACGCACGGCTCGGGCATGCGCGAGCGCGACCGTAATCGCCCCCACAGCGATGGTCGCTGATGCTCTCGCTACGGCGGCATTCGTGCTCGGCCCCGCGTCCGGGATTGCATTCCTCGAAGAGCAGGGCGTCGAAGGCATGTTGATTACCCCCGCCGGCAAGCGGTTTCAGACCTCCGCACTACAGGAGTTCATTGCATGACCACGATGGTCGCTTCCAACTCGATCGATTTCAGACCTTTGCGCCGGGCTCTGCGTAGTCCCAAAGGCAACCTCCTCGTGGTCCTCGGACTGATAGCCGTGGTTGCCTGCCTGAGTGCCGGGACCGAACTGGTGCTGCCACGAGTGATGGTCGCGGTTGGCGCAGCCGCGCTGGCGGACATCATCGTCCAGCGTTTCGGTCGAAGAGCCTGGATCTTCCCGACAGCAGGAATTCTGTCGGGCCTGATCGTTGCCCTCATTTTGAGCCCATACGACTCCTTCATCATTGCCCCCGCGACCGCTGTCCTTGCCATCACCAGCAAGCACATCTTCCGCGCAAGGTTCGCCAACATCTTCAATCCAGCGGCTTTCGCGCTCGTTGTCTCGGCGGTGCTCTTTGGAGCGGGCCACAGTTGGTGGGGCGCGCTGCCCGACCTCGGCTGGCCGGGAGCGGTCATCATCCTGGCTGCCGGCACGTACACCGCGAACCGCATTAACAAGCTGCCGATGGTCCTCGTGTTCCTCGGTGGGTTCTACGGCCTCTTCACGGTCGCAAGCTTCGCCGGGAATTCGACCGCCGTCGCGAGCGTCTTCCGGGCGCCAGACCTCCAGGCAGCGCTCTTCTTCGCCCTCTTCATGCTCGATGACCCGCCGACCTGCCCGGTGAAATACCGGGACCAGGCAATCTACGGCGCCATCGTCGCCCTGTTCGCCTTCGGCACCTTCGAATACTTCGGCTGGTTGTACTACACCATGGCCGGCCTCCTGGTAGGCAACGCCTGGTGGGCATTCCAACGCAGCTCTCGCGCGCGACAAAAGCAACGCGCAACGGCGACCCGCGTGCCTACGACAGGGGCCAGCGTTCGCACCACCCGCTGAAATGGCGGCTCCCATAACCTAGCCCGACCGCAAGGGAGGCCGATCTCCGCGACCGAAGCCCCGTGCCTCCGCCCCCAAAGTCGTCCGCCTCCGCAACATAGATCCGACCGTCAGGGAGGCGGGTAATCCGCGAGGGAGACCCGCATCACCACCCAGGTCGCCGTGAACATAGGTCCGACCGTAAGGGAGGCCGAGATCAGGGACCAAGTTCCGTGTGACACCCCAGTGCCGAGTTTGCAAGTCGATTGCAACGGTCCGGCAGCAATCAACGTGGTGCTCTTGAGGCGAAACAGGGGACGCTGATACCGAGTCTTCTGCTGGCCGCGGACGGCAATTCTAGGCATGCTGGTGAACGCCATGACAGAGAAGGTTGTCTCCGAAACCGTTGAGTTCCTGGGTGGACCCGACGATGGAATTGTCCTGGTTGCGCCGCCAGCCCGCATCTTCGAGGTTCGCCGGGCGGTTGGCGCCGGGACCGTGTACTGCTACGAAGAGACGGGCCGTGTCACCATCGCCGGACACCGGGAAGCCGCCTATCGTGGGCAGGGCTCGGCGGTCGACTGAGACCCATCGGGCGGAGACTCCCACCGCCCGACAACATAGATCCGACTGTCAGGGAGGCGGGTGATCCGCGAGGGAGACCCGCACCTCACCCAATTGCTAATTCCCGCAGAACCATTCTCCGCCTTCCAGCTGCCCGGCACCCGATGTCCTCGAACTCTCCCTGACTGTCGTCGGCTGCCGCACGAGTTCCCTTAGTCGGCGATGGGGACCCGGAACACGAAGCGGCTCCCGTTCCCGGGCACCGACTCAACCCAGATGCGTCCGCCATGAGCCTCCGCAATCCAGCGAGCGATGGCGAGGCCAAGGCCCGAACCTCCGGCCGCCCGCGTCCGGGCGCTGTCGACACGCACGAAGCGGTCGAAGATCCGGGCCTGTTCTTCCGCGGGAATGCCAGGGCCGGTATCAGTCACCGAAACCTCGGCCGACTTGCCGTGGCGCACGCAGCGGAGCGCCACATTACCGCCGGATGGTGTGTACTTCAGTGCGTTGTCCAGCAGGATGGTGCCGAGCTGACGCAGCCGGTGGCGGTCGCCGATCACTTCTACCGGCTCAGCCTCCACCGAAAGCGAGATCTGGCGGGTGTTAGCCAGCGCTTCCATGTCGCGTCCCAGGTCTTCGAGCACCGCGCCGAGCGATACCGGTTCGTGCTCGAGGTTCGCCTCCCCCTCATCGGCGCGGGCGAGCGTCAGCAGGTCTTCCACCAGCTTGGTCATCGCTTCCGCTTCGGCCGTGATCGCGTCCACCTGGTCGAGGTTGTTTTCGATTGTGTCTTTGCGATGGCGCTGAAGGAGTTCTCCGTTGGCTCGAAGCACCGCAAGCGGGGTGCGAAGCTCATGCGAAGCATCGGAAACGAACTGTTGTTGCCGTTCGAAAGAGCGCCTTATCGGGCGTAGGGCGAGCCCGGCAAGCCAGAAACCTCCGGCAGCAGCGGCCACAAGCCCGGCGAAACCGCCCACTCCAAACACCACAGTTAGCGTCTGCAACTGCCGGTCGCGCGCCTCGAGCGATCGCCCGATGTGGATGAACACACCGGGCGCACCTCCGGGCTGGCTGATGATCCGAAAATGGCCCGCGCTGGTGCTGACATCGCTGGTGACATTGGATTTAGTAGCGGCCTGGCTGAGCTTGATGAAGTTCACGTCGTCGACGTCCACCGCGCGTGGGTTGGCCAGGACCGTGCCCGCGGCGTCGGTGTAAACGATGAAGACGTCGCTCGGGATTCCTGGAGGCAGCCGGTACTGATCATCGCCGCGCCCGTCCCGCGAATCTCCATCGCCCGGCCCACGCCCCTGGTAGGGCGAACCGAGCGCCTGCTCGGTGGTTGCGAGGCTATCTCCGATCTCGCGGTCAATGTCTCGACGGATCAGCGCATAGGCGACGCCACCAACAGCCACGAGCGTGATCGCAAGGGCGAGGGTGAACCATGCAGCCAGCACGAGCCGTGCGCGCCGAAACATCAGTCGGCCCTGATCGCGTAGCCCATGCCGCGCACCGTGCGCAACAGCTTTCGATCGAAGCCCTTGTCGATCTTGTTGCGAAGGTAATGGATGTAGATGTCCACTACGTTCGATTCAGTGACCGCGTCATAGCTCCAGACGCTGTCGAGGAGCTGCGATCGGCTCATCACCTGTCCCGGGTGGCGCATCAACGTCTCGAGGAGCGCGAATTCGCGGGCGGTCAGTTCGATCCGGCGCTGGCCGCGCCTGGCCTCGCGCGAGCGCAG
>JBDTNM010000088.1:0-11251 GCA_039933735.1 bacterium | reverse complement strand
TCGACGAACTGGATCTTGTCCGGGGTGGCGATGGGGCTGATGTCTTTGCGGACGGCATCGCGGAGAGACTTCGCCAGTTCCGGCGAGCCCTTGAAACCAGTGTTGAGCAACACGTAGGCGTAAATGCCGGTGCCTTTCACGTCATGCGGGTAGCCGACGACTGCGGCTTCAGCGCAGGCCTCGTGCCCCACGAGCGCGCCCTCAATCTCCGCCGTCCCGAGCCGGTGACCCGCTACGTTCAGTACGTCGTCGACGCGTCCGGTGATCCAGTAGTAGCCGTCCTTATCGCGGTGGCAGCCGTCGCCGGTGAAGTACTTTCCGGGGTAGGCGGAGAGGTACGTCATGATGAAGCGGTCGTGGTCGCCGTAGACGCTCCGCATCATCCCCGGCCATGAAGCCTTCATGCAGAGACGGCCAGTGACGTTGTTGCCTTCCATTTCGGCGCCGTTTTCATCGACCAGGCATGGCTGAACACCGAAGAAGGGCAGCGAGCCGGAGCCTGGCTTCATATCGAACGCCGCCGCGAGGCCCGTGATCATGTGGCCGCCGGTTTCGGTCTGCCAGTAGGTATCGACGATGCTGCAGCGGCCTTCGCCCACGACATTGAAATACCAGCGCCAGGCCTCCGGGTTGATCGGTTCGCCCACACTACCGAGCACACGCAGCGATGTGCGCTTGTAGGGCGTCACGAAACCGTCGCCTTCGCGGGCGATAGCCCGAATCGCCGTCGGGGCCGTGTAGAGGATGGTGATGCCGAGCCGGTCGACCATGTCCCAATACCGCCCGGCATTGGGATAGGTTGGTATCGATTCGAACATAACGGATGTCGCGCCGTTGCCGAGCGGGCCATAGACGATGTAGCTGTGGCCGGTGATCCAGCCCACGTCGGCTGCGCAGCAGTAGATGTCGTCCTCCCGCAGGTCGAACACGTACTTGTGGCTGACGAGTGTGTGAAGCAAGTAGCCGGCCTGCGTGTGAAGAACGCCCTTCGGCTTTCCGGTCGAGCCGCTCGTGTAGAGGATGAAGAGCGGGTCTTCGCTATCCATGATTTCCGGTTCCGCCTCGGCCGCTTCCGCAGGGAGCACGTCGTGCCACCAGACATCTCGTCCGGCGGTCATCTCAACCGGGTTCCCCGTGTGCCTGAACACGACCGTGAACTCGATGGTGTGGCCGGGCTCTTGCAGTGCCTCGTCGACGTTCGCCTTGAGCGCGACTGCGCGCCCACCACGTTTCCCTTCGTCCTGCGTGATGATCGCCTTGCAGCTGGAATCATCGATCCGGTCTCGAATCGAGCGTGGGCTGAAGCCGCCGAAGATCACCGAATGGACTGCACCGATACGGGCGCAAGCGAGCATCGCTACCGCAAGTTCCGGCACCATGCCCATGTAAATCGCGACTCGGTCGCCCTTCTTCACGCCGCGCTTGCGAAGCACATTTGCGAGCCGGCAGGTTTCCTCGTACACCTGCCGGTAGGTCATGCTGCGAACGTCGCCGGGTTCGTCGCCTTCCATGAGCAGTGCAACCTTGTCACCTCGGCTCGCCAGGTGGCGGTCGAGGCAGTTCACACTGACGTTCAGCTTCCCGCCGAGGAACCAGGCGATCTTCCCGCCGCGAAGGTCTTCTTCGCAGACTTTCGAAAACGGCGCCGACCATGTGATGAACTCGTTTGCCATCTCCGACCAGAAGCCGTCGCGGTCTTCGATGCTGCGCCGGTACAGCGCGTCGTACGCCTCTCGCGAAGCAACAAGCGCTCCTTCGCGAACGCGGGCGGGCGGTGCGTACCGTTCATCGACGGGCAGGCCAACGTCAGCCATGGCAATCCTCCAGCGGTCCTCCCGGGGAAGGACGAAATATGTGTGCGCGCGCCATTGTAACCACTCGCTCGTGAACTCTCAGGCAGGCAGGCGTCCGACGAAGAACACGCCGCCATCGGGCACTTCGCTGTGGATGAAGGGCACCGTCGTGGGCTGAAAGCCGGCGTCTTCGAGTGCGGCCAGCCAGACTGCTTCGGGTAACGCGCCGTTGATGTGCCGGTCGAGTTCGACTCTCGGCGGCTGGCCGTCTTCGTGGTAGATATAGGCATAGTCCACCACGTATTCGTAGGTCCCGGGGGCGCCGGGGGTGGTCCACTCGAGGTAGCGCATCGCCCGCCCGTCGCCGTCGTGACCGCCGTGGTCGGTGCCGAACTCAAGGTTCTCGGCCGTGTTGTCGGGGCAAATGACGGTTACGCCGCCCGGTTTGCAATGGGCCGCGGCTGTGGCCGCGAGCTGGCGCACTTCATCTTCGGTGGTCAGGTAGCTCGCAGCGTCGTGCACGAACACCACGTCGAACGAACGGCCCAACCGAATCGTCAGCATGTCTCCCTGGACATGCTCAAGCTGGGGATGAATCGTCCTGCTGAGGGCAAGCATCTCTTCTGACCGATCGGAGAGCACGACTTCTCGCACGCGTTTGGAATAGTGCGAGGCGTTGTTGCCGCCGCCGGAGCCGAGTTCCAGCCAAGACCCCGGTTTTCGTCCGAGCGCTGCCTCGGCTGTGGCGTAGAAGAGCTCCGCTTCCTCTTCGTAGTCCTCGGGCGCAGTCAGCAAGTGAAACCACTGCGCCAGGTCGTGGTACATGCGCGGTCGTTCGTCGCTCACGGCACACTCGCGTCGTATTCGTCAGCGATGTGTCCACCGGCCTTGAGCGTCTCGTACTCGGCATCCGAGAGTTTCAATATCTCGCGGTATACGTAGTCGTTGTGCTCACCGAACATCACGGGCGGTTGCGAGAATTCGACCGGCGTTTCCCCAAATTGCCAAAGCGGACCAACGTACTCGAACGTGCCCGACGCTCGCTGAGTCTGGGTCTTGAAGAATTCGCGCTCCCGCAACTGCGGATCCGTGAACATCCGCGAGGCTTCGAGCACGGGCGTTGCGGAAACGCCCACGGCTTGCAGGCTGTGCATGAGTTCATAGTCGTCCTGAGTCGCGGTGTAGCCCGTAATGAGCTGGTCCAGCTCGTCGTGATGCTCCAGCCGGCCGGCGTTGGTGGCGAAGCGAGTCTCGTCAGCCCAGTCCGGATGGCCAATCGCTGCTCCGAACGCCTGCCATTGGGCGTCGTCTTCGATGCCGATCGCGATCCAGCGGTCGTCGGAGGTCGCTGGAGTCCCAGGGGAAAGCGTCGGGTAGACGCCGAACGGGGCCCTCCCGTTGACGTCCCGGTTCGCGATCGCGCCCTGCACATTCCCGTTCAGGCTGTAGTCCATGATCGCCTGCGTGAACATGCAGGCGGCGTTTTCCGCCTGCGCGATCTCGATGAGCTGGCCTTCTCCGGTGCGATCACGATGCCAGAGGGCAGTCATCACAGCGAACGCTCCCTGCGCTCCGGCGAGGTAGTCCCCGGAGTAGATGGCCGTGTTCGATGAGGGGTCGGCGTCGGGATAGCCGCGCAACAAGCTGTGGCCCATCACCGCTTCCAGGTGCACTCCGAGCGCCCTCGCACGCGCATACGGGCCGTCACTGCCGTACGCCGGGACGCGCACGAAGATGATCTTCGGGTTGGCTTCCTTCAACCAGTCATAGGTGATGCCGAGGCCTTCCATCGTGCCAGTCGCATTGTTTTCATAGACGACATCGGACTCGGCCACGAGCCGCTTGAGGACTTCGAGTCCTTCGGGCCGCCTCAGGTCGACGGTGAAGCTCTTCTTGTTGCGGTAGAGGCTCACGAACGTCGGGTTGTAGTCCCAGGGCCGAGCACCAACTTCGTTGTTGGGCAGGCCGCCTGCCCACGCGATCGACGCCGAGACGAGCATTTGCGGCGGCCTCGCCATGGCCCCGCGCGTCATCGGTTGAAAAACGAATGGGTTCTCGGGCTTGATGATTTCTGCGCCGAGGTCGCCCATCAGCATCGTGGCAAATGGTCCTGCCCAGACGACGCAGAGGTCGATGACGCGCACGCCTTCGAGCGGTTTCGGGTTCACGCCACACCTCCACTGGCAGCGCTAATCGCCGCAGGGCTCAATCCAACTTCTGATAGGACTTCGGCAGTGTGTTGGCCTAATAAGGGGGCTGCCCGCCGCATTTCCCAGCCGCCGTTTTGCATCTGGAACGGCCTCCCGGGCACGGTCACTTCGCCGAGCGCCGGATGCTCGACCTTCGACCAAAAGCCGCGGTTGCGAAACGCCTCATCCGTAAATAGGTCTTCCATCGTGAACATCGGGCCGCACATGACCTTTGCTCTCCTGGCTTCCGTCCAGATTTCGCGCTTCGTCCGTTCGATGCACCAGCCGATGAAATTCCCGTTCCACTCTTCGATGACGGCGGGGTTCATGCGCTGCACCGGGTCGCTGTAGCGCTCATCGTTGAGCCAGTCTGCGTGATTAAGCATTTCAGCCACACGGTCCGGGCGCAGGCCGGCGTTCGTGAAGTCCACATACCCGTCTGCGCACGGGTAGATGCCCTGGGGCATCCCGCCCCCGTGGCTCGCTACCCGGATGGTTTTCCGTCCGCTGAACTGGAAGGCGATGGCGGTCGCGTGCCGCCGATCGACGCCGCCGAAATGGGTTTCGGCCAATGAGACATCGACATGCTGCCCGATGCCGTGCCGCTTCGAGCTGAAAAGCGCCCCCATAATTCCGACTGCCGCCGCCGCCCCGGATTCGAACAAGGCCGCCGTACCAGCCATCTTGATCGGTTCGCGGTCGGTTTCGCCCATCGAGTACATCTCACCGGCAAAGGCGTACAGGGTCAGGTCAGTGAGTTTGTAGTCGCGATACGGCCCGTTCTGACCGAAGTTCGAAATGGAAACGACGGGCAAGCCGGGCTTCATCGCCTTGAAGTACTCATAGCCGATGCCAAGTGCATCGAGCGTCCCGGGTGCGAAGCTCTCGACGACGACATCCGCGGTCTTCGCGAGTTCGCCGAGTGCCGCCCGCCCTTCCGCGGACTTCAGGTCGAGGACGACCGAGCGCTTGTTGCAGTTGAGATAGAAAAACGTTCCCGAGCGTTCTGGATCAGCAGCACCGCCCTGGAACGGTCCGAGCGATCGGGCAACGTCTCCGCCTGGCTTCTCGATTTTAATGACGTCGGCCCCGAAATCGGCGAAGAGCTTCGTCGCATACGGTCCGGCGATGTGGTGGGTGAGGTCCAGGATGCGCACGTTGTCGAGTGCTTGCACGAGCCCTCCGGAAGTTGATTTGAGTGACCGAAACGGTCGCCGGAACTCTAGCAGAGAGCCCAAACGGGAGCACACCGGCACCTTTCGGTTGCCGCCCGTAGAATCGCTCGAAAGCCACATACCTGAGGGTTCCCCACGTGACCGTGCGATACCAAAACTGGCGCGACGATTATCAATCGCGTTTGAAATCCCCCGACCAGGCGGTCGAGATCATCAAGGAAGGCGACCTGGTCGCTATCACCATCATTTGTCCGGCGCCCCTGATCGCTGCGTTCGTCGGCCGCGCCCGTACGCTCGGCCGGGTCGATTTCCGGACGCTCGCCCCGGGCAACCCCGACCTCTTCAACCCCGAGGCGTTCAAGGGCGAGAAGGAGATCGAGATCTTTATCGGCGACACGATGCGGCCGGCGCACGACGCGAAGATCGCGACCTACCTGCCCAACACCTTCATGCTGGGGATGAAGGCGTTTGATTCTGGGCGCGAAGAAGCCCGGATGCCCGATGTCTTCCTCACGCCATGCAGCCCTCCTAACGAGCAGGGCTACATCCACTTCGGGCCGCACATGTGGCAGCGGAAGTCCTATGCCAAGCGTTGCGCGAAGACGATCGCGATCGTCGATCCGAACATGTCGATGGTCCACGGCGACGTCTGGATGCACGTCAGCGAAATCGACACCTTCATCGAAGGTGCGATCAATGCAGTCGATTTCGGTGCCGTCGAGGAGCGCATCAGGACGTTGTCTCCAGAGCCGTTCCGCCCTGCGCTGCTCGAGCTTCTCGGCAAGACAAGCCCTGAACAGCTTTCGCTTGTCGAAGCGATGTTCCACGCCTTCCCGCCGGACCTGCTCAAAACGTCGCTCGGTATGGTCGACGTCGATCCGGCCGCGCAGGCAATTGCCGACAATCTCCGCCCGCTCATTCGCGATGGAGACACGATCCAGGTAGGCGTCGGCCAGCCGAGCTCGCTAATGTTCCTCGCGGGCGCCTTCGATGATGCGGAGCATCTTGGAGTCCACACAGAACTGGGCTCACCGGGCCTGGCCAAGCTCTGGGCACGGGGAATTGTCGACGGCTCCCGAAAGACGCTCTTCCCCGGCAAGTCCGTCGCCGTCGCCTGGTCTGGATGCGATGGCGAAGATTTCAAGATCATTGCCAACAACCCGGCCTTCGAACTTCATCCGCCAGAAGTCATCCTCAATCCCGCGTTCATGTCCCAGAACCGGCAGATGACTTCGATCAATAGCGCCATCGCCGTGGATCTGCTCGGCCAGATCGCGAGCGAAGACCGCTTTGGCGGACATATGGTCAACGGCACGGGCGGCCAGCCCGACACGCATATCTCGGCCGCGCTCTGCAAGGACGGCCGGGCCGTCACGGTCATGCGTTCGACTGCGATGGAGGGCTCCATCTCGAAAATAGTCTCGAAGCACGACGCGGGGACGCTGGTAACCATTCCCCGCTACCTCGCCGACACGATCATCACCGAGTTCGGTGTGGCCCGGCTGATGGACAAGAACCATCGCCAGCGTGCCGAAGAGCTGATCTCGATCGCCCATCCGGACTTTCGAGCAGAGCTGCGGAACGAAGCGAAAGAACTCTGGGGCTAACCGCCGACGGAGTGGTGCGTTTCGGCTTCGATGGCTGCCTGTTGGCGGCGCAACGACCCGAGATTGAAGCTGATTTGTTCCCGCCCGAAGAGCAGGAACGCTGCCCCGATGAGGCTCACCGGGACTACGTTCACGAGGTGCGCAAGTATTGCGAAGCTCAATGCTGTCCCACTCGCGACGTGGAACGGCAGCAGTGAGAGGGTAGCGGCCGCGTGGAACACTCCGACATAGCCAGGCGACGACGGAATGAGCATCGCCAGGTTCGTCGTGCAGGTGAGGAGCACTGCAACCGCGACAGGTGCGTCGATGTGGCAGGCCTGCATCAGCAGGTAGTTGATAGCGAAGGCACCGATCCACGCGCCCCACGACCATCCCCAGATGGAGATGACATGGCGGCGGGAGAAGAGTTGGCGAAAGCCCTCCGAAAACGACTTCGCTTCTTCCCGGAGGCGCGCGTTCCCCGGCACAAGTGAGACGATTCGCTCGCTCTGTGCGAGCTTGCCGATTCGGTTGCGGAAGAGCGTGGCAAGGAGCGACAACAAAACGATTGCGGCGATGACCACCCATGCCAGCCGAAGCAGAGGTTCGTAACGGGCTGGAACGGGCAAGAACGGACTGACGATAAGGAAGCCGGCGAGCAGTGTCGCCGCGTCAGTTACCCGCTCGGTAAGCAAGGACGACAAGACGTGTCCGAATCGGACTCCGGGCTGTCGCGATGTCATCGCGACGCGGGCGACATCGCCCAACCGGGCCGGGAGGACGTTGTTCAACAAGAAGCTGATATGGAGTATCCGGTAGAGGCGGGGCGTGCTCACATCCGATGCATCTGGAAGCAGGAGGCGCCACCGCACGGTCTTCGCGATGAGGGAGGCTACCAGGCAAGTCACGGCCAGGCCGATGAACACCGGGTCGGCAGATTCCAGCGCGGTGCGAGTGCTGGACCAGGGGATGAGCCGCAAGAGGAGTGCCGCGCACGCGATCGTGACGAAAAGACCGAAACCAAAGCGGCGGAGAGAACTCATTTTCACTGACAAGATTGGGCTCGCGCCCGTAAGGGTCTCACACTCTCCGGCTTCCGTCAGTCGGGATTACTCCTTACCCTCAGACCGATGCGCCAGCCCGACTCCCAGGTGAAAGCGACGGCCGCTGGCAATCCTCCGCTCCGGCTGGGACTGTTCTCGACCCAGGGCGCGTTGTTGGTCATCCAAACGGCGACGCTCCTCGCGATGGCGGCAACAGTGGCAACCAAGGTTTGGCAAGACCACGCCTGGTTCGGATTCCTGCTGGTGGGGCTGGCTGCGTTGGCGTGGTCTCCCGAGGTTCGATTTCGCCGCGAACGAATGTGGTGGTTCGCGTTCGTCGCGGGCATCTTCGCCTATACCTTGCTGCGCTCGCTCGCCGATGAGACTGGCATCCCTGTACGTACTTCGTATCCGATCCAGTTCGACCGTGCCCTCTTCTTCGGCACGGATCCGATTCAGTGGCTCCAGGATCGCTTCTTCCAGGTGAGTGACGTCGGTGCGCTGGATGTGTTCTCGGTGGGAATGCACTGGTCGTTCTTTGTCGCTCCCTACGCGATGGCGGTTGTCGTGTTCTTTCGAAAACGGGAGGCGTTTCCCCGATACGTTGGAATCGTCGTCGGCACGATGTACCTCGGGCTCCTGCTCTTCTTTCTTGTCCCGACCGCGCCGCCGTGGCTCGCCGCGCAGCAAGGCCACCTCGACGGCGTCTATCGCGTGATGGATTTCGTCGGCGGCAGCGTCGACAAGGACACCTACCGCTCGTTCTACGCCTCGCTGGCCGAACCGAATTCCGTCGCGGCGATGCCCTCGATTCACGAAGGTGTCACGTTCGCTATGTACCTCTGGGCTCGAGAAAACGCGAGGCGATTTGCGCCGTTCTTGCTGGTGTATGCGATCGTCATGGGCCTCAGCCTCATGTACCTCGGCGAACATTATCTGCTCGACCTCATCGCCGGCGTTGCCTGTGCTTCCGCCGCATGGATCCTCTGTCGCCGCTTCATTTCGCAGCCAGTGAGCGCTACGCAGCTCGCTGGTAGAGATTCGTCCCCGCGGTCTTAAACCCGATTTCGGCCGAACGCATAATCATTTCGCTTCCGCCGATGAACAGCAGGCCACCAGGCCTGAGCGCATTCGAAAATCCGCGATAGATATGCCCTTTTGCGTCGTCGGTGAAGTAGATCACCACGTTCCTGCAGAGGATCACGTCCATATCCCTGGGATAGGGGTCGCTAAGCAGGTCTTGCTTGCGGAACGTGATTCGCCGCTTCAGGTCGTCGGATACGCGGTAGGTCCCGTCGGGGTCGCTGATCATGTACTTCTTCAGGAGCTCGGGCGGAATCGAGCGCACCTCCGCAGGGAGGTAGCCCTTGCCATCGCGTGCGCGGTTCATTATCGGCATGTCCACATCCGTGGCGATGATGGAATGCCCGGCCTTTGGGTCGATCTCGTTCAGGATCATCGCAAGCGTGTACGGCTCACAGCCGATGGAGCACCCTGCGCTCCAGAACTTGAGCGTCTTCCGTTCCTTCAGGAGCGCAGGGATCCACTTGTTTTTCAGTTCGATGAATCGTTCCGGCTGACGGAAGAACTCGCTGACGTTGATAGTGAGCGTGTCGCGCACGTCATCCATGAGCTTCGGATCGCTACCGATCGCCTTCTGGAAGTCTGGCCACCCTCCAATACTTCGTCGCGACATAATGCTCGCGAGGCGCCGCTTCATCTGTGGTTCTTTGTACTGCCCCAGGGGGACGCCGATGGCCTTCTCTAGCGTTCCCCTGAACGCCATCCACTCAGGATCGGTGGTAGGTTCGATAATCAACGTGCGCCTCTCATTGCCGGGAGCGTTGCGACCAACGCAGCCGCTACCTGTGCGAGTGGCACCTGGTGCGCCTCGCGGGTTCGTTCCATGGTTACGCGTGGCATTCCGTAGACGACGCAGCTTGCTTCGTCCTGGGTAATCACTCTTCCGCCCGCGGCCTCGAGCCTGGCGGCGCCTTCCGCGCCGTCCTTGCCCATGCCGGTCAAGATGGCGACGCTCGCCGCTCGACCGAACACCGGCACGACTGATTCGAGCGTGATATCGACGGCGGGACGCACCCCGTGCACCGAAGGCCCCTGGTCGAGGTGAAGCTTCCGGTCACGCGTCACCACGAGGTGAAAGTCACCGGGCGCGACGTACGCCTGGCCGTTCATGAGTACGTCACCTTCCGATGCTTCTACCACATGGAGCGACGAGAGCGAGTCGAGGCGTTTCGCCAGCGCATTCGTAAACCCCGGCGGCATGTGCTGCACGATGATGACCGCCGCGGGAATATCGCCGGGAATCCGGGGCACAACTTCCGTCAGCGCGGGAGGACCGCCAGTTGACGATCCGATGACCAGCAGGTTGTGAGCGGGCAACCGCCCGGAAGTTTGGATCGAAGGATGTGCCGGTGCGGATGCCAATCGCGGATCGGGCATCGGAACGAGTGTCGGACGCCGGCGTTGCAACCGTGCCACGCTGGCGCGAATCACGGCTTCCTGCAGCTTTTCGCCGACGTTGGCGAGGTCCACGCTTACTCCGCTCGGTTTCCCGACACAGTCGACAGCGCCGGCTTCGAGCGCCCGAATGGCGGTCTCCGTGCCCTGGCTGGTCAAAGTCGAAACCATCACTATTGGAGTCGGAATCACCTGCATGATTTCGCCTACGGCGGAGACTCCGTCCATCCGGGGCATTTCGACATCCATCGTGATCACGTCGGGCCGAAGTTCAAGCGCGCGCTTGACGCCCTCGACGCCGTCGCTTGCGGTGCCAACGACGATTATTCCGGGGATGCTCGTGAGCAGCTTTTCCACAGCCCGGCGCATGAACGCCGAGTCATCGACAATGAGCACCCGGATTTGACGACCGGGCGCTGTTCCTGGGAGTGACATTGGAGTTCCCCTAAGCGCAGAGCTTGCTAACGGCCGCCAATACGCGATCACCCTCGCAGGGCTTCACGAGGAAGTCTTTCGCGCCGCTCTTCACGGCTTCCAGGACGATTTGCTGCTGACCAAGCGCGGTCACCATCGCAACGCGCGCGAGGGGGTCGTGCTCGCGAATCTCCTTGAGCGCCGTGAGGCCGTCCATTTCGGGCATGGTGATGTCCATCAGCACGGCATCCGGGCGGGACGCCTTGTACTTGGCCACTGCCTCTAGTCCGTTTTCGGCCTGAATTACTTCGTAGCCGGCTTCGGAAAGGATCTTCGACATCCGCATTCGCATGAACGCTGCGTCATCAACTACAAGAATTGTCGCCATGATGGACTCCTACAGTTCATTCGCTGGCGAGGCTGCCGTACGCACGTACGTCTTGCCTGTCGCCGGGTGTAATTCGAGTGTTCGGCCCTTGGTGCCGCCAATCTCCACCGCCGCGGGAAAAAGCCCGTGACGCTTCAACCGTTCCTTTATAGCTTCGGCATTTCGCTCGCCGATCTTGAACTTTT
>JBDTNM010000087.1:0-11251 GCA_039933735.1 bacterium | reverse complement strand
CGCGGGTTCTGGGTCGAACTTCCGCACCCGAACATGACCCCGTGGAAGCAACCGCGCAGCGCGTGGCAATTCCGCGAGGCGAAGCCCGGACTGAAACGCCACGCCCCGCTCTTCGGTGAACACAACCGGGAGATCCTCGGCGGGCTGTTGGGGCTCAGTGAAAGCGACATTGCGGAACTTGCACGCGCAGAGGTTATTGCCGACGCGCCGGTGAACCCGGGTGTTGGCTAGGGCTCGTCTTGCGAACATGCGTAGAGCTGCGACTCTCCGCCCAGCGGTATCAGACTTTCGGTCGTCAACTCTCGGCAATGCGCTGTGAACCACGCTCCGAGCGGGCGCGCCGGATTGCTCCACGGTCCGCCACGGGGGAGTTCGGCGTATTTGAGCTTCCCTTCGGCGACCAGCCGTGACACCACTTCGGTCGCCTCGGCCTCATCGCCCTGGAACGTGTCGAGCGTGAGCACCGGGCGGTTGGATTGCAGTACGTAGCGCGCTGAATTCCCGAACAACGCGCGCTCCGTGAGCACCAGGTAGTCCGCGGCGGCGGTGTTCGCTTCCAGGAAACGGAGCGTGGGGTCAGCGCTCGCCGGCGTTGGCGCGTCACCCCCGGCCGCCTCTGAGTAGTCCCGCGCCTGTTGCGGCCCCGAAACCGGGTATCGGGTAGCCGACCCCCGCGGGGGCTCAGCGACGGTCACCATCGACCATGCGACCGGCCCCGCCAAGCAAACTGCGAAGATCGCCGCGCCCGCCGCCCGCCGCGAAACCGGACCGTTCCGGCCTCGGACCGCCAGGAACACCAGTGCCACGGCCCCCGCGGCCAGCACGGCAAGCCCCATTCGCTGTTCGCCGCCGACGCGCGCCAGCAGCCATCCCGCGTACGCCGCGACGCCGATGGCCACTGCGAGGCTGAGGACTTGTCTCGTCCGGAACTCATCGATCAGCGCGAACGCACCGATGGCCGCGAGCACTGCCAGCGGCGCCGTTATCGCTTCGAGGTACTGCGGCAAAGCCCCGACCGAAACCGAAAAGTACGCGGCGCCAAGCACGAGCCATACGCCCCAGAGCAGGTCCGTTTCATCCCGAAAGCGACGCCGAATGAGCACGGTCAGCCCGATCGCGGCCAGCGGGAGGAACCACCCGATTTCGTTCCCCAGCCGCGAGGTCACCAACCGCAGCGGGCCACGAGCCGGCGGAACCGATGCCTTCAACAAAGTGTCGGTTTCGCTACCCGGAAGCCCGCTGTCGCCCCGAAGCCGCTCCTGCGGCTGCCTCCCCAGCACCCGGTCGATGCCGTTGTACTTGAAGGTCAGCGCCCAGATGCTGTCGCCCTCGCCGTTGTAGACCGTCGGCCGATCGCTCGCAGGCGTCAGTGCTACCGCCGTCACCCAGGCCAGCGAAACCACCGTCAGTACACTCCCGAAGAGCAGCGCCCGGCCAATCGTGGACTTTAATCCCAACCGCGACCGCACCACTGCGAACAGCGCGAAGGCCGGCAACGGCAAGAACGCCTCCGCCATCTTCAGGTTGAACCCCAGCCCTAGTAGCACCGCACAAAGCACGATCCATCGCACCTGGCTCGTTCGTACGGACTCTATCAACGCCCATGCCGCCAACAGGCAAACCAGCATGGTCAGCGTATCGAACGTGTTATTCCGAGAGGTCACCACGCTGGCCGGCGTGACCGCGAGGAAGAGTGTGGCGGCAAGCGCTATCCCTGCGCCGTACGTCCTTCGCACAATCGCAAACAACACCCCGGTTGCCGCAACCCCTGCGAGCGCTTGCGGGGCCGCCAACGCCCAGTAGTGGAACCCGAAGAGTCTGGCGCTCCCAGCTTCCAGCCAAAGTCCCAGCGGAGGCTTGTCGATCGCCAGGTTTCCGCCCGGGTCAAAGCTCAGATAAAAGAAGTTGTGCCACGAATCGAGCATGCTCCGGACGCCGGCCGCGTAGAACAGGTTCTGCCCGGTGTCGTCCAGTTCGTAGAAACGAAGACCCCCGGCTATGCAAAGAATCGTTGCAATCCCGAATGCTTCGAAATGCGCGGTCAGCCAGCCAGACCAAGCCCCTGTCCGAACGGGCGCGTGGCGCGCGATCATGGTCACGCGGGTAGTGGACACCACGGAGTCTGAAGGCCGGATGAATGCGGTGCGGCCGCACGGATTCGACTTTCAAGGATCCGGCGGTTCCTAAACCAACTTGAGTGGCCGACGCGGCACGGGTTGCAGATTGAACGGATTTGCCCCATTCCAGCTACCTGTTGCGAACGTTCTGTCAGCTACCAGCCCAAACGCGATCGGGTGTCGCCGACTGTTCCGCTACTTTCCGACAGACGGCCTTCGCTACGGTTAGGAGTGACAACAGAGGCATCCGCCCGCTTCCAGCAAGGGCAACGGATGCTCGCCCAGGCATCGACCAGAAGGCATAACGCATTGGCCCTGAAATGGGGCTGGACAGCGGTGTCGCCGTGGCGCCAGTCACTCAGCCGTCCCGGTCGGGCGGCGTTCACTTCGACCAGGCATCTCCCAGTTGCCTGGTGACGGACACGGAAGAGAAAGAAATCCATGGCAAGAACTCAAACAGCATCAGATTCGGCGACACGACGCTTTGGCCTCGTCCTCGCAGCACTGGTGGCGGCCTTCGCGTTGTTCTCCGCAACCGGAATGCCTGCCCAGGCCGCCGGACTACCCGTGGTCACGAACGTCGTCCCTGACTTCGGACCGCCCGCGGGAGGTAACTCCGTCGTAGTCCAGGGAACGAACCTCACCGCGGCAAGTGGCGTCACGGTCGGTGGCGTCTCGGTACCGTTCGTCGTCACCAACTCCACCCACATCAGCATCGCCGAAATGCCCGCGCATGCGGCCGGTAACGCTGACATCCGTGTGACCAGCTCCGACGACATCGTCAGCAGCAACACTTCGGCCGATGATTACCTCTACGTCGCGGAACCGACTGTCTCAGGCATCAGCCCGGACTCCGGCCCAGGCTCCGGTGGCACGCTCGTCACCATTACGGGCACCGGGCTCACGGGCGCAACCGCCCTGAATTTCGGCAACGTTGCCGCGCCCAATTATTCGGTGGTGAATGACAGTGTCATCGTGGTTCAGTCGCCTGCGCACACTCCCGGTACCGTGACGATTCAGGTAACCACGCCAGGCGGCACGAGCGCCGTCGTGGTGGGCGCACAGTTCACCTACGACGCGGTCACGACCATTAGCGGCCTCAGCCCCGATCGCGGCCCAGCAGGGACCACCGTCACCATTTATGGCAGCGGATTCACCGGCGCGACCAGCGTCTCGTTCGGGGGCACATTTACCTCGTTCGTCGTCCTGTCGGACAACATCATCAACGCCATTGCTCCAGCCCATGCGGTCGGACCGGTGAACGTCATGGTCACTTCCCCGACTGGCGCCAGTGCGGCTGTCGCTGAAAGCCAGTACACCTACGCGACTGACACCGACGTGACCGGCATCAGCCCCACTTCTGGCCCGGTCGGCACAACTGTGACGATCCGCGGCAGCGGCTTCCTCGGCGCTACCAGCGTCCGGTTCGGCGGTTCGTTCGCCACGTTCACCGTGATTAACGACACGATGATCACTGCCGTCAGTCCCGCTCACGCCCTCGGCACCGTTGACGTCGTCGTCGGCAAGTCCGGCCAAACGAGCGATGTCGTCACCGCTGGCCAATACACCTACACAGCCAACGTCCCCACGATCAGCTCGCTCACGCCGAATAACGGAAGCAGCGGGACGATGATCACGATCATTGGAACCGGCTTCACTGGCACGACCAGCGTGGTCTTCGGGGGCAGCTTCACCGCTTTCACCGTGATCAGCGACACCATGATTACCGCGACCAGCCCGGCTCACGTGCTCGGCACCTTCCAGGTAGTCGTCACCACGCCGTCCGGCGTGAGCGTCTTCACCTCGGCTGGCAACTTCGTCTTCCGACTCAACTTCTGCCCGGTGACTCCTCACTGGACGGATGACCTCGCCTACGGCAGCGCTGGCGGCGGGTTTTATTGGGACTCCACCAGCGGCCTCGTCTGGACCGCGCAACGCGGCTGGCATCTGTTCAGCCCGTTCCCCGCAGGTCTGATCCAGCAGCCGTTCTGGGTCGATGCTCTTACCTATGGAAGCATCGGCGGCGGGTTCTACTGGGACTCGGTGAGTGGCCAGGTCTGGACCGCGCAACGCGGCTGGCACCTGTACAGCGCCGAAAACTGCACCTAAAGCTTCCCACGGCTTTGGCAGTTTGCAACGAACGGACCTGAGCAATCAGGTCCGTTCTTGTGTATCGCAGCATTCGAACCTTGCCAACGCTCCGCACAGACCTACCATTCCCAAAAAGGAGACGAATCCCATGAGCGACCTGATCGACCAACTCATAGCCAATCCCGGCCTCTACTCCGGCACCCAGGCCGACCCAACCGCCAGCCATCCTTCCGGCTCCGTCGCCCGGATCGTCGTCACGCCGCTACCGGGTGGCGCCGGTGTCGCCATGGACTACGAGGTGCTCTCGCCCGAAAACGGCCGCGTCCACAATGAACATTCAGTGCTGGCGCGCACTCCCGGCGGAGTACTGCTCATGGTCTCCCACAGTCACGCGGACCGGGCTTCGGTCCTGCACGAAGCAGAACCGGGATACTTCCCGGCGCGCGACGGCGAAGCGACCTTCCCGATGGCCATACGCCTTGAGGTCCCGGCACCGGGCCAACTCGTCTACTCGTGGTCCTACGGGACTCCGGGCGAGCAGTTGGTGGTTCGAGACGTTGGCACGATGACACGGGTTTAGCAGGCCCGAGTTCGAAGCGCGGCGAATCCTAGGTCCGGCCGTCGGGCAGGCGGCCCGGTCGAAGCACGCCGCCAGCTCGCTGCGCCGACGAACTGCCTCAGCCACTCCTGGAACCCTCAGTCAGAGTCTGACCGCCAGCTCCTTACGCCTCGACGATCAGTTTCTCCAGCCCTCGGAATCCCGGCACGGTCTTCCATTCGAGCTCCTGCGCGGGCATCGACAGGGTCGGGAACCGGTCGAGCAGCGTGAGCACGCCAATCTGGGCTTCGAGGCGCGCGAGCGGCGCCCCGATGCAGTAACGGCGTCCGCCGCCGAAGGCCAGGTGGTCGATGTCTTCGCGGGTGATGTCGAAGGTGTGCGGATCCTTGTGCAGGCGCGGGTCGTAGTTGGCGGCGCCAAGCGCGACCGTGACCGATTGGCCAGCACTCATCGGGCAGCCAGCGATTTCGCGGTCATCGACCGTGATCCGGCCCGAGTACGTGACTGGGCCTTCAAACCGAAGCATCTCTTCGACTGCGTTGATGACCAGCCCGGGGTCATCGCGCAACTTTTGGACCTGCTCCGGATTGCCGAGCAGATTCTTCATACCGTTGCCAAGCAGGTCGGTGGTGGTGATGTTCCCGGCGCCGAGCAACAGCGAAATCATCGTTACGACCTCGTCGTCATTGAAGAAGCTACCGTCTTCTTCCGCCTGGATGAGCCCGGTGATGAGGTCATCCTTCGGGTTGGCGCGGCGCGCGGCGACGGTATCGTCGAGGTAGGCTCGCAGTTGGTTGGAAGCGATTTCCGCCTTCTTCTTCTTCTCTTCGCTTGCGAACGGGTCGAAGCCAGCGGCCACCCCGTCGTCGGTCCAGCGCTTGAAGTCGGCCTGGTCCTTCGGGTCCACCCCAAGCATTTCGGCGATCACGATCGTCGGGTACGGCTGGCAGAACGCAGTCATCAGATCGAACGAAGATTCCCCTTCCACTTTGTCGCAGAGTTCATTGGCAATCTCGCCGATGCGGCCGCGCATCTTTTCGATAGCGCGCGGGGTGAAGGCCTTGGAAACGAGCGCCCGTAAGCGGGTGTGATCGGGCGGGTCGAGGAAGAGCATGGATTGCGCGCCCTGCGGCGCCTCGGCGCCGTCTTCGCCCATGCGCTGGCGGAACATCTTGTTGAAGGTGCCATCGGCGGCCTTGCGCGGGTCCACGGCCAAGTCGCGGTCGTTCAGGATCTGCTGCACATCTTCGAAGCGCCCCACGATGTAACGGCCGAGCAGGTCATCGCGCACGACGCGGGCCTCTTCGCGTACGCCATCGAGGAGCGTGAACGGGTCCTTCTGGTATTCCGGGTTCATCGGAGAGAGCGTCATGCCGAGCGGCGTGGCTGGCTTGGTCTGTTGTTCGGTCATGCGGCACCTCGGGGGAATTGCGAATGTCTTGTAGCGCAGTATAGAAAACTCGAACGTGATTCGGAAGTAGGCTCAGGGTCTGCGCCGGGAACAGCTTAACGTGATGACGAGCGGGCGGGTCACATATCCGCCGAATTCGCCATCGATGAACCCGCCCAGGTCGGCGAGGAAGCTGGCGCGCGCCGCTGGCTGCATTTGTGCGGTGTTCGAATAGGATCGGACGAGGTCCAGGTACGCCGCTGTCTCGTACCGCTGATCCCAGTCGTAGCGAAAAAGTTCAGCGTCTTCGAACAACGGATTGGCGGAGAGTTCTTCGAATTCCGGCGGCGTTACGTCGCGGCCCGGAGTGGCTGGCATTTCCTCGGGTTCGTCCGGGAAGTACGTGCGGTAGACCTGCTGTGAAGCGGCGAAGTAGCCGCGGTCCACGGCGTCGTCTACCTGGTTGGTGCTGATGATCGCGACAAGCCCGCCCGCATTGAGAATGCTCGGGACTTTTTCCGTTCTGGCCCGGCGCTCCACCCAGTGGAAGGACGTCGCGGCGACCACGCCGTCGAATTGTTCGCCTCCGAAATTCGCCTCTTCGAATCCGGAATTGCGGACTTCGAGGTTCGGACCGGGAAACTTCGCAATGAGGAACGCCGTCAGGTTAGGGCCCGGCTCGCAGGCGATTACTCGTGCGCCGCGTGCCAGCAAGGCCGCAGTCGCCTTGCCTGTGCCCGGGCCGATTTCTACAAGCGACGGGTTCCCCGGCAGCCGGCGAAACACCTCGTCCCACAGCGGCTCCGGATATGAGGGCCGAGCCCGATCGTAGGTCTCCGGCGATTCGTCGAACCAGCTCGTCATGCTTCCGTCGCCTCCCAGGTCCAGCGCATTGTGAAGCTCAACGGTCGTCCGGGAGCCACCACGGCAGCGCCGGAAGCAGCGCCCGGCAGGTTGAACGCATCGGGCGCGCACGTTTGCGGTTCGATGCAGAAGGCCTCGGGGGGCGTGTACACCTGCACGTGGGGAAACGCGCAATCGAACGTCATGGTTAATCGTAGTCCTGGCCAGGTGATGACGGCTTTGGGCTCCAGAAGGTTCGTGTAGCAGTCATCCAGGCGCCGGCCCGCCAAGTCGCTGCCATCAAGAGCGAAGCCGCCCTCCGCCGCCCGCAACGCTCCGGTCGGAAGTTGTCTGTCCAACTCATAGCGCTGTTGCGCGGGGATCATCACCGAAACCGTCGCGTTCGTGGCGCCCCCTGCGTTCGTCGGGCCAGTCGCCAATCCGCGCCGAAACCAGGGATGCCACCCGCATCCCGCCGGGAATGTCTCGCGTGCTGAGCGCACCTCCATCTTCAAGGCCAGAAAGTTCGGCCCGAGTTCGATTCGCTGCCACGCTTTGCCTTCCCATGGCCAGCCCGGGCCGAAATCACAGGTCATCTCCACGACCCGGCCCACGCGAGCTACGACTTCCCACGGCCGGTCGAGGACGAGCCCATGCAGAGCGTTTTCGCGGCCGTTGGCGACGATTACGCGGTTGCCTCGCCATTCGAAGTTCCCGTGGCGGATGCGGTTCGGCCACGGCGCCATAGGGTAGCAACCGCCAACCAACGGCTCTGCGGCGTAAGAGGCCGGGTCTTCCGGTGAGTAAAGCAGCGGCGCTTCGCGACCGCGCACATCTACGAAGAGTTGATGCAACCGCCCTCCGAACGCTGGTTCGATCAATGCCCGGGCGCCATTCGCGGTCAGTTCGATGGTCACTGCGGCATCGTGTCGTCTCGCGAGCGCTTCAAACAATCCCGCCGGTAGACTGAGGCCTGTGTCGCGCATCCTCCTGTTCGATATCGATATGACGATGGTGAAGACCCAGGGCGCCGGCCGTGGGGCCATGGAACTCGCGTTTGCCCGGGAGTTCGGCGTCGAACATGCCACCGAAGGCATCCTCTTCGACGGCCGGACTGACCGCGGCATCTTTTTCGAAGTGCTGGAACGCCATGGCCTCGGCGGCGACGCTCTCCTGGCGAACTTCGAGCGATTTGGCGAGGCCTATCTCGAGATGCTGCCCGGCTGGATCGCCCAGAAAGGCGGCGTGGTCCTACCGGGAGTACGGGCACTGCTCACTGCCCTTGAAAGCGAAGATGCGATTCTCGGTCTGGCGACCGGGAACATGCGCCGCGGCGCCGCACACAAGCTGGGCCACTTCGGGCTCTGGGATCGGTTCGCCGGGGGCGGTTTTGGCGACCACCACACTGTTCGCGCGGAACTCGTCGCTGCCGGAGTCGCGGAGCTCGCCGCCCTTTTCGATGTCGACGCTGGTTCTGCCGAAGTGATTGTTCTGGGCGATACGCCGCTTGATGTGGAGGCTGCCCACGGAGCCGGCGCAAAAGCGCTCGGCGTCGGCACCGGTCGATTCACGGCGGAAGAACTGGCCGATTCCGGGGCGGAGTTCGCGCTACCTGACCTTTCCGATACCGCACGGGTGCTTGAACTCCTCCTCCGCTAAATACGGCGAATTGGCCGTGCTTTTCAACCGCGAGTCTCGGGAATAGAGTCGCCCCAACAGCCACGAAGGTGTGGCAGGAGTGTGCAATGACTCAGAGCCAGGCCGCCGGCCGCCAGTTCGACCCCGAAGCCCTGCGCGAGAAGTACCGCCAGGAGCGCGACAAGCGACTACGGGCCGATGGCAACAGCCAGTACCGCGAAGTTGATGGCGACTTCCGCCGGTTCGCGGAAGACCCATACGTCGAGAAGGAAATCATCCGCGACCCGCTCACCGATGAAGTCGATGTGGCGCTGATCGGTGGCGGGTTCGGTGGTCTGCTGGCCGGCGCGCGTTTGCGCGAGGCCGGAGTCGAGAGCATCCGCATCATCGACAAAGCCGGAGACTTCGGTGGAACCTGGTACTGGAATCGCTATCCGGGCGCCCAGTGCGACATCGAGGCGTACATCTACCTTCCGCTCCTCGAAGAAGTGGGCTACATGCCCAGCGAACGATACGCGCGCGCTCCCGAAATCATGGAGTACAGCCGCAAAATCGGTCAGACGTTCGATCTCTACAGGGACGCGTTGTTCCAGACCGAGGTCACCGAACTCAGGTGGGATGAAAACGAGCAGCGCTGGGTCATCTCGACGAACCGCGGCGACCGCATCCGGGCGAAGTTCGTCTCCATGTCGAACGGGCCCCTTAACCGGCCGAAGCTGCCTGCCATCGAGGGCATCGACGCGTTCAAGGGCCACACCTTCCATACCAGCCGCTGGGACTACGACTACACCGGCGGGAACGCCTATGGCGGGATGACGGGCCTCAAAGGCAAGCGCGTTGGCATCATCGGCACTGGCGCGACGGCGGTGCAGTGTGTGCCGTTCCTGGGCGCCGAAGCGGACCAGTTGTACGTCTTCCAGCGGACGCCCTCGTCCGTCGATGTCCGCGGAAACCGTCCGACCGATCCTGAGTGGGCCGCCACCCTCAGGCCGGGCTGGCAAAAAGAGCGAATGGATAACTTCAACACGCTCGTCAGCGGCGGCTACCAGGAAGTCGACCTCGTCGCCGATGGCTGGACCGATATCTTCCGGAACCTGACGCGGCCAGCCTCGCTCGGCGACGGCTTCCCGCGTTCGCCCCACGAAATTGCGGCCGAACTCGAGCTAGCGGACTTCGGCAAGATGGAGCAGGTTCGTAGCCGCGTCGATCAGCTGGTCCGCGATGGCAACACTGCCGAGGCGTTGAAGCCCTACTACCGACAATTCTGCAAGCGCCCAACGTTCAACGACGAATACCTTCAGACGTTCAATCGGCCGAACGTGAGCCTTATCGACACGAAAGGCCGGGGCGTCGACCGCGTGACCGAAACGGCTGTCGTCGTCGATGGCGTCGAATACGAAGTCGACTGCCTGATCTTCGCGACCGGCTTCGAAGTGGGCACTGGCTACACGCGCCAATCGGGCTATGAAATCGTTGGACGCGACGGAATTACGCTCACCGACAAGTGGGCGGACGGCCTTCGCACCTTCCACGGCTTTCACAGCCGGGGATTCCCGAACTGCTTCTTCATGGGCCTCGGCCAGGGCGGTTTCACGGCTAACTTCACCCACATGCTGAACGAGCAGAGCAACCACATCGCCCACGTCATCCAGAAGGCGATGGAGGCCGGCGCGGCCACCGTCGAGACCTCTGCGCAGGCCGAAGAAGGCTGGATCGACACCATCGAGCGGCTCTCCCGGGTGAGCGTGAAGTTCCAGACCGAATGCACACCGGGGTATTACAACAACGAAGGCAACCCGGCGGCCAGGCTTGGATTCACGACGGGGAGCTTCGGTGGCGGGCCGATCGAGTTCTTCCGCCTCCTCAAAGAGTGGCGGGAAGAAGGTTCGATGCCGGGCCTGGAAGTGAAATAGTCAGCCAGGCCCCGGCTCAGATGCGCCGGGGCCTTTTCTCTTTTGGCGGACGGCTCTGTAGACTCGCCCCATCCTTCGAGGGTGGGCAACCATTCATGGCCCGTGAAGTAGCCGCACCTCCCGTTCCCGCCGAACGAGCGTCCTCCGGCATTTACTACGGCTACTACCTCGTGGGTGCGGCCATGGTGGCGCAGTTCGTCTCCATCGGCAGCCAGAACTACATCATCGGCGCCTTCTTTAAGCCCATGACGACCGACCTCGATTGGACTCGGTCGGAGTTCACCCTCGGCCGCACCGTTGCCCAGTTCGTCATGGCCTTCACCGGGTTCTTCATCGGCGGCCATGTCGATCGCCACGGCGGGCGCCGGCTAATGCTCATCGGCATCGCAATCCTGTCGACGTCGCTCTACGCGTTGAGCTTCATCCAGGAACTCTGGCAATGGATCGTCCTCAACGGCATCATCATGACCGTCGGCGCGGCCATGATTGGCAACCTCGTCGTCAATGTCACACTCTCGAAGTGGTTCGTCGAAAAGCGCGGCCAGGCAGTAAGTTTCGCCTCGATGGGTGTTTCGATGGCGGGCGTAGTGCTTCCGATCGCGATGACGCATGTCGTCGACCAGTGGGGCTGGCGCACAGGCTGGAGGGTGATGGCGATCTTCGCCGCGTTCCTGATGGTCCCGACCGCGCTCATGATGCG
>JBDTNM010000086.1:0-11256 GCA_039933735.1 bacterium | reverse complement strand
CGCGAACCTTGTTGGAACCGTAGCCTGGCGAGCACTCGTGTTCGGCGTGCCCCTGGCACTTGCGGTGTTCCTCGCGACCAAAAGAGATCGGTGGCTCCTCCCGGCCGCGGTTGGCCTGTTGGCATTGAACCCGCTGATAGTTCCGTTGCGGCACAACGGATTCGCCTGGGGATTGTTCTTTCGCGAACCGGATGGACAGGTTTCCGGATTCACCCGTACCGAAGCTTTCGAGAAAGGTGCGACCTACCGCATCCTACGAGCAGGCGATGGGAAGGTCGGCATGTATCAACTCGTTCAGGCGGGTGCTCAACTGGATTCGGAGTTCTTTCCAGAAAGCATCGACCGCCGCGAGTGGTCGAATAGCCGCGAATACGTCAGGTTTCTTCAAGGGCGATCGGTGGAGTACGTGATGTTATTCCTGAACTACGACAGGCGTTTCGGGACGAACGAAGGGTCTCTTCTCGAAACGCTGGTTGGCGACAACTGCGCGAAGGCCATTACTCGCCAACCCGCCTACATCGTCTACCGTGTCAGGCCCGCTGAATGCGCGGAGCCTGCGCCGTGACCAACCCTCGAGGCCAGCGCAGGCTGCTCGTCGTAGAAGACAACACCGAGATTCTCCTCAACGTTAGGCTTGGGCTGCAACGCGCCGGCTACGATGTGATGACGGCCGGGGACGGGCGAACCGCGCTGACGGCATTTGCGTCTGCGCGGCCCGACCTGATCGTCCTGGACCTGCTCCTGCCGGATATCGAAGGGATCGACCTCTGCTACCGGTTTCGGGAGATGGACGGCCCGCCGATCATCATGCTCACGTCGCTCGATTCCGTTAGCGACCGGGTCGAAGGGCTGCGGGCCGGGGCGGACGACTACCTCGTGAAGCCATTTGCGATGGCCGAATTGATCGCGCGGATCGAAGCGGTGCTCCGGCGCAGCGCTCCCGACGCCTCCCGGATCGCCTACAAAGACCTGGAGATCGACCTTGATGCGCACGAGGTAAGCCGCGATGGCGAGCCGATCCCTCTGACGCCGACAGAGTTCGACCTGCTGGTGTTTCTCGCTCGGAGGACGAATCGGGTGGTGACCCGCCAAATCATTTCCTCCGCGATTTGGCCGTTGGACGAAGAAGTCGACGGCAATTTGCTCGACGCGCACATGGCCAACCTTCGCCACAAACTGGAGGCCGGCGACAGGCCGCGAATTATCCAGACGGTCCGCGGTATCGGCTTCGTGCTGCGCTGATGTTTCCCCAAAAGCTGGCCGCCAGGCTCACCCTGTTCTTCGTGACCGTCCTCGCAGCGGTGGTGTTGATAGTCGTCGGTCTCGCACTTTTTCTCGATCAACACAGCTACCAGGGAAGCCTGGATGGAAACCTCCTCGACGTTGCGACCACGGCCGAGGAGCGTATCGGCCAGCGAGGAGACCTGAGCGCCGTACTCGATGAGTTTTCCACCGCCTCGACGTTCTTGCAGACCCAGGACCTCGAGGGCCATCTAACGGCAAAGTCATCGAATCTCGGGGCCGATGAAATTCCCTATCGGCGGCGCGGCACGCCCCTAACACGGAATGGCTACCACACGGTCGAGTTCCACAAACAGGAATTGCGATTGGTGCGGCACGCGCTTCAGCAGGACGGAGCCGTGGTTGGCTACATCATCGTTGCTCGCGCCGTACCCGACTCCGACCGCCGCCTGGTGGACCTTGGAGGGATCCTCCTGGGGACGGCAAGCTTCGGCCTTTTGGTTGGCCTCGTTGGGACGGTCATCCTCGTGCGCCGCGAGGTGGCCCCGTTGCGCAAACTCACCGATGAGGCACTTGCGGCCACGTCCTCCGGGTTCAACGTTCCGCTCATCTCCGAAGGGGATCGCAGCGAAGAGGCGCGCGAATTGCGCCAGGCGTTGAGTGCGTTGGTGGCAAGTCAGCAACACCTCCTCGCCCGCGAACGCAGCTTTTTCGCCGATTCGTCGCATGTCCTGCGCACACCTCTCGCAGTGCTACAGGGCGCATTGGAGCAGCTCGACGCCGGCGTAACCGGACCCGAACGCGAACACTCACTGTCCCAGGCGCACGCCGCCTTGCAGACGATGTCGCAATCCGTCAGCTCGCTGCTACTGCTCTCACGAGACGGACCGTCGGACCCGGCGACCTGGGAAGCGGTGGAGATCGATCCCATCCTTCAGCGTCTTGTGGAGGGAGTGAAGGCGGCGAATCCGGGGCTCCGGATTTCGTCAGAGGTCGCGCCGGGCCTCGTCGTTGCCGGGGACCGTTATCAGCTGAATAGCCTGTTCGCGAGCATTCTGGAGAACGCAACGCACTACACGCCCGAAGGCGGGTCAATCGCACTGACGGCAGAAGCCGAAGATGGAGACCTGGTCGTACGAATTTCGGATTCAGGGGTCGGATTCACCGATGAAGAACGCGAGCACGCGTTCGAACGCTTCTATCGTGGCCGGGCCGCCCGCGCCATGCGAGCCGAGGGTTCGGGACTCGGGCTCTCCATTGCAAGGCGGATCGCGGAGTTACACAACGGCCGCCTATTCATCGAGCCTCGGCCGGGTGGGGGCTCGACGATTCGGATTACCGTGCCCCTGATCGGCTAGATTCAGACTTTCTTCAGAGACCGTTCGGAAAGCGTTCACTAGCCGTAGGCAACGATGCGGGCGGCAGCCTGGGAATCCTGGCTGCACTCAATCCCCTGGAGGCCGCCCGCATGCGGGTCCCAGCAGCCAGCATCGTCTTCAGCGACCAAGACATCGCCGATGCACTCGCTCTTATCGAATCCAGTCTCCGCAGCGGACAGCTAACGCTCGGCAAGCACGGCACAGCCTTCGAAGAAGACTTCGCGGCCCGCTGCGGGCGCAAGCACGCCGTCGCGGTTAGCAGTGGCACGAGCGCAATCGAAATCGCTCTCCGATCGTTCGGTATCGAAGGCAAAGAAGTCATTGTCCCGGACAACACCTTTTTCGCTACCGCCGCAGCAGTTGTCCATGCCGGTGGAACGCCCGTCTTCGCGGATGCGAATCGTGAAACGCTCGCCATAAACCTCGAAGATGTCCGCGCCCGGATCACGCCGAACACGGCGGGTGTGGTCATCGTCCACATCGGCGGCATCGTTTCTCCGGAACTTCCGGCGATCGAGGCAGAATGCAAGGCCCGCGGCATCTTCCTGCTTTGCGACGCGGCCCACGCCCATGGGGCAACGCTCAACGGCACGGACGCCTCGGCCTGGGGCGCTGCTTCCACCTACAGCTTCTACCCGACAAAGGTCATGACGTCCGGTGAGGGCGGGATGATTGTCACCGACGACGAGAGCCTCGCCGCAGAAGCCCGTGTCTACCGCGACCAGGGCAAAGCCGGCTTTACCAGCAACTTCCACACGCGCATGGGCAACAACTGGCGCTTGAGCGAAGTCCACGCGGCCATTGGTCTCGTCCAGTTGCGCCGCCTCGACGACTTCATCAGCCACCGTCGCTCGATTGCCGCAGTCTACGAAGCTGGTCTTAAGCGTGAAGGCCTTCTGACGGTCCCGGCAGCACAGAAGCTCGACCAGAGCAATTTCTACAAGTTCGTCGCGTACCTTCCGTCCGGTGTAGATCGCGCGACGCTAAAAGCGGCGATGCGGGAGCGCGAAGTCGGCCTTTCGGGCGAGGTATACGAGCTGCCGTTGCATGCGCAGCCAGTGTTCGAACCCTGGGCGAACGGTTCATACCCGGGAGCTGATGAGGTCTGCGCACGCCAGGTCTGCCTGCCCGTCTCGGCCAGAATGACCGAAGACGACGCCCGATACGTCGTCGAGAGCCTGGCCCGCTGCCTTCCGGTGGGCGTCTGATGGAAGTCGCTGTAACTGGTGGGTCCGGGTTCATCGGCAGCCATGTCGTCGACCATCTCATTGCCGCGGGCCACACAGTCCGAGTCCTCGACTTGAAGCCGCCGCATCGCGCGGACGTCGATTGGCGTCCAGACGACCTGCGCGTCCCCGCCCTGGCCATTGAAGCCACACGCGGCTGCGGGGCGATCATGCATCTTGCCGCGATGGCGAACGTCAACGACGTGGCCGCGGCCCCGCACGATTCGATAGAACTCAATGTCTCGGCGACTGGTTCGTTGTTGGAAGCCGCGCGCGTGAACGAGATTTCGCACTTCGTCTTCGCATCCACCGTGTGGGTGTACGAAGCGAGCACTGAAACGAACGTCGACGAGTCGACCCCGCTTAGCCCCGACGGCGCGAAGCACCTCTACACGGCGGAGAAGATCGCCGGCGAACTCCTCGTGAATTCGTACAACCAGCTATTTGGTGTGCCAACGACCATCCTTCGGTACGGAATCCCCTATGGCCCGCGCATGCGCGAACAACTGGTGATACCGATCTTCATCAAGAAGGCGATGCACGGTGAAGCGCTGACCGTCGCTGGCGACGGGAAGCAGTACCGCAACTTCATCTACGTCGAAGACCTGGCCGATGCCCACGTCCGCGTCCTCGATCGGCATGCTCTGGGCACCTTCAACCTCGAAGGCCCAATGGAGATCGCGATCATTGAAGTGGCCGAGGCGATCAACGCCCGGATACCAGAAAACGGGGGGATCCAGCGCACTGAGGCTCGTTCGGGCGATTACCAGGGACGGGTTGTTAGCCGCGAACGGGCGAAGGCCGTGCTCGATTGGGAACCGACGACTCAGTTCGAGGCCGGTTTGGACAGAACTCTCGCATGGTTCGTGGAACAGTGGGCGCCGCAACCGCAACCCGCCTAGACGGCGGGAACCAAGAAGACCTTGCCCGGCCACGGCGGATCGCGGTGATGCCGGCGTTCAACGAGGCGCCAACTATCATCGGCGTGCTCGATGATCTGGTCGCCCGAGTCGATCGGCTCGTGATCGTGAACGACGGCTCGGCCGATCAGACCGGTGCCCTCGTGGATGCCTGGGTCGCGGACCGCGAAGGCTGCAGCGTCATCCACTTTCCTGAGAACCGAGGCCTTTCTGCCGCGCTTCGGGCCGGTTGGGACTACGTGCGCGAACTCCTCGCAGCTGGCGACGTCTCTCCCGACGACGTTGCATTCTCGATCGATGCGGACGGCCAGCACGAGCCGTCTGCAGTCGACGGGATGATCGACCATCTCGTGGCCAACAACCTCGACTGCGTCATCGGTCAGCGCGACCTCGGATATCACACCGGCTACAAAAAGTTCGGCAATCACGTGATGACGGTGATCGGCCGATGGTCCGGAGGATTCCGGTTCGACGACGTAGAGAGTGGCTACCGGGTGTTCCGCATCGGGCCTCTGCTCGATGCGCAGCAGTACTACGAGGGCTACAAGTACAGCGAGACGGTTGAGGTGGCAGTCATCCTCTGCCGCCTCGGCTACCGCATGTGCAACAGCTACGGCATCGCCATTCCAGTCGCTCGAACTCGCACCCGGCTCATCGACGCCGCCATCGACGCGGTCTGCATGCCGATGAGTTGGTACCGGCTTTCGCTGTACCGGCGGTTTCCGAGGCGGAGCCCTTTGCGTACAGCCGCGTCGCATGCGCCGCTCGTCCTGCTCCCGGTGGCGGCCGCGGTAGCTTTGGTGGGGTTGGTGGGGGCCGCCGTTGCGCGCCTTCATTAGCGAGCGCGGATTTGCCGCACTCTCACGGCCGGGCACGTTGCGGTTATTGCTCGCCGCGTTCCTGCTCGATCTGCTAAGCGTCTTTGTTGTCTTCGGTTATGGCAGCTCCTACCTGCTGCAGGACCTTCACGCGCCAGCCGCGTACCCGGCGTACGCGCTTGCGATCTACGGCGCGATGAAGACAGCCACATCGCAGCCCGCCGGCTGGTTGCTCGATAGGCTCGGAAAGGGGCCGGTGGTTGCGATCGCATTCGCAGCCGGGACCACTGGACTAGCCTTGGCTGCGCGAGTCCAGGGAGCCCCGACCTTTTTCGTCGCCGTCGGATTGCTGGCTGTTTCGGTATCGATCGGTTGGATCGTCGTCATGGGCGGACTGGCCCAGGAAGCAGATGCCACCCATCGCGGAGCTGCGGCTTCGACGCTTGGGTTGCTCTCGGGGGCAGCTACTGGCTCGGCCATCTTCCTCGCGTCCGCGTTCATCGCCATCGGGACTCCGCACCGGGCACTGGGTCTCGGGGTGTGCCTTGTCATCGTCGTTTCCGCACTGATGGCGTTCGCAACGATGCGGCCGCCGGAACCCGTGCACTTCGGTCGCAAGCAGGTCTTGCGTGACCGGTTGCCAATGTTCGCGATCATCTTTTGCCACTTCGCGGCGCTCAGCGCGGTGGCGGGCGTGTACATCCCGTTTCTGCTTCGCGATCTGAATCTGAGCACCACCCAGGCTGCCCTGGTGCTGCTGCCTGCTGCCGGCGCGGCGGGAATGACGATGCTCTGGAGCGGCTCACGTTCGCGCGCCGGGGGGCGTTTCGCGCTCGCCGGCGACTTCTATGCACTCGGCGGGCTGGCACTTCTCCTGACCGCCCGAGAGTCTCACATCTTGCTCGTCGTATTACTCACCATCCCAGTAGTTGGTGCGCTAGCTGCTACCGCGCCGCTGGTGAATGCAGCGGTTTTGGATACCGGCTCGCGTGCCCGGGGCGAGGCGCTCGGATGGATCTTCCTCGTCGAAGGCCTGGGTGCGGCCGCCGGTCCGCTCGTTGCCGCTTCGGCAATTTCCCTCGTCGGCATCCGCCTCGCAATGGTGGTGCTGGCTTGTCTCGTCATTCCGTTCGGTCTCGCAGTCAAGAAAGGGCAACAGGCGATACGTCCATGAATCTCTCACGCATTTCGACTCTTCTTCCTCGGCGTGTCCTCGTTACAGGTGGCGCCGGCTTCGTTGGATCGCATATCACCGATGCCTTGCTGTCTGCAGGTCATCGCGTCCTCGTGGTCGATAACCTTTCGACCGGCCGCCAGAAGAACCTTGCGCGGGACGCCGAATTCGCCTGCCTCGATATTGCCGACACGCAACTGTGGACGGTGATGCAGCAGTTCCGACCGGAAGCGGTGATTCACGCCGCGGCGCAGGCCTCAGTCCCGGTCTCGATGGAGCAACCCCAGGCCGATGCCCGGTCGAACATCATGGGAAGCCTGAACCTGATCCAGGCTTCACTTCGCTCCGCCGTCTCGCAGTTCGTCTACGTGAACACTGGCGGCGCGCTCTATGGCCATCCGATGTACTTGCCCATCGACGAAGCTCACCCGGTTGCTCCCATCAGCCCTTACGGCCTTTCGAAGTGGACGGCCGAGCAGTACCTCTTGCTCCTTGCCGGGGAACGGATGCAAACCAAAGTGCTTCGCCTCGCGAACGTCTACGGACCTCGCCAATCGCCGGATACCGAAGCCGGCGTCATCAGCGTTTTCGCCGCCCGAATGCTCGACCGGGAACCGGTCACGATTTATGGCGACGGCATGCAGACTCGCGACTTCGTCTTTGTTGGCGACGTTGCGCGAGCTGCCGTGAAGGCGTTGGCCGTTGAACATTCGTTCATGCTGCATGTCAGTTCGGGACGCGGAACCTCAGTCCGGGAGATCTTCTCGCGCATCGCGGAAGCAACGGGTTACAACGCGGAGCCTCGGTTCGAAGAGGCGCGAGCTGGCGACATAAGGCACAGTGTCCTCGCCAATCGAGCGGCGGAAGACATCATGGCCTGGAGGCCGGAGTGGTCGCTCGATCGTGGCATCGCCGAGACCGTCCGGTCCCTGGACGTTCGGTCCGGACAACTCGCGATGGCAACCGGCGCGTAACACCCGCCACTCCGCGATCGGGTATCGTCAGCGGTACTTCTATTCACAGGTGACTACCCTTGGAAATGCGTTCTCTCGGCCGGACCGGCGTGAAGGTCAGCCCGATCTGCCTCGGCTGCATGATGTTCGGCGGCAAGACCAACTACGAAGATTCGGCGGCGATCATCGACCGCGCCATCGACGCTGGCATCAATTTCATTGATACCGCCAACGTCTACAACCAGGGCCGCAGCGAAGAAGCCACCGGCCAGGCGCTGCAAAGGAGTGGCAAGCGAAACGATGTAATCCTCGCGACGAAAGTTCACGGCCAGATGGGCAAAGGCCCGAACGACATGAACAACACTCGTCGGCACATCATCCAATCCTGCGAGGACAGCTTGCGGAGGTTGGGCACTGACTGGATCGACCTGTATCAGATACATCGGCCCCAATCCGATATGGCCATCGATGAAACGTTGCGCGCCCTCGACGACCTGGTGCGTTCGGGCAAGGTTCGGTATCTCGGAGCGAGCACCTTCGCCGCCTGGCAGCTGCTGGAGTCGCTCTGGGTTTCGAAGGAGTACGGCCTAAACCGCTTCGTTTGCGAACAGCCCCCGTACCACCTGCTCGATCGGCGGATCGAGCGGGAACTCCTGCCGATGGCGCAGAGTTACGGCATCGCCGTGATTCCCTGGAGCCCGCTCGCCGGGGGGCTTCTGAGCGGCAAATACAGCCGCAACGAACCACCGCCGGAAGATAGTCGCTATTTCAACGCCGATTCCAACCCCATCTATCGCCGACGTTGGAACTCGGATTTCTGGGACGTAATCGAAGGCCTTGAGGAGATCGCCCGCGGGAAAGGCATCACGCTCTCCCAGTTCGCGCTCGCGTGGACAATGCAGGGCAAGGGCATCACCAGCCCGATTATCGGGCCGCGCACGATGGAACAGCTCGAGGATAACTTGAAGGCCGCCGACGTCAGTTTCAGTGAGGAAGAACTGAAAGCTATCGACCGCGTCATTCGTCCGGGCACCCATGTCAGCCCCTACTACGAAGCTGACTGGGGCGTGAGCCAGTACAAGTGGTAGCGGGTCGAAGCGGGCGTGCTCAGACGTGAACGATAGAGCCGACACGATCGATGCCTATATCGCGCAGTTTCCCGAGGAGGTGCAGCAACGCTTGCACGTCCTGCGGGAACTGGTGCATGAGTTCGCGCCCGAGGCCACTGAGGCAATCTCTTATGGGATGCCGACGTTCCGGCAAGGCGGAAACCTCGTTCACTTTGCGGCGTTTAAGAACCACATCGGCCTGTACGGCGCGTCTGGTGCGGCGGAACAATTCAAAGACGAAATCGGGAGCAATAAGACCACCAAGGGTTCGATCCAGTTTCCTTCTGACCAGCCGCTTCCGCTCGACCTGATTCGGCGGATCGTTGAGTTCCGGGTCAACGAAGCTCGCGAGCGAATCGACGCGCGAAAAGCGCCCATGGCCGCGACGAGCAAAGCCTAGGGGTTTGACACCCCACATAGCCCGCGATAGCGTCCTCGCACGTTTGAGTTTGGCTTGAAGGGGATGAAATGCGAGAGATGACCGGCGGCGAGGCCGTTTACGAAACGCTGAAGGCGCTCGGCGTCGAGCACGTCTTTGGCATCGTCAGCGTCCATAACATCCCTATTTACGACGCCATCCATCGCGGTGGCGGCATCGAGGCCATCGCCGTTCGGCACGAACAGGGTGCGGTTCACGCCGCCGACGGCTATGCGCGCGCCACCGGCAAGCTCGGAGTTGCCATAACAAGCACCGGCCCGGGCGTCACGAATGGTATGACTGGCATCTTCGAGGCCGGCTTCGCCTCGAGCCGCGTGATGATGATCTGCGGCCAGATCGACTCGATTTACTACGGCAAGGGCAAGGGCTTCCTCCACGAAGCCGAGTCCCAGCTGCCGATGCTGCGCTCGATCACCGGCCGCACAGAGAGTGTTCGCCGCCCGCAAGATATCGGCGAGGCCGTCTTTCGCGTCGCCCAGGACATCAACAGCGGGCGGCCCAGGCCCGGCGCCGTCGAAATCCCCATCGACTTCCAATATGCCCGAGCCGATATCGACATTCCGCACGTCGAAGCCTGGCCGCGTGAAGCGCCTGACCGCGATGCCATCGCAAAGGCCGTCGAAGCCATCAAGGGTGCGTCGAAGGTCGTAATATGGGCCGGCGGCGGCGTGCTCACTGCCGGCGCTGAGGGTGAGCTAACGCAACTTGCTGAGGCGCTCGGTGCCCCGGTATTCACATCCGGAAACGGGCGCGGCAGCCTCCCCGAAGATCACCCGCTCTGCATGGGTCCGCTGACCGCCCAGCCTGGCGTGGGCGAAACGATCGAGCAGGCGGATGTCGTCATCGCTGTCGGCACGCGCTTCCAGGCGGGCCAGACCCGAAACTGGATGCTCCCCCTCGGCCGCAAGCTCATCCACATCGACGCCGACCCCGGTGTAATCGGTCGCAACTACCGCGCCGACGTGCCGGTCGCCGCCGACGCTCGACTCGCGCTTGCTGGGCTCCTGAAGGGTCTCGGCGACGCGAAGAGCGAGCCCACGTTCCTTGCTCGCGCCCAGGAATTGCGCGACGCCACCCGCCAGCAAATTCGCACCGAAATCGGTCCCGACTACTCCGCGATCATGGACTCGATGCGCGAACTGCTACCGCGCGACGGCAACGTCGTCCGCGACGCGACCGTGCCGGCGTACCTCTGGGGCAACCGCCTCATGCCGATACTCTCGCCGCGCACATCGATGAACCCGACCTCCGCCGCCATCGGCCCGGCGCTCCCCCTCGCCATCGGTGCGGCCATCGGCAACGGCAAGAAGACGGCAGTCATCCAGGGTGATGGCGGCTTCATGCTCAACATCGCCGAACTCTCGACCGCGGTTCAGTACAACGTGCCGGTCATCACCTGCGTGTTCAACGACCGTGGCTATGGAGTGCTGCGAGCGATCGAGGGGCGGACGTTCGAGGGCCGCCAGTTCGGCGTTGAACTGGCCACGCCCGACTTCGCGATGGTTGCGAACGGCATGGGCATGAAGGCCGAACACGTCGACAGCGCCGCTTCGTTCCGCGAAGCTTTCGCCCGCGGCCTCGCACACAACGGCCCTTACCTCCTCGACATCGACATGACCAAACTCGTGCCGATGGCTGGCCTGGGCACGCCACCGCCGAAGAAGGCGTAGGCCGAGTCTTGAGTTCAGGTTCGAGCTGGAAGGCGTCAGTTGCCTGAGAACGAAAGGTTTGCTCCAACTGCTCACCCTCAGGCACACGCCCGAAACCTGCCCTGCAGGTAGCCCGGATATGTGCGAAAAGTGCGGTACTCGGCTCCAGCAACTCATGACCGACGTCTCGGGCAACGGTGGAGATTCGTCAGCGCTTGGGTTGATGTGCCCGGCACGCGTTCTACTTCGTCATCGACGCCCAAACGCCCACGTCATCAGCGGCATGATCACCGGCCTCGAACTCTTCCACTGGAGCACCGTGGAGTTACGGCCGGTGGTGGCGATGG
>JBDTNM010000085.1:0-11440 GCA_039933735.1 bacterium | reverse complement strand
AAATGCCGGTCGCGAAACTGGTTCCTATGACCAGTCCGAGGCTTGAGAATCCCTATAAAATCCCATGACCGACATGAAGCCCGTTCGCTACCTCGCACTGGGCGACTCTTACACCATCGGCGAAGCGGTCGCTGCTTCGGAGCGGTTTCCGGCGCAGCTTGCAGACCGCCTTCGGAGCGAAGGAATGCATGACAGCGCGAGCCCTCAGATCATCGCCCGGACCGGCTGGACGACCGACGAACTCGCTACCGCGATTGCCGGGGCGCCGCCGGACAGCCCTTTCGACCTTGTGACGCTGCTCATCGGTGTAAACAACCAGTTCCGGGGGCAACCGCTTACCGAATACCGGGAAGGATTCCGCGACCTGCTCCGGACGGCCATGAGCTTCGCTGGTGGGCAGACCGAGCGCGTGATCGTCATTTCGATCCCCGACTGGGGTGTTACGCCATTCGCTGAAGGCCGCGACCGTAGGCAGATCAGCGCGGAAATTGATGCGTTCAACGAGGTTGCCGCCGAGGAGGCCAAGCACGCTCGTGTGCGCTTCATCGACATCACGCCGATCTCACGGTTGGCCGGGGACGAACCGGGGCTGATTGCGGACGATGGGCTGCACCCATCGGGCGAAATGTATTCACGATGGGTAGAGGCTCTGATGCCGGAGGTCAGGGCGGCGCTGAGTCCCGGCTAGCGGGCGTCCGAGGCCCCTCGTAGGCGATTTACCTGGCGCATACGCATGACCTGGTTCGTCCCTTCGGAGTGAAGAAAGGTAAGGGCATCGCGGACGTACTTCTGAGCGGGTTGTTCAGCCATTATTCCCGCGCCGCCGAAGATCTCCATCGCCGAAACGCAAACCTCGACTGCCACCTGGCTGGCGTACTGCTTGCTCATCTCGGCCAGGCGCTGGTCGCCGCGTTCGGCGTTCTGCACAGCCCAGGCCGCCCGCCAGGTGAGCTGCCGGGCGGTCTCAATCTTCAAGTCCATGTCGGCGAGCATCAGGCCGATGATGTCGTGGTTGAGGATCTCGGTGCCGCCCTGGACGTGGGTGCGCGCGTGCGCCAGAGCTGCTTCGAAAGCCGCGCGGGCGACACCGACACAGGTAGCCGCCGCCTGCGGCATGCCCCGTCCACGGGTTGCCTTGCCGAGTGTGCGCATTCCGCGATGCAGTTCTCCGAGCAGATTCGTGGCCGGCACGATGCAGTCGTCGAAGATCAGCTCCGCGTTCTGCGAAATGACCTGTCCAACTTTGTTCTCGATGCGGCCGACGCGGAACCCGGGCGTGCCTTGCTCGACGAAGAACGCGCTCAGCCCGTCGATCCCCCCGGTGCCGGGCAATGTGCGGGCGATGACGACGTGGAGCTTCGCAAGGCCACCGTTGGAGATGTAGGTCTTCGTGCCGTTGAGCCGCCAGTTGCCGTCTGAGTCCTGGACGGCTGTTGCCTTGCTGCCGGCCGGCGGCACGTTGTAGGGCAGGAAGTGATCGCTTCCGGCTCCGTCTTCGTGGATCGCGACGGCCAGGAGAAAGCGGGGGTCGCGGAGAAATTCGGGTAAGAATCGTTCGCGTTGCTCCAGCGAACAGGCTGTCGTGATAAGCGGGATGAACTTCCAGGTCTGGTCGAAAATCACGGCGAGGCCAAGGTCTCCCGCCGCCAGTTCTTCGCCGATGATGCAGCTGGTCAGGACATCGGCCCCGGCGCCGCCGAACTCTTCCGGCACGGGCATCGTGCGCACGCCCATCCTGGAAAGCGTCTCGATCCAGTGCCAGGGCACGCGTTCTGGGGGGTCGGTGATGCGTTCTTGCTGCAAGGCTGCGGGCGCCACCTCCCGCCGGACGAACGCTCGCACAGCGTCGCGGGAGGCGATTTGCTCTTCGCTGAGACGGTAGTTAACTGGCGAGTCCATCTCGCCTCCGTGCCGTGCGGACGCGGACCATCAGCGCTGGACGAGCTGGGTGAGCACACCACCGGTCATCGAGGGGTGGATAAATACTTGGCCCTTCACGGGATTTCCAGCGCCCGGGTCGCCAACGAGGCGGATGCCAGCGTCACGAAGCTTCGCGAGCGTCGCGTCCATGTCGTCGACGTTCATCGCGACGAGGTGGACGCCCTCACCCTGTTCAGCCAGCCGTTTGGCAATCGGGCCTTGATCGCCGGTGGCAGAAACGAGTTCGATGTACGAATCACCGAAGCGGAAGAACGCCATGGCCATCCCGGCGGCTGGCGCTTCGCTGCGGTCGCTGACAGCGGCACCATAAATCGTTTCGTAGCGGCCAACCGCGGTATCGAGGTCTTTCACCGCGATGACGACGTGATCTACACCCTTGAACATGGAGTCTCTCCTCATTTGTGGCGACGGGCATCGCTGTCCGCCGAGTCGTTATTCGACGATATCGCTTGAGTGGCCGGTGGCCGTGATGAAGATGAATTCGAGCGCTTCTTCATGAGTGGCAGCATGGACGTGCGCCGAACGGGCTGGAATCCAAACCACCATTCCAGGGACGAGGTCGTAGGACTGGGTGCGAGAGCGCACCTGGCCCGACCCCGCTGTGATGATGAGGTACTGGTCCGCATCGTGGGTATGCAGGGCCGAGACGGTACCCGGCTCGTAGCGGCCCTTGATGATGTGGTTCTTCCCCAGCACCTTATCGAACAGCGGCGTGAGAGTGGCGTGGCCGATGATGAACGGCCGAGCGCGGGGCAGCGGTGGCCGCCGAGCGGAGGTATAGCTTTGGTTTGCGCGCTCGAGTCTCTCGTCGAGGTTATCTCCGAGAGCCACAATATAGGTGGGGTTGCCCTCGACTATCACCTGTTCCTGGGTCATTTCGGGCCTCCGCGGTTGGTGGTTGCGGCCCGAATTCTAACTGTCGTGTGGCGCGAGTCCACTTTCGAACGGGAATCAGACAACCGAATGTGTTCAGTGGTCGTAAACCGTAGTACAAGGGCTATCGACGATCGTTCGTGGATGGCCTAGGGTTGAGAGTGAACGATGCCGGACAAATTTGAACGCGAAATCGAAGAGATCCTGGCCAAGCTCGATGACGAGCTTCCCACGGAGCCGGGCGCTCAAGTCCGCTCGCCTATTTCGCTCGCGCAGAAACGCCAGCAAAAGGCGAAGGCCGAACGCGTACGAACGCCGCGGGCTAACCCCTTCGACAGTCTGAACCCGACCACACTGCTGTTTTCGGGCGCCGGCATCATGTTCGGAGGCCTCATTGTCTCAGGCTTTTGGGGTCCCGCTATCTGGGCATCGCTCGCGGGGATCGTGTTGTTCATCGGCGCGTTCTTCCTCTCGTTCCGGAAGACTTCCCGGCCGGCAAGCGGAGTTGGCGGAGCCTCTCGCCAGGGGCACTACTGGCGCGACCGCTGGATCGATGACACGCCGACGAACCAGTCGGGCGTTAAGGGTTGGTTCCGGCGTAAGTAGTCCGTTGTCGAGCCGTTAACCAGCACACCTCGTACGCTCCCTGTCACATGCGACGCGCGTCTCTCAGTGTGATCTTTGCGTCGGTCGTCGCACTCCTGGTCGCCACGACGGTGATCATCACCCAGCGCGGAGATTCTGCTTCGAACCGCCCTGCGAACGCCGAAGGCCCGACTGCAACTGCCCCGGCAGCACAGCCGACGCACGCACCGCTTGGACCAACCGCAACCGCCGGAGTGCTTACTCCTACGGGTGTGGCTTCCGGGCCTGCCGAACATGATGGTTCGCGCACGCTCGAGCTTGTAAAGCAGCTCTCGCAGTCGCCGCGCGTCTCGGGTACCGATGGCGAGAGTGCGGCCGCGAACGTCATCGCGACTCTCTTGCGCTCGTACGGCTACACGACAGAAGTCATGGCCTTCGAGTTCGACGGCGACCGGTTTCGGGCGGGAACGGCCAGCGCGGGTGGGCAGAACTACGAAGCGCTTACGCTCGCTGGCAGCCCGGGTGGGAATGTCTCGGCTCCGGCGGCCTATGTGGGGCTGGCCGATGTCGCGGGCATCGCCGGGCAAAACCTGAGCGGGAAGATGGCTGTGGCGGAGAGGGGAACGCTGAACTTCATTGAGAAGTACGCGAACGTGAAAGAGGCGGGCGCGATCGGGCTGGTGGTGGTAAACAACAAGCCCGGACCGTTCAGCGGAAACCTGACGACGGCCGCGACGATTCCGGTCGTCGCGGTTTCGCAAGAGGACGGGGTCGCTCTCCTCGCCGCTGCCAGAGCGGGCAAGGAGGTCGGCATCGACGCGCCGCCGACGGCCGGGAAGACCAAGGCCCTCAACGTCATCGCACGGGCATCGGCGACGGCGGAATGCAAGGTACTGGTAGGAGGGCATTTCGATTCCGTACCCGGTGCACCGGGTGCGAATGACAACGCCAGCGGCGCTGCGACAGTGGTTGAGCTCGCCCGTGCCTTCGCCGTGGACGGCATCGATGAGGGCCTTTGCTTCGCCACGTTCGGGGCGGAGGAGTCGGGCCTGTACGGGAGTAAGGCACTGGTCGAAGAGATGCAGAGTACAGGGAAACTGCCCCGTTACATGGTCAACCTCGATGTGACCGGGATCGGCGATGACGTCGAGGTGATCGGCGGGGGAGACCTCTCGCGACGGGCAATCGACCTCGCGAAGAACCTCGGAATCCCGGCTGTGCAGTCACAGTTACCGGCGAATTCCGGCAGCGACCACCAGAGTTTCGTCGATGCGAATGTACCTACCGTGTTCCTGACGGCAGGGGATTTCGACACCATCCACTCGCCACAGGATGTGGCCGCAGATATCGACCAGGCGGAGTTGGACCGAGTGGGGGACGCCGCTTACGCAGTGATTAAGAGCCTTGTCGCCGAAGTTGCCCGGGGATAGCGGCCTGCCTAGCATGAAAGCCGTGACACGCATCTTCCCGGCGCTGATTCTTGGCCTGGCCCTGCCGGTTGCGCTTTTCGCGGTGGCCTGCGGCGGCGGCGGCCCGGCGGAAAAGTCGGGCGAACGAATCACCGACCCGGCCCGGGTGCCCAGCTCAACCCCGATCCAGAACCCCACTCTTTACAAGATCCAGGGGAACGAAGTCCTGATTTCGGGCGGGCCGACAGGCCAGATCACCCCGGTGGCGCAGGCGACGGCCGCCTCCTCGGACTATGTCATCAAGGCTGGGGACTTCTGTTCGACGATTGCCACGGCGAACAAGATCTCAGTTGAGGACCTGCAGAAAGCGAACCGCAACGCTGACTGCAACAACCTTCGCATCGGCGACCACCTCAAGATTCCTTCGGCGGCTGTGCCAACTGCGACCAAAGGGACTCTGACGGGCAACCCCACGGCGCGGCCTGGAACAGGTTCGAAGAGTTACACGGTGCAGCCAGGCGATACTTGCGCCGCGATCGCGGCCGCGCAGGGAGTCACGTTGCAGGCGTTGCTGGCAGCGAACTCCAGCATCAACTCCACCTGCTCGAACCTCAACGCCGGGGTCACGATCACCATTCCGTGACCGCCGAGCAGCCTCAGGCGCGGGCGGAGTCCAATTTTCGGGTGAGCGATTCCGCCGGCATACCGGTCCGCAGTGCGGCTTCGCTGATCCGCAGTTCGAGATCGTCACGGGAGAGCCCGACACGGGCCATACCTTCGAGCGATCCATGGCCGGTCCGCATCAGTTCGTACATCGAGGCGCCCTTGAGGAGCCGGGTTTCCACTGCCATTTGCGTTACCCCCAGCGGAAGCTTCGATCCGCCGTGTGACAGGCCCATGTCGGCACTGTGAACATGACGTTTCTCCCGATGAGAGTACGAGCGGGAGGGACTGCGGTCAGCCCCTCCTCACGAAAGATTCACGTTGGAAGTTCGCCTTATGGGCGGGCGATGTAGTACGCGTTGAAGCGGTGCTCCAGGTTGGGGACACGTTCGAAGCTTGCGAACCCGGCACCGAGCACGAGGTCGCGCATTTTCGGCTCGGGGAGACCGACGGTGCCGAGAGCGAGGCCGTCCTGGGAGAGGCCGAAGAGGACATGCAGGTCAGCATCGAGAAGCCGCACATCATCCCGGCCAGCGGGTTTTCGAGATTGCCTTCGAAGTCTTTGCATTCGATGTCAGCGATGAACCAGACGCCGACGTTACCAGCGGCGAGGCAGAAAGAGAAATTGTGCGTGGGTCCGCCGGGACAGCTGGGCGGACCCACGCCAGCAGCAGGCCCGGAGGGGAAGTGGGCCGCTACCACAGGATCGCTCCCGTTGATGGAAGAGTGGCAGACGCGGATGAACGGAGAGTTACCCGGGGATGAAAGTGGTGTTTCCAGCGAACGCTAGCGGCCGAGCCACTCGGAGATGACCTCGGCGGTGTGTTCACCAAGTTTCGGCGCCGGACGGCGCAGTGCCCACGGCGTCGCGCTGAACTGATATGGGGCTCCCGGCAACCGCACGGGAGCGTCGCGTCCCTCGCCCGTGACTTCGGCCCAGAAGCCGCGGTCGCTCCAGTGGGGATCCTGAATTGCCTCATCGGGAGCACGAACCACACCCCAGGATTGGCGGCGTTCCTGGCCTCCGCGGTAGACCTCTTCGGCGGTGTGGGCGCCGATGAACGCGCTCAAGACGTTCATGACTTCCGCCGCCTCGGGCGAGCCGCGCCCGGGCTGGCGAGCGGCCGGATCGTCGAAGCGGGCTTCATCAAGTTGCTGGCCGAATCCCGATTCTTGCCACCAACGTTTGATCTTCGTCCAGGTGGCGTTATCGCGACCCACGCCAAATATGAGGGTGTGCTGGCCGTCGTTGGCCATATGGAGCCAGGGCTCAGTGCGCTGGGCAGCGGCATGTCGACCAGTTTGGCGGGTCACGTTGGTGCGGCGGGTGAACCAGTAGGGCAAGCCGACTTCGGTGGTGCTACTGAGAGCCTCGTGCATGGAGGCGTCGACATGCTGGCCCAAACCGGTCTTATCCCTGTAAAGGAGGGCAGCGAGTACACCCTGGACCGCATAGTGGCAGGCAGTGTTGTAGCCCTGGTCCCCAAGGCCGCGGATTGGCGGGGCGCCCGGGACGTCATCCTGGTCGTAGCCATTCATCTTCATTGGGCCGCCGAGAGCGAGGCCCACCATGTCGGTGGCCTGGTAGTTTGCCCACGGCCCGGTTTCGCCGAAGGGAGTTATCGAGCACCAGAGGAGTGCGGCGTGGCCTTCACTGAGTTGGGAGTAGCCAAGGCCGTGGTCATCGAGCCAGCGCGGCGGCCGGTCATCGATGACGATATCCGCCTTCGCGACGAGTTCTTTCCAGGCCGTGGCGCCGGCTTCGGTAACCAGGTCGAGGACCACGGAGCGCTTGTTCGTATTGTGGTACCAGAAGTTCAGAGAGCGGTTCGGCCCGGCAACGTCATCGACGAAGGGGCCAACTGCACGTGCGCCAGACCCTTCAGCCGGTTCGACCTTGACGACATCGGCGCCCATATCAGCCAGCAGTTTGCCTGCCAATTGGCCAAGTTGGTCGCAGAGTTCGACGACACGAAGGCCCTCCAGCGGACCGCTCACATGAACACCCCCATCGCTTCGTGCTCGGCGATCTCGTCATCGGTAAGGCCGAGAACTTCGGCCATGATTTGGAAGGTGTGTTCGCCGATGAGCGGGCTGGCGGTTCGGTTCGTGCCGGGAGTGGCCGAAAGGCGCGGGGCAACGCCATCGAATTGGGATTCGTCGCCCATTTCCGGATGCGGCATGGTGCTCCACCAGCCGCGCGCCCGGAATTGCTCGTCGTTTTCCACGCGGTCGCCAGGGGACTGGCAGACTCCTGCCGGAACACCCCCTGCCTGCAGGGTAGCCATCACCGCGTAGTCGTCGCGGGACGAAGACCAGGCGGAGATTTGCGCATCCAGTTCGTCCTGGTTCGCAAGCCGGCCGGCCAGCGTCGCGAACTTCGCATCCGCGGCCCAGTCGGGATCGCCCATGGCACGGGCCATGGCTTGCCATTCGGCATCGTTACGAACGGCGATTGCTACCCAGCGGTCTTCGCCGCGGCACCGGTAGGTGTTGTGAGGCGCCATCGCTGGTTCCCAGGCGTGGTTGCCCGGCGGCATGCCGGGGCGGCGAAAACTGCGCCCGTTCACGGTGAAATCCAGAATCGCAGGGCCGGCCAGGATCATCCCGGCTTCTACCTGCGAGATGTCGATGTGCTGGCCTTCGCCGGTGAGGTTCTTGTGGTGGAGCGCCATCATGATGGCAATGGCGCCGTAGTAACCCGCTGTGTGGTCCATGTAGCTGTAGCCCCAGCCAGCGGGTGGCTCGCCGGCAAGACCCGACATCATGGTCAGTCCAGAAAGGGCCTGGGCCGTCGGGCCCCATGTCGTGAAGTGCTTGTCGCGGCCGTTGTGGCCGTAACCGGAAATCGAGCAGTAGATGATCCCGGGATTGATGGCTTTTTGGGCTTCGTAAGAAAGCTCCCATGAATCCAAAACGCCACTCGAGAAGTTTTCGATGACGACGTCTGAGGCGGCGATGAGCTTATGCAGCAGTTCCATTCCCAGAGGGTGCCGCACGTTCAGGAGGATGCTTCGCTTGTTTCGGTTGAAGTAGTTGAAGAATCCGGAATTGTTGAGGGTCGGCTTATCCGCATTGAGGGGGCGGCCGAGGCGAATGGGGTCAACGGCCTGGCCGTGCTCGACGCGGATGACATCGGCGCCGAAGTCTGCCAGGACTCTCGTGGCGGTCGGCCCGGCGATGACCCAGGTGAGGTCACAAACGCGGATTCCGGAAAGCGGCAAGTCGGGCACGGGCGGGATTATAGAGCCTTCTGAGCGCGGCGCTGCGGCCCGGTCAGCCGCCGCGCAAGTTGATGGCGACGAGGACGATTCCGAGGGCAAGGGCACCGATAAGGAAGGCCGTGCAACCGGCGCTGGCACCCGAAATGAACGCGTGCACCGCTTCGGTTCGGCGTCGCTTTCCACGACCACGGGGAGTTTTAACGGAGGCTGAAGTATATCGGTGCCGGCTCCGGTAGGATCGCATCTGGAGCGTAACGGGAGGCCTCATGGAACCAGCAGTTGTTGAAAGCGATTTCTTCGAAGTCATCGGTACGCAAAGGGCGATGCGCCGACTGAAGCCCGATGCAGTGCCCGAGGACTACATCAAGAAGATTCTCTGGGCCGCTACGCGAGCGCCGAGCGGCGGCAACCGGCAGGGCTGGCGCTGGCTGGTAGTCACCGATGCCGCCAAGAAGAAGCAGATCCAGGAGTGGTACAACGAGGGCTGGTCGAAGGCGATTGCCTCCGGCTACGGTGCCGGCGCCGCCTTGCCCGACGCCGAACGCGAGAGCAACGAACGGGTGATGCGAAGCGCCACCTATCTTTCCGAGCACTTGCACGAAGTGCCGGTGCTGATCTTCGCCTGCTCACTTACCGGTAACGGCGATATCGTCTCAGGTTCCAGCATCTATCCCGCGGTCCAGAACTTGATGCTGGCGGCAAGGGCACTTGGTCTCGGTACCGCTCTGACGACCATCCACCGGGGCCGCCAGAAAGAGATCCGCGAGCTGTTCGGAATCCCGGAGTCCGTGGAGACAGCAGCGCTGATCCCGGTGGGCTGGCCGAAGGGCAAGTTCGGATCTGGCTTCCGCAAGCCAGTGGAAGATGTGACCTACTGGGAAAGCTGGGGAGCCAAGCGCTGACGGCCATGCCAGATTCCAGTACGCCGGCAACTCGATTCGCGGTTGAGATCGCCTATTGCGCGCGTTGCAACTTTCTGCCGCGCGCAACCTGGGTGGCCCAAGAACTCCTCCATACGTATAGCGACTTCATCTCGGGCCTGACGCTCGTGCCCGACCATGGCGGCATCTTCACGGTATCGGTTGATGGCGGCGTCATCTTTTCGAACAACGACGAAGGGCGATTTCCTGAGATCCGCGAGGTGAAGGAGTCGCTTAACAAGCTGCTCGCCGAGGCAGAACGAGCGACTCTAAAACATCACCCGAAGAAGCAGTGAGCACTGCTGTCGTAGTGCGAAAGCTCAAGTTCGACGGCTCTGTGAAGTACGAGTGGCCGGGCGATCTCGTCGAGGCGATCGATGGCGAATGGCGGGTGGTGCACCATGACCCCGGACGGCATGCGAAGTCTGGCATCAACCTGCGCAGCGAGTTCGCCGCAGAGCCAGCGCACATGTTGCATTACATCGGTTTGGGCGGGCCGCTCACGGTGATTTTCGCTTACTCGCCGGCGGGGGAGTTCCTGGATGCGAAGTGCGACGCGGCACTCCCAGGCACAATCGAAGGCGACACCATCGACTTCGTCGATCTCGACCTCGATGTGGTGGTGCTGCCGGGGATGCAGCACTACGTTCGCGACCAGGACACGTTTGCCGAACGCTCAATTTCGATGAGCTACAGCGAAGAGGCGAAGCGCAGCGCGCATCTCGGGATTCTGCACGCGCTCAGGATCGTGCGGCGGGGATTGTTCCCATTTGATGGCCACGCCGACCGGCTGATCGCTGAGCTTCTGAGTGGTACGTCCGGGATGAAATGACTATGCTGAAGGCACTACGGCCCTTGTGAGGGGTTTCACTTGCCTTACGCGATCATCGAAACCTGCATTGGCTGCACGGCCTGTACGAAGCGCTGCCCAACCAATGCAATTACCGGCGAACGGAACCAGTTGCACGTCATCGACCCGACGCTATGCATCGACTGCGGAGCGTGCGGCATCGTTTGCCCGCCGGAAGCCATCCTCGATACCTTCGGCGACGTTTGCCGATCGGTGAAGAAAAACGAATGGCCGAAGGCCGTCGTGATTGAGGAAAAGTGCATCGGCTCCGGTTGCGAGCTGTGCATCAACATTTGCCCATTCGACGCTCTGAGCCTTCAGCACTCAGACCGGATCGACGACTTCTTCGGCGTGAGCACGGTGGATGAGAAGAAGTGCACCGGCTGCCGGCTCTGTGAGGACGTCTGCGGCTGGGACTCGATCCACATCTTCCCGCTGAAGCACGAAGTGTTGAAGAACTTCGACGAGCTCAGTGCGGAAGAGAAGGTGATCGTCACCAACGCTCGAAAGCTCAAGGAAGAAAGCGGCTTCGCCGTCTAGGTTCCGTCGGCCCTTTTACGCCAGTTCGTCGATTTTCGCGGCGAGTTCAAAGTCGCGTTTCGTGACTCCGCCGGCATCGTGCGTGTTGAGCACGAAGTGCAGCTTGTTGTAGGTCCACTCGATGGTCGGATGGTGGTCCAGGACTTCGGCGGCGGCGGCAACTTTGACCACGAAGCCGAGGGCCGCCAGGTGGTCCTTCAACGTGAAGGTCTTCGCGATGGAACTGGCGCCGACCGCTTCCCAGCCATCGAGATCGGCGAGCGCGAGAGCGACCTGATCGGGCGTGAGCGGTGTGCGTGCCATTTGATGTCCCCTTCGGTAAATGCATGTTGGCGGTGCGTAGACCGGTGCAGCGATAGTATGACGATCGGATGAAGAGGGAACCGCTCGGGGAGAAGCGCGTTTCCCGCCGCTGGATGCTGGGCGCCATGGGCG
>JBDTNM010000084.1:0-11590 GCA_039933735.1 bacterium | reverse complement strand
GCTGGCCGTATTCGCCCAACTGGTCGACCGTCTGGGAGGCTCGCTGGACGGCGGTCGCGATCGATTCCATCGAGCTGACAGCTTCGCGAACAGCCTTCTGTCCCTGCTGGGCCGCACTCTTCGATTCTTCAGCAGCCGCGGCTACCTCTTGCGAGGCGGTGGCGACCAACTGGATGCGCGAACCAATCTGGGTCGCTTCTTCCTTCGACTGGGAAGCCGAATGAGCGGAGGTGCTGGCGCTCGCGGCGAGTTGCTGCGATCCGGCGGCGACGCGTTCAACTTCCTGGGCAGATTCATGTGAAAGCGCCGAAAGGTTCACGGCACTGCGGGTGACTTCGTTGATAGCAACGGCGATCTGGCCGGTGGCCGCCGCCATCTGGTCGGAGTTCTCGCGCAGCGAGTCGGCCGCATTCGTGATGTTTGAAGCGCCCGTCTGCACTTCACCGATCAGGCCCGCGAGTCCCTTTCGGGCTTCGTTGTAGCTGGCAATGGTCGAGACCATTTGGTTGAGTACCAGGTTCACGGTCTCTGCGGCTTTGCCCACTTCGTCCTTCCCGGGATTCGGGATGAGCGGAGTTGCCGGCTGAACATCGATCGTCAGATCTCCAGCGGAGAGCGACTTAATCCCGTTTTCGAGATTCGTCACGCAAACTCGCTGGAGGCTCGACAACCGGTTGACGACCACGCCGATGCTCGTCTTCATTTGGCGGGCGATGTAATAGCCGATGCCGAGTCCCACGAGAATCGCGACCACGGACATGCCACTGAGCAGCATCATCGCGGACGATTCACTGGACGCGGCTGCTTCCTGTGCTGCGTTCGAGGACACGAGGTTGTCCGTGGTCACTTTTTCAAGCGCCGCGTTCATCTTGTCGATGTCGGCCGTCATCGCTGTCGCCGCCGCAGTGGCCGCCGTGTCGTCGTTGGCTGCGAGAAGATCGAGCACGTGGGAACGCGCGGCGGAAACATCTTCGAGTTGCTTCATGACGCCGACCCAGGTGGCTTGATCCGCAGCTTCCACGAAGGTCGGTGTCGCGGACTTAGCAGCGTCCGCCGCCTCGGCGAGGTCTGCTCGCGCTTCTTTAATCAGTTCGGTCCGCTTCGCTTCGTCTGTCGCGAGGAACGTCTTCTTCTCGTCGCGAGCACTCTTCACCATGCTCAGCTGGGCGGTGGTCGCGAAATGCATGCCCAGGAGGTCGTAATGGTAGAGCTCGTCGGTGCGCTTGGCGGCCGACCGGAGCTGCATGATGCCAGCGATGGCAATGATGGCGGTGAGCACGAGGACGACGGCAAAGCCGCCCAGCAACTTCACCTGAACGCTTCTGTTGTTGAACCACGACACCGGGTGTACGCCCCTTGGCGACGGGCGAGTCGCTGCGGCTGCGCTGCACGTCTTTTAAAGTGTCGGGTTCATGCCCAGCATCGCGAATGAGCGAAATCCCTCGGAAACATCGGACACCTCACCACCATCGCCGCGCTAACGACGACGCGGGAGAGTGCGGCGCGCCGGGTATTGGGGTACCCGGCGCCGCAACGAGAGGGGTGCGCGGTCCGATGACCGGTTTACCCGCGCCTGCGAATGGCGAACGCGCTCAGCGCGATAGATCCGACTGCGAATCCGCTCATCACCGCGAGGTCCTTGTTCAGGTCCGTGTTCGGCAAGTCGGTGAGTGTCGCCCGCACACCATCTGCGGCGTACGAAGGCGGCGCCAGCTTCGCCGTCTGCTGCAACAGGTTCGGCAACTGCGAGGCCGGCAAAAGCACCGGCGCGAAGAACAACACATAGAAGATGATGAGCTGGGTGATGGCATTCACCAGTTGCTGGTGCGGCGTGAACATCGCCAGCGCGACTCCCACCCCGGCCAGGGAAAGCACGCAAAGCAACATCACCACCAGGAACGTCGGCTCGAAGCTGAGCGTCAGGCCGTAGTGCCACGCCCCAAACAGCAGCGTGAACGCGACCCCCGGGAGCGACGTCACGGCAACAACCGTGATCAGCGCCAGCAAGTAGGCCTCGCGGCTGATCGGCATGGTCAGGAAGTACTCGATCCGGCCCTCTGCCTTCGACTGCGAAAGCATCTGCGGCAACATCACCAGCCCCATCGTCACGAACGACTGGGTCGCCGTTCCGGTCACGAGGAACGTCGCCGATGCCTCGGAAATGTTCGGGATCAGGTAGCCCATCCCTAACACCAGGCCGAGGGCAAGGACGATCTGGATCACGGCGATCATCAGCACTTCATCGCGCATCGACCGCAGTTGGATCGAAAGCAGGTCACGGTATTGGCGTAATACGTTCACGAGACGGCCTCCAGTTCGCGCGCCGGGGCCATCGCGGCTGCGTAAATGTCATCCAGCGTCGGTGGCCCGATGCGGAAGTCCGAAAGGAAGCCGGCCTCCCGCACAGCCCCGAGCCAACTGCTCACGGCCGGCAGGTCCCGTTGTTCGAACAGATACTTGCCGGGTTCGCCGTGCTCCGAAGTGAGGGCCGGGTGCGGCGTCACCGCTCCGGTGAGCACAAGTTCGAGCCGAAGCTTGTCCGTCACCAGGCTGCGCAGTGCTCCCGGTGTGCCTTCGCGCACGATCCGCCCGCCGTCGATGATCGCCAGCCGGTCGATGAACCGCTCCGCTTCGGCCAGGTTGTGGGTCACGAGAAGCACGGTCGCTCCCTTCTCGCCGAGTTCCCCAATCGTGTTCCAGAGCAGTTGCCGCCGGATCGGGTCGATGTCATTTGTTGGCTCATCGAGCACGAGCAAACGTGCCGGGGCCGCGATGGCGGCGGCGAACCCCGCCATCCGCCGGATTCCGCCAGACGCGGCATGCATGGACGTGTTCACGAACGGGCCGAGGTCCAACTGCCCGACCAGTTCATCGCGGCGCCGGCGAGCTGCGTCTGGACTCACGTCACGCAGGCGCGCCGAATACTCGATCAGTTCCCCGACCCGCAGCGAGAGCAGGTCGAACTGGCCCTGGGGCAGGAAGCCGATGCTCTTCCGGGCGAGGCCGGGGTTGGCGACAACATCCGCGCCATCGAGCGTTATCGTCCCTGAAGTCGGCCTCAGGATGCCGAGCACCTGGCGCACGAGCGTCGTTTTGCCCGCCCCGTTCGGGCCAAGCAGGCCGTAAATCTCTCCAGGTCGCAGCGCCAGCGAAATGCCGTCGTTCGCGACCGTCCCATTGCGGTATCGCTTCACAAGGTCGCGAACATCGAGCACTGGCGCGTCGCCGAAATTCAGCACCATGGCTAGTTCGCCCGCGCGGGAGAGGTGCGTCGGAGCAGGTCTTCCAGTGCGAATATCGCCTGGTCGAGCCGGTGGATGCCCGGCTCCATCTCCCCGAACGCTTGCAGGCCCGCGACGCAAGCAGCGCCGAGCAGTGCCACAGCCTGGAGGTCCAGGTCGGACGAGATCTCGCCGAGGCCCATGGCGACGAGCAGGCCCGCCGCGAGCTGTTCAACCGTTTCCGAAGGGGTGTCGGCGGGTCGGCGCAGGGCCGGATCCACGGGGCAGGCGCCCACCGATTCAAGGCCTTGCTGGACCAGCATGGCGAGGGGCGATTCGGTTCGAGTAGTCATGGTTTCCCTCCTCAAGTTCCGAAAGAATACCATACGACTTAAGAAAATCAATACTGTCCTTGATTTTTCTTAGGTCTACGTATTCCGCAGTCACAACTGAATCTGTCTTGGCCCCGAATTGTTATCAAGCCGGGCTTGACCCTGCGGCCACTGCAAGCTGTACCGTCCCCGCGATGGCCGATTCCAACCCCGGTTCCGTCCAGGAAGTCGCCCGCTACTTCTTGCGCCTCGGCGTCATCGCTTTCGGCGGCCCGGCGGCCCACATCGCCATCATGCGCCGCGAGCTGGCCGGTACTCGCGGCTGGACCACCGACCAGGAACTGGTCGACATGCTCGGCGTCACCAACCTCATCCCTGGGCCAAACTCGACCGAACTCGCGATGCACATGGGCGCCGTCCGCGCCGGCTGGCGCGGCCTCTGGATCGCGGGCCTCTGCTTCGTGTTCCCGGCCACCCTCATCACCGTTGCGCTCGCCTGGGCCTACGTCCGTTACGGGGCGACGCCGGCAGGCAAGGGCATCATCATTGGCATCCAGCCGTTCATGCTCGCGATCATCGTCCAGGCGATATGGGGCCTGAAGCGCGCCATGTTGAAGGGCGTCGAGACGTTCGCGCTTGTCTTCATCGTCGCATTCGCATCCGCCGTGGGCGTCGGCGAGGTCATCCTCATTTTCGCCGCGGGCTTCGCCCTGCTACTCGTCCACACCGTCGTCCGGCTCGTCACACGCAACGCTCGTAAGAACGCGGGAGACCTTCCCAAACCCCGGCGCCGTGGCCCATTCCGCCGGAACCTCGCCCTCGCGCCGTTCACGCTCGCCGCTCACCCGCCGGGATATTCTCCCTGGGAACTCTTGCTGGTGTTCCTCAAGATCGGCTCGCTGCTTTACGGCAGCGGCTATGTCCTCCTCGCCTTCATGCAGACCGAGTTCGTCGATCACCGCGCCTGGCTGACCCAGGCCCAGCTCGTCGATGCGATCTCGGCTGGACAGTTCACGCCCGGACCGGTTTTCAGCACAGCCGCTTTCGCCGGCTACGTGATTGACGGCTGGCGCGGCGCTGCCCTCGCTGCGGTCGGCATCTTTCTCCCGTCATTCATCCTCGTGACTGTGACCCACCCCATCGTCCCACGCCTGCGCCGCTCTACCTGGGCCGCGCCGTTCCTCGACGGCGTGAACGCCGCTGCTCTGGCCCTGATGGTCGTTGTCACTGTTCGCCTCGGCCTCGAAGTGCTCAACGGCTGGTACTCGGCCGCGTTGTTCGTGATTGGGATTGGCGTCCTGCTGCGGTTCAACCCGAACAGCGCATGGTTCGTCCTCGCCGGCCTGGTGGCCGGGCTCGCCTACACCGCCGTCACCTGAAAGCTGGCTCAGCTCGACTCTTCGATGTCCATCCGAGTCACCAACCCGGCCCGGTCGAATCGATAGACATGGAACACCGTCCGGTCGTTCACAACGGCGCCGTCCATGTTCCGCACCACCTGGTGCACTTCCACGGAAACGGCCCCGTCGGCGCGGCTTTCGATCGCCACCGGCTCCACCAACGGGTCGATGACTCTCCACTGGTTCACCCAGTGCGCCCGGACCGCCTCCTGGCCCAATTCGCGCGTGCCCTGCATCCCGTTGGGCCAGTCCACTTCCGGCGTCAGCGCCGCGAGCACCGAGTCGATGTCGCGCGCGTTGAAGGCCACATACAGGTCCCGCAAACGCTGCTCGAGCTCAGTCACAGCTCGAGCCTACGCCAAAAGCGCGGAGTTGAAACGCGCGGGTCCGCAGACCTTACGGCTTCGTCGTCGCCAGACCACCGAGGAGGGTTGTCGGGTCGAGGATCACTCCCTGGCCGGACGGGATCAGCGCGATCTGAATCTTGTCCGAGAGCTTTTGCACGGCCTGGAACTGGATGACTTCAGGCGTCAGCGAAGCCGCCAATGCCTTGTTCGCATCCGCCTGGCCGTTGGCGCGCTCGCGCGTTGCGTTTGCTTCACCCTTTGCCGTCTCTACCGCCTGCTCGGCCTCGAATTGGCTCTGTTTCACCTTCTCCTGCTCGCGCAAGGCGTTCTGAGTGGCGATCTGCTTCTGTTCGATCGACTGCTTGAACTCCGCCGAGAAATCGATGTTCTCGATCAGCAAGTCGTTGATCGTGATCGACCGCGACTGCAGGTCATCGGAGAGCCGCTGGCGCACGGCCACGCGGATCGCTTCGCGGTTCGGGGCCACATCGACGCTGGGGTACTTCACCGTTTCCTCTTTCAGGAAGTTCGCTACCCGCGGCTCGATAAGCACGTCGAACCAGTTCGGACCGACTTGCCGATACAGCGTCTGCACCTGGTCCTTCGAGACGGAGAAGTTCACCGCCACCGAGATAAAGACGTCCTGGGTCTCTTTGGAAAACGCCGAGATGTTCTCGAAGCGTTCGCGTTGGACCCGGATGCTGGCGGTCTTCATCGACTGCCAGGGGGCGATGAACTGCAGGCCTTCATCCTTTTGCCCGACGATTTCGCCGAACTGGTAAACCACGCCGACGTGGCCCGCCTCGATGGGGCGCACCGAAGCGGCGACCGTGTGCAATCCCGCCCAGAGCGCGAACAGCACGCCTGCCGCCACCATCGCAATCGTCCCCCGGAACCGCTCCTGCGAGCCTGTCGCAGCCCCGCTCCGGGCAGCCCGCCCTACAAAGAACACGGCGCCGCAAATCACCAGCGCCAGGATCATGCTGATTACCCAGGTCATTCCGAATCGTCCTCCCCGCTGCTGCCGACAACTGTATCGCGTTCCCGCTTGTGACCCCCGATTCGCCGGCCTCGCCTTTCCGGTATGCTCCCGCCTCACAACTTCGAGGAGGCCACCAGATGGGTGTGCAACTAACCAAAGATTCCATCGACCTCGGCATCGTCGTCTCGGACGGCGAAAAGGCCCTGGCGTTCTACCGCGATACGCTCGGTTTCGAACACCTCGGCGATATGCCCATGGGCGGCGGAAGCACCATGCACCGCCTGATGTGCGGCACCAGCCTGATCAAGGTCATCTCCGGTTCGAACCCGCCGGCCAAGGCCGCGCCCGGCGGCATCCAGGGCGGCTTCGGCTACCGCTACTGGACCATCTCGGTCTCGAACATCAACGAGGTCGTCGCCGCCTGCGAGGCCGGCGGCTACAAGGTGGCAGTCGGAGTCCGCGAATTCCGCCCCGGAGTCACCATCGCTATCGTCGAAGACCCGGACGGCAACTGGGTCGAATTCCTCCAGGCCAGCTAGAAAACCGGGCGCCGCGAGGGCGCTTGAAAGCCAGGGAAGGCAGATGACGACAGAGACCCCGGCGGCAGCGGCAACCACCCCGATTGACGGAGCTGCCTACCTTGCCGCTGTGCGGGCGATCCTGCCGGGGATTCGCGCGCGCGCCGCTGGCATCGAGCAGCTTGGCGGCATCCCGCCCGAGACCGTGCGCGAACTCGACGGGGTCGGGGTCTTCCGCGGACTGCAGCCGCGCCAGTGGGGTGGCCTCGAACTCGACCCGGCGACCTACTTCGAGAGCGTCATCCTGCTCGCTTCGGCCTGCGGTTCCACCGGCTGGGTGGCGGGCGTGGTCGGTGTCCACCCCTGGGAAGTCGCGCTGCTTTCGAACGAGGCTCAGCGCGATGTCTGGGGGACTGACCCGAAGACCCGGCTGTCCTCTTCCTACGCCCCGACGGGGCGGGTGGTGCGTGTCGAAGGCGGGTACGAGCTTTCCGGGCAGTGGCGATTCTCGAGCGGCGCGGACCTTTGCGACTGGGCCATCCTCGGTGGCATACCAGAGGGCGATACGGAAGCCGATATCGGGGCCTTCCTCGTCCGCCGCGCCGACTACTCCATCGACCCCGAGAGTTGGAAAGTCGCCGGGCTGGCCGGCACCGGCAGCAAGACGCTCAACATCGAGAAGGCGTTCGTACCCTCGCATCGCACGCACAAGATCGCGGACGTGAACCACGGCCTTATCCCGGGTTGGGAAGTGAACGACCGGCCGCTCTATCACCTGCCGTGGCTCGGCGGAATCTTCACGTCCGCCATTGCGGCTCCGGCAATTGGCGCCGCAACCGGGGCGCTCGATGCGTTCGTGGAACAGACGCGGACACGGCAGGGCGCGTACGGCGGCCCGCCCGTGGCGGCGAACCCTGCGGTGCAGGTGCGGCTCGCGCACGCCCGTGCCGAAGTTGATGACGCCCGGCTGCGGCTGCGCAGCACGTGGGAGGAGCTCTACGGCCTCGCTTGCGGTGGCGCGAAACTCATCCCGGCCGACCTGCAGGCACGAGCCCGCTACGAAGGCCCGCGCGCGGTTTCGAAGTGCCTGCACGCCGTGCTGGAAGTGTTCGAAGTTTCGGGCGGAAGCGTGATGCAGCTTTCGAACCCGATCCAGCGGTTCCTGCGCGACCTGCTGGCGATGCGCAATCATCCCATGGGCGCCGTCGAAGGCACCGCCGCGACCTATAGTCGTTCGATGCTCAACGACGTCCACTAAACCACCAGCCCGCGCCGGGCGCGGGCAGAGGAAGGAGATTCGCGATGACTGGAGTGAGCCAACTGGGTTACCTCGGCCTTGGCGTCCGAGATCTGGGCGAGTGGCGCTCCTATGCGGAGGGCACACTCGGGCTGGAGGCCGTCCCGAACGACGGCGACGGCGCGATGCTCTTGCGGATGGACGGCCACCACCACCGCTTCGCCCTGCACGAGGACGCCCGCGACGACATCCTCTATAGCGGCTGGCAGGTAGACACGGCCAGCGATGTGAAGGCCATCGGCGAGCGCCTTCAGGCGGCCGGGGTCGAAGTCGCCTGGGGCACGACCGAAGAAGCCGAACGTCGCCACGTGAAGGCATTAATCAAGTTCCAGGACCCCGACGGACACGACCTGGAGGTGTTCTACGGGCCGCAAATGGCCCCTGCGCCGTTCAAATCGTCCAAGGGCGACACCCGCTTCGTGGCCGGCACACAGGGGCTGGGGCACTTCGTAGTCGCGGCGACGAACCTGGACCGGACGATGGATTTCTACACGACGATGCTCGGGATGAAGGTCTCGGACTTTGTCACGCAGGGGCGGCTCAAGCTGGGCTTCCTCCACTGCAATCCGCGCCACCACAGCATCGCCTTCGTGGAGTACCCGGGGGCGCCGAAGCGGGCGAACCACTTCATGCTCCAGCTCGATGACTTCGATGCCGTGGGGCGCACGTGGGATACGGTGCAGGCCGGCAACGCGCCGATCATCATGACCCTGGGCCGCCACAGCAACGACGAGATGGTCTCGTTCTACATGGGCAACCCATCGAACTTCGGAGTGGAATACGGCTGGGGCGCGCGCGAAGTCGATGACTCCTGCTGGCAGGTGGCGCAGTACAGCACCACAAGCTGGTGGGGCCACAAGCGTCCGCCGCGTCCCGCGCCCGAGGGCTAACACCTGCGAAACACGTTCGAAACCGTGATGCCGCACAGTTGCCCGCCATGGAACCGCCTGAACTGACGATTCGCCCCGCGACGGAGTCCGACCTCGAAGCAATCAACCGGATTCACAACCCGGAGATCGAGTTCGGCATCGCAACCTGGGACACCGTCCCCTGGACCATCGACCAACGCCGTCTCTGGTTCCTCGAGCACGACGAACTCAATCCCGTCCTCGTGGCCGAAATCGCACGGGAAGTCGTCGGCTTCGCCTACTCGAGCTTCGTCAGTCAGAAGCACGGCTGGCGTTTCACGCGCGAAGACACGATCTACATCGATGAGCGCTACCGCGGCAAACGCGTCGCCGACCGCCTCCTGCCGGCGCTCCTCGAGCGTCTCCGCGAAATCGGAGTGCGCCTCGTGATCGCCTCGATCACCTCATCGAACGAACCCAGCATTCGCCTTCACCGCAAATACGGATTCGAAGTCATGGGCGAGATGAAGAACGCGGGCTACAAGTTCGGCCAGTGGTTGAGCACCACCTACATGCAGGCCGACCTCGGGGAACCGCCGCCCAATTGCCGAACCTGGTGACGGCAAAGCGCCGCCAGTTAGGGGTTTGTATAGTCCCCTAACACACCGCAGGAGCCAGGGCATGAACATCAGCTGGGACGCAGTCGCTCCCGATTTTCACCGCATCACCAGCCGCGTTGTCTGGTGCACAGTTACCACGGTCGATGGCAAGGGCCGTCCGCGCGCCCGCATTCTGCATCCGGTCTGGGATGGCAACACCGGCTGGATCGCCACCGGCCGCGATTCGTTCAAAGCGAAGCACATCGCGAAGAACCCGTTCGTTTCCTTGAGCTACTGGGACCAGCAACACGAGCAGGTCTACGCCGAGTGCCGGGCCGAATGGGCCGACGACCAGGCCACGAAGGACCGTGTTTGGGACCTCGTGAAGAACGCGCCACCGCCAGTCGGCTACGACCCAGGGTTATTCTGGAAAGGCGGCCCCACGGATCCCGGCTTCGGCGCGCTCAAGCTTGAGCCCTGGCGGGTGGAAGTCTGGTCGCTCCAGGAGATGATGCAGGGGAAGCCGTCGCGCGTCTGGCGACCCTGAATCACTGGGTCGGAGTGGAAGTCAGTGATGCCGCAGGAGTCGCGGTAACCGAGCCGGCCGCCGCGATCTTCAACTCTTGCCCCACGAACAGCGCATCCGCGTCGGCCAGGTTATTGGCGGCGACGAGCGTGGCCGTATCGGTGTTGAACTTCGCGGCGATCTCCGAAAGCGTGTCGCCTTCAACCACTACGTAGGAACCTGGCGGAGTCGGTTGAGCGGTAGTGGTCGCCGAAGGCTGTTCTTTAACGCCGAGCACGGCCTCGGTTGGGCCAGTGGTGGCGGTGGACTTTCCGAACGGCGAATTCGCGGGCGGATCCCCGCCTCCGCAAGCGGCGGCCGCGAACACAAAGACGAGGGCGAGAAAGCGGTACACCCGCAGCCCCTTTCGCGGGCGCGAGCGTATGGCATCCGGGGATGCGCTGTAAACGGGTGAAGGTTAAGTTCCGGTCGCTTCCAACTCGGAAGCCGCGCCCCAGCGGTCAGCCCACCCCGAAATCGCTTCCACGATCGCTTCGAGTTCGTGGCCCTTTTCCGTCAGCTCGTACTCAATCCGCACGGGAACTTCCGGGAAAACCGTCCGCTTTACCACGCCCGCCGCCTCAAGTTCGCGCAACCGCTCCGAAAGCAGGCGATCAGAAAGCCCGGGAATGCGGGCAAGGATTTCGCCGAACCTTGTCGAACCGGTGAGCAACGTCCGCACTATCGCGCCCGTCCAGCGCCGTCCGATCAACTCGACCGCGTCCTGGAAAACCGGGCAGTACGCCGACAAGCCGTGAGGCGCCTGGGAATCTACTGCTGCCATGCCCACATTCTACCATCCTTCGCACTTCTTTTACGTAAGCTACTTGACACTCGGAAGTTACCGACTGTATCTTAGCAACATCAGGTAATGATGTTACCAAAAGTAAGGATAACCCAACAAATGACTTCCCTCACCGAACCCCGAACTTCCACCTACGCCGTTGAGCCGAGCCACTCCTCGATCGAGTTCGCCATCAAGCACATGCTCATCGCCAAGACCAAAGGCACGTTCCACGATTACGCCGTCGCCGCCCAGATCGACGAGGCAGACTTCGCCAACTCAAGCGCCACCGTCACCATCAAGGCCGCCAGCATCGATACCCGCCAGGCCGACCGTGACGCTCACCTCAAGTCCGCAGACTTCCTCGATGCCGAGTCCTACCCCGAACTGACCTTCGTCACCACCCGGATCGAACCGAAGGGCGACGACTGGAAAGTCACCGGTGACCTCACCATCCGCGGCGTCACGAAGCCGGTCGTCCTCGAAGGCGAAGTCACCGGCCCGGTGAAAGACCCGTGGGGCGGCAGCCGCATCGGCCTGAGCATTAACGGCAAGGTCAACCGCAAGGACTTCGGCATGGTCTGGAACGCTGCCCTCGATGCCGGCGGGTTCGTCCTCGCCGACGACGTCAAGCTCAACATCGAAGTCGAACTGCTCAAGCAGTAGTCCCCAACCACTTCGAACGAACCCGTGTTCT
>JBDTNM010000083.1:0-11600 GCA_039933735.1 bacterium | reverse complement strand
AGCTCCAGGTAGACCTCAGTCTTGCCGGAGCCGGTCACTCCATGAATCAGTGTGGTGCCGAGCCCGGTCCAGACTGATTCCACGGCGGAGGTCTGTTCATCGCTCAAGCGGGGAGGTTCGCGCCGGGCGAAGGCGAATTCTGCGAGCGGGTCGCGCTCAATTTGCTTCTCGTAGTCACGAATCCAACCACCGGACTCCAGGTGCCGAAGGTGAGTGGGCGCGGCCCCAAGTTCACGAACCTCGGTTAGCGAGATGTCCGGGTTCGACCGCAAATGGCGAAGCACCCGAGCTTCGACGGATTTCGCGTTGCGAGCGAGCAAGGCGAGTTCGTGCGATTCAGCAGACTTCGGATCCGCCGCCAACGCCACCCGGCGCTCAAACCGTGGACGGCCAGACGGCCGGGAGAGACCCTGTGCGACTGTGAGATGCCCTTCGCGCTGGAGGCGGTCGAGGATCGCCTGGCTCACAGGCCCAACGTGCTCCCGCAATTCTTCCAGCGTCACGCGGCCGTTCGCCCCGATGTATTGCAAGATTTTCTGGTCTTTCGGGAAGACTGGTAAGAGCGGCGGTACGTCCACTGGAGAGACCATCGTGACAGCCTTCTGGCCATAGCCCGAAGGGAGGCAGCAAGCGACGCACTCCCACAGGGGAGCCAGGTACTCCTCGGAAATCCAGCGGGCGAGGGCAATATGCGCCGGGTCGAGGATCGGCAATTCATCGGCCAGGGCGGCTATCGGACGCACTGCCTCGAGTGATGTGGTGTCGGAAATCGAAAGCACGATGCCTTGCAGGATGCGCGGCCCGAAAGGCACAAACACTGCATTGCCGACTTCGACCGAGAGCTCCTGAGGAATGCTATAGGTGAAGGGCTGCCGCGCCGGTTGTCCGGCGTTTACGGCGACCTCCGCAAAGCGCCCACCCAGCGATGGGGCCTCGGATGGGTCGTTTCCCGGAAACATCGGCAACGTCACCGAACGATCATTAGAGTCGACGGCGAACATTGTCGATTGGCTGGACGGTCATTGGCCGCCCGCGGCGTCCCCGACCTGTTCAGGTTGAAAGCGATGAGGTGTCTCGCGCGTGTGAAGCCCCCGCGTCAACGTGAGGAACACCGGAGCGCCCAGGATCATCACGATGCCTGCAAACAGGAACGAACTGGACAGGCCGATAAGGTCAAAAATCAGGCCACCAACGATGGAGCCAACCACGATCCCGGCGCCGTTCGCCGCCGAGCTCAGGCCGAGGACGGTCCCCATCCCCGAATTCCGTCCGGCTACCACCTGGATCGCGCCGGCAGCCACCTGCGAGATGGCGCCGGTTGCACCCATGGCCAGCAACAAGAGGACCATCAACGGGTAGCTCGGTACGAAGCCAACGAGCGCCAGCAATGCGCCATTCGCGATGAGTCCGCCGGCCACAAGAAAGGGGCGGTGATAGCGGTCGGCCATGCGCCCGAAAAGCGGTTGCGCGACCCCTCCGGTAATGTCCTGCGTCGCAAATGCCAGCCCGATTGCGAGCGGCCGAGCATGCAGGCCATCTTCAAGTCTTAGTGCGAGGAAGCTGAATGACGCCCCGCTGGCCAGCGAGATCAGGAACTGGTGCGTTGTCACGGCCATCACCAACCGTTCGCGCATCGCGGTGGCGAACGGCGTCTGCACAGGGCGTGACCCGCCGCCAGCAAGGTGGGCGCGCTTCGCCAACTCCGCAGGACTATGGCGCGGAAGCCACCACAGCAAAATCACGGCAGACAACGCCATCAGGCATGCCATTGCAACGAAAACCGAGCGGAAGCCAACTTCCTGGCGGAGCAAACCAGCGATTAGGGGACCAGTGCCGAAGCCGATGATGTCTGCCGTCGCGAACACTCCGAGCCAGCGGCCCTCTTGCCCTCGCGGAGTCATGTCGCCGACATACGCTCGCGCGACGGAGAAGATGAGGCTCGTGCCGAAACCGCTGAACGCCCGGAAGGCGATGACCTGATAGAAGCTTTCCGCCGTGAGATATCCGAGTGCAGCGATCAGGTAGACGCCGAGGCCAGCGACGATGAACGGCTTCCTGCCGTATCTGTCCGAAAGCCTTCCAGCGAACGGCCCGAAGAACGTCTGGACGACGGCGAATATAGAGAAGGTGATCCCGAGCCAAACGCCACTCGCCCCCAACGTCTTGGCGTACACCGGGAGGAGCGGCGAGACCATGGAGATGCCCAACGTCGCCACGAATACGGCGACGTAGAGGGCCATGAAAGGACGAGAGCGCACGCTCCGAGCCTACCCGCGGGAGTTGAAAGGCTAAAGCCGAACGTTGAAAGTAGCCTGAGGAGTGACGGCTATGGAAGATTTTCTCTGGGGACTCTGGAACGGAATTAGCGCGTGGCCACTTCTCGTGGTCCACATTTTCGGCGCTTGGGAGCGGTATCCGGTGTACAACGTTGGCCGCGACGGTGGCTGGTATCAGTTCGGCTTTCTCATCGGCGCCGGATCGCCAGTGTTGGGGATGTTCCGGAGCGGTCGGAGCGGTAGGCACCGCGACTAGTTCGAGGGGAGATCTGTTGTGCCGTCTAACCTCTAACCTCTCATCCGCTAAACTCGGAACTACAGCTTCTGACCGCGGCAGGCCCCATGAAGATCTTTGATATCCATGTGCATTTCCCACGTAACTGGGAGAACCCCGAAGAAGACCCGGCTCCAATGGTGGACAAGCTCGTCGAGCGGCTAAACGACGCGGGCGTCACTAAGGCGTGTTTGCTCACTGGCGGCCGATTCGGCCCGTCGTACGAGCGCGGCATGGAAATTGCTGAAAAGTACCGCGAACTCTTCATTCCGGTTGCAGTGGTTGATCCCGAGGAGATCGACGGCGAGGCGGTCCATCGCTTGTACGAGATGGGATATCGGGGTCTCAAGCTCATTGGTGTTCAACGCCCCTACGACGAACCCGATTACATGCCCACCTACGCGGCCGCCCAAGACCTCGACATGCCGATCCTCTACCACATGGGGGTCATTGGCGGCGGGCTCGACTACTCGATTACTCACTGGCGGCGCGACGCCGCTGCGGCGCAGGCGTATCAGCGCATGATGGCGATGCAAGACCGCATGCCACCTCGAAACGTTTCGGCCAGCCGAATGTCGCCGTTGCACCTGGACACGATCGCCAACCGGCTGCCGAAGCTGAAGATCATCGGCGCCCACCTGGGCAACCAGGGCAACTATGACTACGCGACTTCAACCGCCCGGTGGCGCCACAACGTGTATTTCGATATGAGCGGCGGTGAGACCATCGAACGCCACATGGTGGAACGCAAACTGCTGGCGGCAAACTCCCAGGGCGAGTTCGGCCACGAGAAACTGATCTTCGGCAGCGACTGCGGGATGGATGAGATTCGCGCTCACATCGATCGTTTCGAGATCATTTACGACCAGTTGGGCCTGACCGAAGACGAACGCGAGCGCCTCTGGTGGCGAAACGGTGCCGAACTGTATGGGCTCGAAACGCCTACCTACGCGGCTGAGTGACAACGGCCGCGCACCCGCTCGGACGCGCGCCAGGTTTCGCCAGTGTGACTGGCAGAACCATCTTGCTGGGTGGGTTGGCTGCTCTCGGACTTGGCGCGTTTGTCACCATTCGACCAGAGCAACCGTGGATCCTCCTCCTCACCACGTTAATGGCAGCGCTCGGTACCGATGGCCTGGTGAAGAGTCATCCGGAGTGGCGTGACCTTCGTCCCCTCGATTCCGCTGTCTACACCTTCCTGCCGGCATTGTTCGTGCTCGGCAGCGGTCTCTTCATCGATCACGCCATCACCGGCTATGCGCGGCCCGCCTCTGCAATTCTCGCGGGCATCGCCGTTGCGCTCGTCGCATTCGGAGAGTTCCAGACCGTCGATTTCGACGGTCGGCTGTTCGGGCCTTTTCGGCTGTTCATGGCGGTCATCACCTATGTCACGGCGTTTGCGTTCTTCACTGTTATCTACAGCCGCGACTTCGATCTGCTTTTCGCCGGGGTCTTCGTCGCTGCCGTCAGTGCTTTGCTCGCCATGGAGTTGCTTCGAGAGAGCCGCATCCTCGGCGCCAGCAGTTTGCTCGTCGGAGTCGCCATCGGACTGACTCTCGGGGAGTTCCGCCTGGCCCTCTACTTCTATGCCCTTGACGGACTACTCGCAGGAGCGCTTTTGCTCATCGCGTTCTACCTGGCCACCGGGATCGTGCACCATCTGCTCGATCGAGACCTCGATTTCGGCACGGCCGCGGAATACGTTGTCGTCACCATCGGAGCCTCAGCTGCCGTAGTCGTCGCTCGAATCGTCGCGGGATAGCAAACGGCCCTTCCGAATTCGGAAGGGCCGTTTGGGTTGTTTGCTGTGCCTGATTTAGGCGGCGGTATTGAGCTTGCGGGGTTCGCTTGGGGACTCATCGTAGCCAACAGCCATGCGCATTGCGCCATGGCGGCCGATGTGCCGTTCGATCCACTGCCGCTCGATGTCCGGCGCGCCCGTGAATCGGGCAGCGCAGCGAGGACATGCGGTCATGTTCGTTCCTTTTCTTCGTATTCACTATGAGTATCGGCAGGAGGTGTGAACAAACCGATAAGGGAATCCCTACCGGTTGTTGCAAACTCCCTGCAATTGCTTGCCTGCGAGTCTAGCGACATTAGTTTGCAGGTACGTTTCGGGCATTCGATGTGATGCAGTTCGCACGGCCACCGATTGAAGCCGTCCGGGTTGCATCACTCGCTGCCTTGGCTCACCTTTCGCGAAGTGAGCACCGTCACCATCAGTTCGTGGAACGTCAACGGCCTTCGGGCCACCATCAAGGCAGGCCACCTCGGCGCCTGGTTGGCAACGAGCCAACCCGACATCGTCGGATTCCAAGAAGTAAAAGCGACGCCGGATCAAGTTCCCGATGAGCCCTGGACGGCTCTTGGTTACCGGAGTTGGTGGCATCCAGCTCAACGAGCTGGTTACAGCGGCGCGATTCTGCTTTCGAAAGAAGAACCGCTCGATGTCCGCATCGGCCTTGGCCTCGAAGAATTCGACTTCGAGGGTCGCGTCATTCAGGCCGACTTCCCGCATTATACGGTAGTCACCGCTTATTTCCCTAATGCGGGCCGCGGGATCGAGCGGATGCAGTACAAACTCGACTTCTACGCGGCCTTCCTGGAGCACATGAACGCGCTTCGCGCTCAGGGGAAGAACGTCATCTTCATGGGCGACTTCAACGTTGCCCATCTCGAAATAGATGTTGCGCGACCCGACGAAGCGATAAAGGGAACGGGCTTCCTGCCAGAGGAGCGCGAATGGGTCACCCGATACATCCAGAACGGATACGTTGACACGTTCAGGATGTTCCATCCTGACAAGCCGGACGAGTACAGCTATTGGGACGCATGGCGTGAACGTCGTGCGCGCAACATTGGCTGGCGAATCGATTATGTGATGGTGAGTGAAGGCGTCCGGCCATGGCTTAAACGCGCGTTCATTCAGCAGGAAATTCTGGGCTCGGATCATTGCCCGGTGGGTATCGAACTGGAGTTGCCAGACTGAGCTCTGTCGGCCAGCGGTTCTTTGACCCCGCGCCACTCACTCCGTAGATTTGATCGGGGCCCCGCGGGGGCCCGGCACATTCGGGGTGTAGCGCAGCCTGGTAGCGCACTTGTATGGGGTACAAGAGGTCCCGCGTTCGAATCGCGGCACCCCGACCACTCATTTATGGATCGATTCCGAGCGCTGCGGCGACCGCTTCGAGCGCCGCGCGTTCGTGGGCGCTTACGCCCGAGGACGGTTGCCAGCCGCCAGCGACACCGCCCACCGTGTAGGTGCGCGTTAGTTGCTTACCGGATGACTCAGCGATGGCCGTTCCTAGTTCCATCAGGCACATGCGGAACTCCTTGCCGCCCTCCGGCAACGCGGACGAGACCCTTCCGACCTCCGCCAGCTCCGCTTCAGCTTCCGGCGTGGGCAACATGAGAAGGTGATCCGCGCTCTCCAATTCTGCGGAGAGCGCTCTCATGACGTCGCGGATAACGGGGCTGTCAGATGCTGCAAATGCCTCGATCAGTTCCTTGAAGGAAGCGATTTCGCGTCGGTCGATGTTCTCGTCCGCGGCGGCGACCATGTTGAAAATCAGAATCGGGGCCTTCGTCAGGAGCCGGAAATCGGAATCGGTTAGACCATGCGTTTCGAGCGCCATCTACTCCACAACCTCCATTTTGATTGGTTGCGAGCTGCCGGGGAGGATGACTCGAAACTTGAGCTGCGACCGCTGGGGATATTCTTAAGGCTGCGTTATCGAAGGGTTAACAGTTCCAACATTCGGATTTGCGTGGAAACCGGTGCCTCGGGCGGGCGGGCTAAGATAGCCCGTCGACCAGGAGAGTCCATGCGCGCCTTATTGCTACTTGTTGCTCTTATCGCTGCGGGCGCTGCCGCCTATCTCGCTGTTAGCAGCGGGCCTACCGAACCTGTGGTTCTGGGGGCGGCAGTGGCAGCAGTAGTCGCATTGATCATGTTCAAGCTGACTCCGTCCGGCGGACGTTCCGCCCTGGCGGACATCCCTCGCCCGGTCCGCGTGCCAAGCGATGACATGCAAGAAGAGCTTAGCGAACTTTCAGGAAGCCTCTCCGCACTGGCCGCCGCCGGCAGCACGCGAAACAATGAGGCTCTGGACGGTCGTTCGCGGGTCGCGGTCTATCTCAGCAGTGTTGGCCCTAAACAGATCGAGGTTATCAAGGTGCTGCGGGCTCACAAGAAGCTGGGGCTGAAGGAAGCCAAGGACCTGACCGACAGGGCGAAAGCGGGCCAGAAGCCGTCAATCGACCAGGCCATGCCCTCGACTGCGGCGCGAGCCCTCGCGAAGGACGTCGAAAGGGCCGGCGGGCGTGTGGAGATTCGCTGAGCTTACTCGACGAGGATCTTGCCACTCATCGCTGCACCGTGGACACCGCATTGATAGCTAAAGGTCCCGGAGCCCTGCGCGAAGACACGCTCGAACGTCCCGGAGGACTGTTGCGTCGAAGTCTGGCCCGCGAGCTGGATCGAGTGCATGTTCGCTGTGCCGACCCATTTCCAGACGACCTTCGTCCCTGACTTGATGGTAATCGTGTCTGGGGTGAACGAGTTGTCGTGCACTTCAATGATCGCTTCGGTGGTGTTCGTCGTCTCCTTGCCGGCGTCGACAGTCACATTCGAAATATCAACTTTGTCGTTGCCGCTGCTACCGCCGCAGGCCGCCGTAAAAACGGCTGAGAGACTGAAACTGGCCAAGACCCCGAGCACTGCAATGCTTCGAAAACGAATCACGAATCCCCTCCAGAGGCGTTCAACCCTCGATGGCGCGGAATCGTATGCAGCGGCTCGTTTGATTACAAGTTTTAATTCACCCTTGGCTTGCTATCTATGCAAGAGGGGTTTACTTAGGCCTCAGACAGCGGCGTCGACGCTGATGGTCACCGTCGATTGGCGAGGGATTTCGGCGAGGCGGAACAGTTCTTTGACCACGACTGCCCCAGCGGGGCCTTCCTCGTCTGCAACGGCGGCTCGTGTGAGCCAAGACTCGCGGACGTCGGCGTCAAGGTGAAGGCGAGGACCGTTCGCCAACGACAGGTCCGCGTGGACGTGAACCTGGCCGGCCTCGTCAGTTTCGCTAACCGTCAAGTTCCCGCGCCCGAGACGGTCTGTTTCGAAGGCGCCACTGAGGAGGGCCAAGGAAGGGCTGCCGGCGAGGTGAGAGTGAGCCTCGGAGGAGAGTACAAGGTGTTCGGGGGTGTGTTCGAAGGGGGTGGACGGAACTTGCCCGAACGACGGCGCGACTCCCGGTGGCAAGTCATCCGCCATATCGGTTGGGCTTGCGCCCGCGGTTGTACTCACTTGTTCCTCCCCAGTCATTAGAAGATTCGTTGGATAGCCCCGATCCAGAATGCCCATTTAGGGGTCAAGGTGGTGGACGGACTCTTTCCCAAGCCTGATCGCTCAGTCATGGCGGTTCCTCTGGACGAACCGGCCAATTCGCTCAAGGGCGCGTTCGATCTGTTCGTATCCGCTAGCGTAGCAGGCGCGGACGTAGCCTTCGCCGCAAGCGCCGAACGCGCTCCCTGGCACGACTGCGACGCGCTCTTCGGCGAGCAACCGTTCGCTGAAGGCCACGCTGTCCATCCCCGTGACTGACACGTCGGGGAAGGCGTAGAACGCACCCTTGGGTTCGAACGTCGGGAGGCCGATGGCGCGGAAGCCTTCAACGATGAGCCGCCGGCGCCGGTCGTACTCGGCGACCATTTCGGCGACGAACGATTCGCCCTGATCCAGGGCGGCAATTGCCGCGTACTGCGATGCGGTTGGCGCCGACATCATGACGTACTGGTGGACTTTCATGACGGCCTCGGCGAGTGGTGCCGGCGCTGCTACCCAGCCGAGCCGCCAGCCAGTCATGGCGTAGGCCTTGCTGAAGCCACCAAGGAGAACGGTGCGGTCGCCCATGCCGGGGAGGCCCGAGAAGCAGGTGTGCTGCCCCACGTAGGTCATTCGGTCGTACAGTTCGTCGCTGATGACGGCAAGGTCATGCTTGCGTGCCACTTCGCCGACCGCCACAAGGTCTTCGCGGCCCATGGTTGCGCCGGTCGGATTCGAAGGGTAGCCGAGGAGGATGGCCTTGGTGCGGGGTGTGATGGCGGCTTCGAGGTCGTGTGCGAGGAGGCGGAAGTCGTTGGCGGCGTAGGTCGGCACGGGGACGAAGCTCCCGCCAGCCATGAGCGTGGCGGGGAGGTAGGCCACGTAGCAGGGGTCGGCGCAGAGCACCTCGTCGCCCGGATCGAGGAGGGCGCGTAGGGCGATATCGAACGCCTCGGATGAGCCGCTGGTGATGACGATCTCGGTGCGAGGGTCGTAGCGGACGCCGTAGAGCCGTTCGAGGTGGGCCGCGAGCTTTTCGCGAAGCTCGAGCAGGCCGTAGTTCGAGGTGTAGTGGGTATCGCCGCGCTCGATGCTCTCGATGGCGGCGCGAGAGATCGGCTCCGGCGTGACGTAGTCCGGTTCGCCAACGCCGAGCGAGATGACGTCTTCGATGGTGCTGAGGAGGTCGAAGAATTTGCGGATCCCGCTAGGGGGAACCGCCTGCATCCGGCGTGAGATGAAGCGCGATGGATCCGCGCTCACAGTGGTGGTCATGGCTTCCCCTGTCTCCCTCAAGGCAGCCTGTCATAGAAAGACCGCCTCGGAGGCGGTCGTTCGAGAGTGCTTCGTCGTGTCTTATTCCGACCGCCAACTTTGCCCGCGCGCATGCGCCGCGGCAGCACCTGCGGCCGTGGCGAGGAGTGCGGTGAGGAGGGCGGCGTTCGACATCTCTACGTAACTCTGTCGGCTGCCCTTGATAGCGTCAATAGAGGGAAGCCCCTCGATCGCCCGGGGCGGATCGACGAGCTTACTGCTCCGCGGCGAACGCGGACGCCGTTACTATTCGCCGGTGATGCGAGGACTCCAGCCAGCCCGCCCGGCTTCGAAGCTGCAGTACGCCTTGCGCGCGTGGTGCCTGGGGACGGCAGCGTTGTACCTCGCGGTCACGCTGGCTGTGGTGCTGACTGGCGGTGTCGACATCACGCCGGTGTTCGTGGTGCTCGTGGCGTTTGTGCTGGCCGGGCCGGTTGTGTTCGCTGTCGGGTGCCTGGCGTGGCCGAGCCGCGAGGGCTGGCTCGCCCGGTGCCTTGGGCTGGTGATGATGGTGGTTGGCTTCGTGCCGCTGGCGCTGTTCGCCGCGCTCCTCATCCCGTTCGTGTTCTTCAGCCTGCCGGCTGCGTGGCGATGGCGAAGCCGGCGAGCGTGAGACGAGCGTGGCCCGGCGGCAGCGTCGTGGGGTAGGATGCGCGCCTCACGGGGGGCCGTTCATGAGTGACCAGCTGACTAACCTGACTATCGCCGAGGCGGCGAAACGCATCGAGCGGCGCGAGCTTTCGCCGGTGGAGCTGACCGAGGCGTACCTGGACCGGATCGAGCGGCTGAACCCGGCCATCAACGCGTACGTGCTGGTGACGGCGGAGCGGGCGCGGGCGGACGCCGCAGCTGCGGAAAAGGCTATCAGCGGGGGCGAGTACCGCGGACCGCTCCACGGCATCCCGATTGGGTTGAAGGACCTGTACGACACCGCGGGCATCGCGACGGCCGGTGGTTCGAAGGTGCTGGCCGGGCGCGTGCCGGAGAAGGATTCGACCGCGGCGCGAAAGCTGGCCGATGCAGGCGCGGTGCTGCTGGGGAAGACGAACACGCACGAGTTCGCCTGGGGGACGACGACGAACAACGTGTGGACGGGTGCGACGCACAATCCCTGGGACCTGGACCGTATCCCCGGGGGTTCGAGTGGCGGGAGCGGGGCGGCGATTGCGGCGCGGATGGCGGCCGGGACGCTTGGCACCGATACCGGGGGTTCGATTCGAATACCGGCGGCGCTGTGCGGGTGCGTTGGGCTGAAGCCGACATGGGGGCGGGCTTCGAAGGCGGGTGTGCTGCCGATGTCGTGGCAGTTCGACCACCCGGGGCCGATTGTGAAGTGCGTTGAGGATGCGGCGATCATGCTGCAGGCGATCGCGGGGTACGACGTGGATGACTTCGCGACCGTGCCCGTGCCGGTGCCGGACTATCGCGAGGGGCTGGAGCGCGGGGTCAAGGGTCTGCGCATTGGAGTGCCGCGGGAGCAGTTCTTCGGGCTACTCGATGGGGAGATGCGGGTGGCGGTCGAGCTGGCCATCGAGACGCTGCAGGGGCTTGGCGCGGAGATCGTGGACAACTTCGACCCCGGATACGACCGGGCGACGCTGAACAAGGCGTGGCAGGTGTGCGTGGCGGAGAGCCAGGCGTACCACGCGCACTGGTTCGAAACCCAGCGGGACGATTACAGCGCGGAGTTGCAGGCTGTGCTTTCGCTGCCGGTGCCGGATACGAAGGGGTTGGCCGATGCGTACCGGGCTGTGTACGACATCCGGGAGGGGATGCGGCGGGCGTTCGAGCGAGTGGACCTGATGCTGACGCCGGGGACGATGCGAGCGGCTGCGAAGATTGGTGAGGAGTTGATGGATGTGGATGGGCATCAGATGACTCCTGGTGGGGCGTTCGCTTCGATGACGATGCCGTTCAATATCGGGGGTGTGCCGGCGATGACCCTGCCCTGCGGGCTTTCGAGCGAGGGTTTGCCGTTGTCGATCCAGTTCGCGGCGGGGCCGTGGCAGGAGGGGATGGTGTTGCGGGCGGGGGCGGCGTGGGAGAAGGAGAGCGGGAGGCTCGCCGCGCCGGAGAGGTAAGGAAATTCACGATTCACGATTTTCGATTCACGATTCACGGTTGTGAGTTGAGGTCTGGCGGGAAACCGCGGCTGGCGAGTTTCGAGGTGCGAAGGACGGGGCGAGGACTTCTTCCGGGCCTTCACTTGTGCACATTGTTTTTTGACTACTCCAGATTCGAGGAAGTAGTCAGGAAGTAATGTCTGAAGTAACCAAGAAGTAATGTTTGAAGTAACCAAGAAGTAATGTCTGAAGTAACCAGGAAGTAGTGGCTGAAGTAGTCCGGAAGTAGCCTCGAAGTAGTCTGCGGGTCACTTGTTGGCGACTTCTTGGGGTGGTGGCGGAGT
>JBDTNM010000082.1:0-11692 GCA_039933735.1 bacterium | reverse complement strand
TCCGCAAGCCTTGCAGGTCTTGAAGCGACTGAATTCGCCAGCGACCGTGGCTTTGTAGCCTATCGCGAGCAGGGCACTGAGCGCGTGGTCCACTCCGGTGCCGCCCGGCTCGACATCCAGGGCGCCGTATGGGCCGACCGTTACTTTCAGGGGGGCGCGCGCGTTCACTGTGTCGATGACCTTGTGGGTGCGGGGGTCGAGGGAATTGCCGTTGTTGGCCGCGCAGAGGTTGCGCGTGGCGGCGCGGAAATGGCGAGCCAGGCGCACGTCTTCTTCCGTCACGCTCTCGTCCGAGCCGAGCAGGTCCAGTCCGACGAGCCAGTCCCGGAGCTTCTCGGGGGTGTCGATGGCATCTTCGAAATCCCGCGTCCAGAGGAACTGGAGCAGGAGGTCGCGGTCGGCGGGTTCCATGCGTCGAACCATAGCACAGGTCTCCAAAAATGTAACCTTCAAAATGTATTGACAGGTAACATTGTTACCAACTACGCTGATTGAGCGGTAACACCGAGGAGGAGACCTCAAATGGAATACAACGAAATGCTGCGGGAGCGCCTTGATAACTGGGAGCGCGAACGGGATCACGCCCAACTCATCTCCGAAGCCAGGCGCGTCGGGGCAATCACAGAGAGCGGTCCGAGACAGTGGCTCGATGGCTGGCTCATCCGGGCGAGCAAGGGCGCTGAACAACGCCGCGAACGCCGGGAAGTCGCTTCGAACAGGCGCGGAATCGCGTCGTGACATCCAGCCCAACGGGCATCACACACAATCGCCGGTCTTTCGAGGCCGGCGATTTCATTTGTCCGCGAATGGGCGCGTGGCGAACTGCCGCTTCGCATCGGCCCCGGTATAGTCGGCGTTCATTGGGACGCCGACAGTCAAGAATTGCGGCGATCCTTGAGGGGACGACATGCCCGATGCGAAGCCACCGCTAACCGGCCTGCTTGTTGCTGATTTTTCTACAACGCGAGCCGAGTTGGCTGGACGGCTGCTCGCCGAGCTCGGCGCCGAAGTCATCAAGATTGAACCGCCCGGCGGCGCCGAGGCGCGGACGCTCCCCCCTTTCGATGAATCGAAGTCCCGCGACGATGCTGACGCCTCGCTGTATTGGGCGTCGGTCGGTGGAGGGAAAAAGAGCGTTGTCGTTGACCTGGAGGACTCTGCGGCGCGCGCTTCGCTACGCGGGCTGCTTTCCCAGGCCGACATCGTTATCGAGAGCTTCGATCCGGGAGAGATGGCTCGCCTGGGGCTCTCGTATGCGGAGATTTCGGACTACAACCCGGGCGTTATCTATGCGGCGGTCACGCCATACGGCCAGGATGGGCCGGATGCGCTCAGCCCGGCGACGGACCTGACGCTTGAGGCCGCTGGAGGCTTGCTCGGTCTGCAAGGCGACCCCGACAGGCCGCCGGTGCCGGTTGGCTACCCGCAAGCATCGTTTCACGCGGGCATACAGGCGGCGGCCGACTGTGTCATCGCGCTCAACGAACGCGAGCACTCCGGGCAGGGCCAGTACCTGGATGTTTCGATGCAGGCGGCAATGGTCTGGACATTGATGAGCGCCACGGGCTACCCCAGGAACACCGGGAACGATCCGCCAACCAGCGGCCCAAATCGCGTAGTTCCCGTGCCGTCGATGTTGCCCGGAATAAGCTTCCCTAAGCAGTGGGACTGTGCCGACGGTTACCTGACCGTGCTGCTTGCCGGCGGGCGAGTCGGCAAGACGCCATTGCAATCAGCGCTCGATTGGGCAAAGGCAGACGGCCTGGTGCCTGAACACCTCGCCGCAAGGAACTGGAACACGTGGGCGATGGACCTGCTCACGGGTCAACTCCCGCTCGAGGATGCGCAGGCGGCGCTCGACTGCGTCGCTCAATTCTTCAAGCGCCATACGCAACACGAACTGATGCAACTTGGCACCGACGCCGGCCTCCTGCTCGCCCCGATCCTGATGGTCGACGGCGTCTTTTCGGACCCGCAGCTCGCTGCGCGAGACTACTGGCGAAAGGTACTTGGACGAGTCCATCCGGGAACTCCGGCGCGACTTTCGGCGACGCCATTACTCGATCCGCAACGGCCGCCTCGGTTGGGCGAACATCAGTCGGAGCTTGGCCGTTTCGAACCAATCACAACTACGATGCACGGTTCGGGCAGCCGCCGGCGGGCGTTCGAGGGTCTGAAAGTGGCCGATTTCGCGTGGATTGGTGTCGGGCCGATCGTTACGAAGGCATTGGCCGACCACGGGGCCACCGTCGTCCATGTCGAGTCGTTCGGACGGCCCGACCTGTTGCGGACGATCCCTCCGTTCAAAGACAACATCGCGGAAGTGAACCACGCCCAGTTCATGGCCAACTTCAACAGCTCCAAGCTTGGTCTCAACATCGACTTGAATACTCCGGGCGGCCGCGAAATCGCGAAGAAGCTCATCGATTGGAGCGACCTTGTTGCCGAGAGTTTTACGGCGGGAGCATTCGAGCGGCTTGGTTTCGGGTACGCGGAACTCTCGAAGGACCGGCCGGAACTGCTCATGTTCAGTACCTGTCTGCGCGGCCAATCGGGCCCGCAGCGCGCCTACGGCGGATACGGGGGCCAGGGTGCTTCGCTGGCCGGGATTTATGGTGTCACTGGCTGGCCTGACCGGCCGCCCTGCGGGCCCTGGGGCGCCTACACGGACTTCGTTGCGCCAAGGTATGGCGTTGCTGCATTGGCTTCGGCCATCTACCACCGCAACCGCACTGGCCAGGGCCAACACCTCGACCTTGCCCAGGTCGAGTCGGCTATTCACTTCATAGAGCCGCTAGTGCTGGACTACACCGTTAATGGACGCGTCGCGCCGCCGGCGGGGCACGAGTCCCTCTACGCGAGCCCCTACGGCGTGTACCGGACGCGCGGCGATGAGGAGTACATCGCGATTTCCTGTGAAACGGCCGCGCACTGGCGGGCCTTGCGCGCCGTCGCGCCGTTGGAAGCGTTCTCCGGGCCAGACTTCGACCGGCTGGAAACGCGCCTGGCGCACGATTCGGAGATCGACGCGGTGCTCGATGGTTGGTGTGCGGGATTCGACGACCAGGAATTGGCCGAAACGTTGAAGCGCGCCGGCGTGCCGGCAGCTGCGCTGCTCCGCCCATCGGAACTTTACGACGACGCCCAACTTGCTCACCGCGAGTTCTTCAAGTGGCTCAACCATTCGGTGATGGGCCCGACGCCGTACGACGGCCCGGCAACATTGTTCAGTGCGACGCCGCCTGAGTATTTCGCGGCCCCATGCCTTGGCGAACACACAGAAAAGGTCCTTTCCGAGATCCTCGGCCTGAGCGATGCGGAGATCATTGCGTATGCGGAGGCTGGTGCGCTGGTCTAGTGGCGAGGAATTGATACCTGGGGGTCGTCCAGTGGCTACTGTCGGGCGTCTTCGCTGCGCCAGAGGTACCAGCAGGCGACCGTCGCCCAGGGTCGCCAGGCTTCGCCGATGCGCAGGACTTCGGGTGGCTTTGGCATGGCTTCGAGGCCGTAGAGCTTCATGATCGCGCGGTTTATGCCGACGTCGTTCACGGGAAGGACGTCCGGGCGGCCGAGGTGAAACATCAAGAACATTTCGGCGGTCCATCGGCCGACGCCGCGCACCTGGGTCAAGTGGGCAATGATCTCTTCGTCAGTCCACGCTTCGAAATTTTCGAGCGAGAGTTCGCCGCTGCCGAAGTGCTCGGCGATGCTTCGCACGGAAGCCATTTTCTGGCGTGAGAGACCGGCAACGCGGAGCGCCTCATCGCTGGCGGAGAGCACCTGGGCTGGTTCGGGAAACTGTTCGTCTTCGAGGCTCCAGATGCCGATGAAGCGGCGAAAGATCGTGCCGGCGGCGGCACCGGAGAGCTGCTGGAAGATGATGCTTCGCGAAAGCGCGCGAAACGGGTTGGTGCTGACCGGCCAACCGCGAAACACGCCCACGCGGGAGATAACGGCCGCCATCACGGGGTCGTTCGAAAGATGAGCAACAGCCGCTTCACCATCAATGCCACCGTTCATTGTCTCTCCAGGCTGCTATTCGGACTGACCCTAATGGTATCGATCGGGGCGGCGGGATATGTTCCGATCCATTGGCCGTCGCGGCCACAGAGGTAGAACGCAGTGGTCCGCAAATGGCAACGATTCGCTGAACCAGCGCTGAGCGCGGTGCCGATCCAGCCATATCCGGTGAACAGCGCCCTGCGCTGGGTCCTTCTCGCCGTGTTCGTTGTGTACCTGCTCACGGGCGGTGCGACCGAAACGAGATTCCTTGTGCCCATCGGCCTGGGGGTCGCGCTTGTGGTCATGGGCGCCACCGAAGCGGCGTTCTATCGATTCCGCCGGAAGCCGGAACGGCTTCTGCAGGCGTGGTCTGTGATCGTGTTTTGCGATGTCTTCGTCCTCGTCCTGGCGACGCTCGTGGACAGCGACGAACACTCACCGATCCCGGCGATTGCGGTGGCGACCATCTTCTCAGCTTCGGAGATGTTTCGGCCGCGCTACGTAGTCACGCTCGCAATTACAGCGGCCCTTGCCTTCGGGATCGAGCACGCGGCGGTCGACCTGGCGCAAGGCCAGACTTCGTTCGCGACGCCGATCATCTGGGCGATCGTGCTGGTGGGCGTCGGCAGTTTCGCTTCGACTCGAGGCCTGGCCGACGAGAAGCTGCGGCGCGAACTGATCGAGGCGGAGCGGCGGGAACGTGAGCAAAGTGACTCGCTTCGAGACGCCCTCGCATCGGTGCGCAGCAGTGAGTCCCGGTTCGAAACGTTCTCTGACCATGCGCCTGCGCTGATGTTGATGTTCGACCAGGAAGCGAAACTGACCTTCCGCAACTCGTTTCCGGAACCAGTCACCGCGCCGCTCGCGACCGCGGACGGAGCGCCGATCCCCGGCCTCACGCTCTCGGCGGAAGATGCCCGGCAGGTGACTCTGGCGGTTTCGGCCGCTGTGCAGGGCGCAGCCCAATCCGTCGATATTTCCGTGATGTCGCAGGGAGGGCGCCGGCTCCGATTGCGAGGGGCGGCATTCCAGATCGAATCCGGGGCGGGAGTCATCCTCCGGGATGTGACTACGGAACTGGAGCTCGCCTCACAGGTGAGCCGCGCACAGCAACTTGAGACGGTTGGCACCCTCGCCGGCGGCGTGGCGCATGACTTCAACAATCTCCTTACCGCCATCCTTGGCAATCTCTACCTGGTGAAGGGCAGCCTTCCCGAGGACAGTCCCGCGCTCCCACTTGTCGACGAAGCAAAGTTCGCTGGCGAGCGCGGCGCCGAGCTTGTCCGCCGGCTGCTCGATTACGGCCGTCCGACCCTGGACCGGGTGGACAGCACAGACCTCAACAACCTCATACGGGCCACCGTGGAACTTGCGCGGCCGGCGCTTTCGCCGCGTGTGTCCGTCGAAGCCAAGGGATGCGATGGCGCCACCGTGTTGGGGAACTTCGGCTCGCTTCAGCAGGTGCTGTTGAACCTGCTCTTCAACGCCCGCGATGCGATGCCCGAAGGCGGCGCAATCCGCATCAGTTGCCGCGAGATCGCACTGCCGGACCACCTGGTGGCCGGCCCGGGCGGGGAGTTCTGGGAGATTGCGGTCAGCGACACGGGTATCGGAATGTCGGCCGAAACGAGTGCGCGCATCTTCGATCCGTTCTTCACGACCAAGGAGATCGGCGCCGGATCGGGACTTGGGCTTGCCACTTCACTGAGCATCGTCCGCGCACACGGGGGCAGCATCTCCGTCGAAAGCGAAGAAGGTAAGGGCACTACGTTCCGCGTCCACCTCCCGGCGACGAGTGCCGACCGCAGTTAGGCGAACTCTCGTACTATTCGGTGGTGCCGAACCTGTTTTCACTCGAAGGAAAGACCGCGGTCATCACCGGGGGATCGCGCGGCATCGGGTTTGGGATCGCGCGGGCATTTGTTGATGCGGGCGCGCGAGTCATCATCACTGCGCGAAACGAATCCCAGCTCGCTGAAGCTGCGAGTCAACTTGGCGCAAACTGCATCGCCCGGCGTTGCGACAACGGCGATCCCGCCGACATCGCAGCATTGGCCGAAAGCGCCTGGGAACTGTCGGCGGTCGACATCCTCGTGAACAACGCCGGCATCAGCCCGTACTACAAGCGCTCGGAGCACGTGACACTCGAAGAGTGGGATTCCGTTGTCGATGTGAACATGCGCGGGACCTACTTCTGTTCGGTCGAATTCGCCCGGCGAATGTTCGAAGGGGGAATGCCGGGGAGCATTATCAATGTGACCTCCGTGACGGGCGTGGTGCCGTTCGCGAAGCAAGGCGTGTATGCGGCCACTAAAGCCGCCATTCACCAGTTCACGAAAGTCATGGCGCTGGAGTGGGCCGAGAAGAACGTGCGGGTCAACGCGATCGCGCCCGGCTGGGTCGATACCGACCTTGTCGGCGAATTGTTCGCGAGCCGGCACGGCGAGGGGCTTCGTTCTGATATCCCCATCGGCCGGCTGGCAACACCTGCGGACGTCGCGGGCGCCGCTGTCTGGCTGGCGAGCGAAGCCGCGAGCTACGTCACCGGCAGCATCGTCGTGGTCGACGGCGGGCGGCAGCTCGTTTGAGCGCCGATCCGCAGGCCGCTGACCTCCTTCTGCTGGCTACCGAAATCGCGGCGGAAGCGGCCGTCGTCGTGGCGAAGTACGCCGCTGAACGGACCTTCCTCATCGAGACCAAGTCATCCCCGACCGATCTGGTGACCGAAGCCGACCGCGAAAGCGAAGCGTTGATCGTCCGCAAAATCCTCGCCGCGCGTCCTCACGATGGCCTGCTCGGCGAAGAGGGCGCGAACCGTGAATCGGAGTCGGGCATCCGCTGGGTGATCGACCCCATCGATGGGACGACGAACTTCGTGTACGGCATCCCGGCTTACAGCGTCTCTATTGGCGTCGAACGGCACGGCAAGATGGTGGCCGGGGTGGTCCATGACGTCGCGCTAAAAGAGGCATACACGGCGTCACTCGGCGCAGGCGCCCATCTCAACGGGAAAGCGATCACGGTTTCGGGGAAGACGGAGCTATCCACCGCGTTGATGGGGATAGGCTTCGCCTATGACCCGCTTCGCCGCGATGTCCAGGCCAGGTTCTACGACCGTGTGATGGTCGACATCCGCGATGTGCGGCGCATGGGTTCGGCGGCGTTGGACCTCTGCAGAGTTGCTTGCGGACAACTCGACGGCTATTTCGAGTTTCAGCTCAACGCCTGGGATATTGCCGCCGGCGCCATCATCGTCCGGGAAGCGGGCGGGATCACCACGGGCTTTCAGGGCCGCACGTTCGACGAGGGGTACGTGCTGGCGACCACGCCGGCACTGGCCGCTCCGATGAAGGCCGTGCTCGACCGGGCTTAGATCCCGACGCCGCCAGCGGCGAGGAGTTCGGCGGCGTCGCCCTCATCCAGGCCGAGGTACTCAGTTAGCACTTCCCATGTGTGTTCACCGAGGCAGGGCGCGGCGAAGCGCGGGCCGTTGTCGTAGCCGGCGATGCGGAACTGGTGTCCTTCGTAGGGGATGAGGCCCATTTCCGGGTGTTCGAGCGGCCGGAAGTAATGGCGGTGGGAAAGCTGCGGATCCTGGAGCAAGTCCGACGACCGCTGGACGGCGCCTGCGGGGACGCCTGCTGACTGCAACGTCTCCATCAGCTCGTAGCGGTCCTGTGTGGAAGTCCACGCAGCAATAGCGGCGTGGAGGTCGTCCTTACGCGCCTGGCGGCCGGCAAACGAACCGAGCTCGGCCGAGGCTGGCACGGCCGAGCCCATGACCGCTGAAAGCGCGGCCCACTGGGCGTCGGTCTCGCAGGCAATTGCGATCCATTGGTCGTCGCCGGATGCCGGGAAAATGCCGTGCGGCGCCATCTCTGGATCATCGTTGCCTACGCGGCCAGGGACGGTGCCGTTGACCTGGTATTCGACAAGTTCGGGCGCAAGGAAGTGCAAAGCAGCTTCCATCTGCGACTGTTCGATGTACTGGCCCTCGCCGGTGCGACGGCGGTGGTCAATGGCCGCTGCGACTGTCGCCGAGAGGAAGTGCGGAGCAACGATGTCCGTGTAGGCCGTGAAGGGACCAGACGGTGAGCGGTCGGGCCAGCCGGTAACTTCGTAAAACCCGGCGATCGCGGCAGCGTGGTAGCCGTAGCCAGCGAGGTCGCGCGCTGGACCGGTCTGCCCCATTAGGCAGGTGCTGACCATGATGATGCCCGGGTTGAGTTCTTTCGCGACCTCGTAACCGAGGCCGAGGCTGGCCATCGTGCCGGGCGTGAACGATTCGAAGGCAACGTCGCACCAGGCGAGGAGCTTGCGAGCCGTTTCCTTGCCCGCTTCGGTCTTCAGGTCGAGCGCGATGCCTTTCTTGGAGGCGTTGGCCATGGCGAAGAATTGCGAACGGTTCACGCCCATGACGCCGTCCTTGAAGGGGCCGACATTTCGCAGCCGGTCGGGCGGGTTGGCGGATTCGATGCGGACGACCGTCGCACCGTGGTCGGCGAAGTACTTCACGGAGATCGGGCCAGCACCAATCCAGGCGAAGTCGGCAATCTTCAGGCCTTCGAATGGCAGTCTCTCTTTATCGGGCGAAGACGTAACTGGAGTGGGGCTGTGTGCCGCGAGCGTCGAAACAGGAGAAGGGGAAGTAGGCGCCGGGGTGGCCTTGCGCAGCGGTGTCTTCTGAGGGCGGGCGAAAGCACCCGGGATCTTCACCGGACCGTGGCCGGGCAGGTCGTAATTCTGCCAGTACTCCCGTGCGTCCAGGTGCTCGAACCGGAGCACGTCATCGACTCGCGAAACCGGAGCGATGGTCACGCCACAGCCGAGGCCACGCTGGAGCAGGTCATCCTTCGGGTATTTCGCCGTGTAGATCGCGAACTTCTCTATCAGTTCTGTAAACGGGTGTTTTTGCGGCCCTCCCATGAGCATGATCAGGTCGTACTGCGCCCAGTTGTCGTCGTCTCGCCAGGACTCTGGGATGGTTCCGTCTTCGATCATCCAGGTAACGAAGCCTGAGACTGTGCCACCGATGGCTGCGATCACGACTTCGCCATCGAGCGCCGGGTAAACAAGCGGCAGGGTGACCACGCCAAGCTGGAGGTTTGTGCCGGCGCGCTCCATGTTCTTGCCCTGGACCGCGTAGGCAGTCATCGCCTGGATAGCCGTCCAGGTGACGGCCGCCTGGACTGAGACATCGACGAACTGCGGCTCGCCGGTTTGCAGCCGGCGGTGGTGGGCGATGAGCGCTGCTACGGCCGATTCGGCGGCGGCGTGATGCCACGATTGGGGCACGCTAATCCGCACTGGCGGTCGGTCGGGTTCGCCGTTGAGAGCGGCCATCCCGCCCATCGCGGCAAGGGTGAGGTCAGTCGTGACGTGCTGAGCGTACGGCCCGTCCTGTCCGAACGGTGAGGTCGCAACATAGACAAGCGTGGGATTGAGCTCGAGGAGGTCGGCGTATCCGATGCCTTTCGCCGCCATCGCTCCCGGCCCGGCGTTCTCGAAAAGAAAGTCCGCGCTCCTCACCAGTTCGCGGAATGCCGCCCGCCCCGCCTCCGACTCCAGGTCGCATTCGACGGCTTGTTTGCCGCGGTTGTAAACGTGGTAACGCGCATCGCTGGCGACAGTCGAACTTCGCTCGATGCGAATGACCTCGGCGCCGAGGTCGGCCATCATCATCGGCCCAAGCTGGGCATTGGAGTCGGTCAGGTCCAGGACGCGGTAGGGGCTAAGCATGCGGCGGAGTGTACCTTGCCCAGCGGCGTCTGAGAGATGTTTTTCATCAGGCGCCTGGCCGGGGAGCGAGTGCCTGGAGCACGGGCAGGATTGGCGCGATGGAACCGGGTAGCCACGAGCCGCCTGCGTTAGTGAATGCCGCCTGCCAGGACTTTTTCGGCACATGCCCAGCCCATTCGATGAACGCCGCGAGTTCGGATCGCGCAGCCGCGATCTGTTCTGGAGATGCCTCGACTGCGAAGGCCCGGGCGGCCCCGACGGGAGACACATAGATGTAGCGGAAGTCCTGGTGAAAGTACCCATCCAGCATCACGCCCAGAGCCTCGAGCGGCGGCGGTGGCACATGGCCAGGTCCCCGCTTGTCGTCTCGGCTGCTCACCGATCCTCCGGATAGCTCGTGAGCACGAACCAATTTCCGTTGTTCCAGGCGAGCACGACGACCACCGAATGCACATCGACGGCTTTCGAGGCGCCGCGTTTCAGGGAGCGGCCGACGGGTGCGCCGAGGTCGAGGCGAAAGGCAAGGTTCGCGTGGCTGGTGGCTTTCTCCCATTTCTGGATGTCGGAGGCCTTCTTTGCTAGCACCGCGCCTACCGATCGCTCTGCGGTCGCACGGTCGAAATAGGATGAAGCGGCGGAGATATCTGGTTCTGCTTTCAGGCGCGCAGCCAGGTCCTGGTCGGTCCGGCCGACGTGGCGTGCGAGGGTGTGGCCGCCCTGGGCTTCGTCGAGGGAGAGATCTCGGGTGGCGCTGGATGCCGCGGGCGTCGCTGTCGTGGGCGTCGCGGTCCGCGTCGGCCCGGCAGGTGTCGCATCTGTGCTGGCCGATGGGCCGCCAGTTGCCGGAGTGAGTTCGGAATTCGGGACGCTCGGCGAAGCGTCTGTGTTGTCGAGCTTCTGGAGGAAGTAGCCCGCCAGCAGCATGAGGATGACGACACCGAGGAGCACGGCCGAACGGATGCGTGGCGACATGGTCAAGAAGGTAGCTGACGCGCGTGAGCAGCGCATCCGGCAGCGGCACACAGGCCGGGCGTGTCCTCTTTCCAAATCGTGTGAGAGATTTCACACACTCGCGACTTGTGCTACCCTGCCGAGGGTTTGCCCCACCAACCCAACGGATTCCCCCGGACTCACTCCAGATTCAGATTCCGGGTTGCGCGCAGGAGGCAGTTTAGCCGCGTGAACATCATCGTTTGTGTGAAACAAATCCCCGACCCGGAGACCCCGGCAGCGTCGTTCAAAGTTGACGAAGCGGCCAAGAAGGTCATCCCGGCCCAGGGCATCGCCCCTGTGGTGAACCCGTACGACCCGCAGGCAACGGAAGCTGCCCTTCGGCTGAACGAAGCCGACGGCGGTGGCAAGGTGACCGTGATTTCACTCGGCGCCGAAAGCTCCCGCGATGCCATCAAGCACGCACTTGCCATGGGCGCCGATGAGGGCATCCTCATCACCGGCCCCGAGTTCGATGGCATCGACAACTTCCAGACCGCCAAGGCGCTTGCCGCCGCCATCCAGAAGCTCGACGCCCCCGACCTTGTGCTCATGGGACGCGCCGCTGCCGACTGGGACATGGGTGTTGTACCGACGGGCGTCGCCAGCATCCTCGGTCTGCCGGTGGTCACACTTGCCAAGGGCATCGAAAAGGACGGCGGAACGCTCAAGGTTGAGCGCGTGCTCGATGACGGTTTCCAGACTGTCGAAGTGAGCACTCCCGCAGTCGTTTCGATTTCGAACGAGTTCGGCGAGCCGCGTTACCCGCAGTTGCGCCAGATCATGCTCGCGGCCAAAAAGACCGTGCAGATCTGGGGCGCGAGCGACCTCGGCATCGGCGACCAGCTGGGCGCCGCCAACCGGGACCTGACCCTCGAAGCGCTGTATGTGCCGAAGGTCGAAAGCAACGTCGAGATCATCGAGGGCGATTCGCCCGAAGAGAAGGCTCGCAACCTGGCGC
>JBDTNM010000081.1:0-11741 GCA_039933735.1 bacterium | reverse complement strand
GGCGCCTCAAGCGAAAGCAACGCCTGGCGAAGCTTGTCCGCCATCTCGCGTTCGATCGGCCGGCCGGCAAGATTGTCGTCCTCGTCCGGGTCCTTCTCGGGTTGGAAGAGGTAGTTCCCCGTGAAGCGGGCGTACGCCCAATGCGGGAGCATGTCGCCCGGTTGAAACGGCTGACGGATGACCGGGACCTTTGTCCCGGGCATCCGGTCGAGGAACGCCCGTTCGTCCGGGCGGGGCAGATTGGGCGGCGGATTGGGAATGTGCACGGGCATAGTCGACCAGCGGTTGCTCCACATCGAAATCGGGAAGTTACCGTTCTCGGGAGCGCGAGCGTACTTTGCCTCGTCATCGACGAGGTGTACTTCGCGGCCCCACACCCCGAGGAGTGCCCAGTCGCGGATCGCTTTCGCTTCGCCAGTGATAAGCGGCACGAGCGACTTGCCGTGCGTTCGATGTTCCGGTTCCACCCCGAACACGTCGCAGAGCGTGGCGAAGATATCGACGCTGGTCGTCAGGGCGTTGCTCGTGCCGGCCTCGATGCCGGGCCAGCGCACCAACAAAGGAATGTGGCCGAGCGGCTCGTACACCGGCACTGCGGGCTTGCCCCAGATGTCGCGTTCGCCCAGGTAGTGGCCATGGTCGGTGCACAGGATGACGGCAGTCTCATCGAGGACGTTGTTGCGTTCGAGCGACTCCATAACCTTGCCGAACCAGTGGTCGATCATCGTCAGCTTGCCGCCGTATTGAGCGCGCACCTGGAATGCCTGCCGTTCGTTCAAGACGCCCTTGCGTTGCGCGGCCGCGTGATAGGGCGGCCAGATGAGGTGTGCGCCTTCCCATGTGTCGTCGTACATGCTCGCGTACGGATCGGGCGTATCGAACGGTTCGTGGGGGTCGAACTCGTCGACGAAGAGAAAGAAGCGGTCGTGGAAGCCGGCGTTGTCGTCGACCCATTTCGCGGCCGCGGCCATCGTCTTCGGACCAGGGAACTCTTCCTCAGAGCGAAAGTAGCCCCGCGAACTGTCGTATGGCATCCACCCGCGTCCGAAGCCCGGCGCGCCCATCCAGCTCGGGTCCGGACGTGTCTTCCAGAGGTCCCCTTCATGACCGCGCTGGTAGTCCCACGCACTGAAGTCTACGTGGTAGTTCTCTCCGCCCATTTCGAACAAATGGGGATGGTCAGAAATGAGCTGCGACGTGACGCCGGCCTTATGCAGGTGCCGCGTAATCGCGTCTTCCCAGATCTCAATCGAACCCCAGGGGCGCCAGAGGAAATCCAGCGCTCCGCAAAGGATGTCGTGACGCGCCGGCATGCAGGGCAACGATCCGGCGTAGTGCTTCTCGAAGCGAAGTGATTTCGCAGCGAAGGCATCGAGGTTCGGCGTCGCGAATTCCTTGCCACCGTACGAGCCGAGCATGTGCCGATTGAGGCTGTCGAGAAGGATGACAACGACGTTCTTGGGACGAACGGGAACTGCAGGCGCTGGCGCGTTTTCCATGCCCGCGAGTTTACGCCGTGGGTTCGGCGGGCACACCGCAACCCCCGGCTTGGTGGGCAGCGGCTCAAGGCCTAGTTGGTCCACATCCCTCGGCGGGCGGCGCGAGCGTCTCGCTGTGCCGCGATGAATCGCTCCACATACTTCACATCCGGCGGGAAGGTGTCGACGGTGGCAAGACCTGAAAGGACCAGGGCTTCGTTGACCATCGTCCCATCGGCTAGCCAGGCGTAGCGCAGCAGACGGTCGTACCGGTCTGTTTCGGAAACGTCCTTTTCGAGGCAGAGGCGTTGCCCCGAAACCATCCTCGAATTCTCGGCCGATGCTTCCGGGCCGAAGGGCTGAACTCCGCGTACTGGATCGACAGTTTCCGGGGCATCGACGCCGATGTAGCGCACGGCCTGATTCGACGCTCCGTCCTCGAAATCGACCCTGATAGTGTCTCCGTCGGTCACACGCCGGACTCTCGCCCATTGGCAGACCACGGACCCCGGAATCTCAATTGCCGGAGTCGGCGGCGAGACGGCGCCATTCGTCGAAGCCGAGCAGCCAACCAGCAGCCCCGCGAGCCCAAGAGCAAGGGTCAACCGTCGCACGTTTGCGACGATAGCAGGAGCGCGGTTTCGAAGCCGCGACTTACGCTTCCGGGGTGAACTTCACCGGCAAGTGCTTGGTCCCGTTGATGAAGTTCGAGCGCAGGCGCTCAGGCGGACCGGCAAGTTCAATATCCGGGAAGCGGCGGAACAGTTCTTCGAACATCACCTTCAGCTCTTTGCGCGCAAAACCAGCACCGAGGCAGAAGTGCTCACCGATGCCGAAGGCGAGGTGTTCGTTTGGAGTGCGCATTATGTCGAATTTGTACGGGTCTTCGAAGACTGCTTCGTCGCGGTTCGCGGAGAGGTACCACATGAGCAATCGGTCGCCAGCTTTGATCGCCTGGCCACCGATCTCGGTGTCCTCGACGACGTAGCGGGACATGTGGTGGAGCGGAGACGTCCAGCGGCAGATTTCCTCAACAGCTGAATCAATCAGGCTCATGTCGCCCAGGAGTTTCGCCTTCTGCTCAGGGTTCTCGCAGAGAGCCCGTAGGCCGCCTGAGATTGCATTCCGCGTGGTCTCGTTTCCGGCAAGGATGAGCAAGAAGCAGAACGCCAGGATGTCCATCTGCGTGAGCTTCTCGCCGTCGACCTCCGCTTCCAGGAGGATGGAGACGAGGTCACCCTCGCGCGGGTTCTTCCGGCGGTCTTCGAGCACTTCTGAGAAGAACTGGATCATCTTCATACGGCCCATCATCCCGGTCTGGCGGGCCGCTTCGGGAGAGCCGCGTTGCTCTTCCGGTACGGACGTCTGGTACTCGGGGTCGGTAGAGCCAAGGACGCTGTTCGTGAGTTCGAACATCATCGGCCAGTCCTTCTTTTCGAGACCAGCCATTCCGCAAATGACCGCGAGAGGGAGTTGGGCGGCGATGTCGGTTACGAAATCGCACGAACCTTGCTTGGCTACGTTGTCGAGGATTTCGTTCGTGATCTGGCGAATCTGGCCTTCCATGGCGTTCACGGCGCGGGGCGTGAAGCCCTTGTTTACGAGACGCCGCATCTTGACGTGGCGCGGCGGGTCCATCGTGATGATAGAAACGTTGCCCTGAGCCGCCGCGGCCTGTGCCTGGCCCTGCTCGCCCAATTCAGCGAGCATTTTTTCGATAAATGCTGGGCGCAGTCCCGGTCCAGCGATTCCCTTGCTGGAAATGAAAATCTCCGGGTGGCGCGAAACTTCCAGGATGTCGGCGTACCGCGTGATCGACCAGAAGCCGTTGGTCCGCTCGTCGCCCTCGTTCCAGTGGACCGGGCATTCCTTACGAAGCATGCGCAGGATGTCGTGAGCTTCTTCGCGTTCGAAAGTTCCAAGGTCGTTGAGGTTCACCTGGGTGAGCGATGCGGCGGTGGTCAAAGTGGTTGCTCCCGAAAGTTAGCGTAGGTAGATACGCTACGATACCGTAGCGTTTCATAGCCTGTCGAGAGGGTACCTCAGTTTGCTAAGCTCGAGCCCCATGGCGCCTGACGAAACCGCAGTTGACCCACGCGTGGCACGCTCCCGCGCAGCCATTCTCCAGGCAACAGCCGAACTCCTCATCGAACAGGGATCCGCGGGCGTGACGATCGAAGGGATTGCAGACCGTTCGAAGGTGGCCAAGACAACCATCTATCGTCATTGGAAGAGCCGATCACAGCTTGTGTTCGACGCGTTCGAGAGTCTGCTCCGGCCGGGGCCGGCGGTTCCACCATCTGGAACCTTGCGCACACAGCTTCAGACGATTCTTTCGCAACTCAGCCGAGGTGTGACGGTTTCGGAATGGGCTCCCGCGATTTCCGCCCTGATTGAGGCCGGAGACCGTGATCCGGAACTTCGCCAGCTCATCCACGACTTCTTGCTGGTGCGGATGGAACATGGCCGCGATGCCTTGCGGGCAGCCCAGCGCCGGGCGGAACTGCGGGAGGACATCGACATTGACGTCGCGATCGGCGTTCTGGTTGGCCCAATCTTTTATCGCCGGCTGGTTAGCCGAGAACCACTCACCGACGCGGTAGTTGCCGAAGTTGTGGACCAATTTTTGCGCAGCAGTGCGCCGGTGCAAACGGCCGAACTGGCCCCGCTGTAATACTTTCGCGAGAAGAACGCCGCCGCATGTTGTCCAGAGTTCACTACATGGATGCCACTATCCATGTAGACAACCAATGGAGTTTTTCACATGTACATCGGCGGCGGCGCAGTCCTTCTCATCATCATCATCATCCTCTTGATCGTCCTTCTCTAAATGGCGACAGCCGAACTGAGCAGCGATCAGGGCGGAGACCTCCTGAGCAGTGTCCTGTCCCGGATTTCCGGGACGGGACCTTCTCTTGTCACGGGCGAAGCCGGCGGCGGAGCGGTCCGGGTTAGCCTTCAAGGTATGCAACGGGTCGAGTCGGTCGAAATCTCGGCTGACGTGCTGGACGACCGAGAGATCCTCCAGGATCTCGTCGCAGCTGCAGTTAACGACGCATTGGAAAAGGCGCGAGCCGCGACCCAGCAGGCAGCTCTCGGGCTATTCCAGCAGCTGAGCAGCGAATGAACGCGTCCGGCGGAGCGGCCTGATGTTCAGGGCGCTGCGGGGCCTAACTCTCGGATTCACCCTTTCCGTGCTCAATCTCGCCGGAGCGTTCCTCACACTTCTCGCCCTGGGTGGCCTCGGAGAGTGGACCGGGACGCAATTCATCGGCCTCTTCGGGCTGCTCGAAGTAGCCACCGGGGCCGCGTTCGTTATCGGCCCGAATGTTTGGCGGCTGCCAGTGGCAGCAGCAGAACTCGAGCCGCGAACGACTCTTCGGTTCGCGGCGTCAACCGTGCTCATCCCTCACTGGGCTGGCGGCGTGAAGTCAATTGCCGGCGCCGGCCTCGTGGTCTGGGCCGCTATTTACGAAGGCGTCTCGTTCGGCACTCCCGGAATCCTGCTGATTGTGATTTACGTCTGCGCCATGTGCGTGGCCGTTTCGATGATCTTCGCGCGGATCGGTTGCGCGTGGCCCGAACGCGACGTGTTCCAAATCTCGATCCACCGGCCGGGTCACAAGACCATCGAACTGCCAGGGATGAGCATCGGCGCGTCGTTCGTACAGGCACTCTTGAACATCATGACGTTCCCCACTGTGAAGCTGCTGCATCCTTCGGCGCTCTACTCGCCGGAATTGAGCCCATCGCCGCGGCTGCTCATCGTGTTTGGGCTGGTCGCGTTGGTGACGACGGGTTTTGCTGTCGCCCTCTGGGCGGATCGCCTCGCTTGGCGCGCCAAGCCGCGCCAACAACGCGAAGCAGAAGAAGCCTTCAGCGAAGCGTGATCGCGCAATTCAAAGGTATGGCCCGAGGAATCGGACCATTTCCGCGAGGAATTCCGCGGGATGTGCGGTCCAGTAGCCGGGCTGCGGCGCGACGATAAGTTCGCAGTTCGGGATGGTCTCCGCCAGGAGCTGCGCTGCACGTACTGGATGAAGGCCATCGCCTTCGTGGGCAACCACGATGGTCGGCGCGGTGATCCGGCGATAGTCATCCGGCTGATGGAACGGCGCCTGTACGAGCCCTCTGATGGCGTACATCAGAGTCAGCGGGTTCTGGGAGCGGAGCCAGTTCGCACGCTCCTCCACCTCGGCCGGCGTTGCCGCGAAGCCCGGAAGGTTTTTCGCGAATGCAATCGTCTGTTCGATTCCGCTCGCCTGGATCGCCATCGAAAGCATTTCGAGGAATGCGATGGCGTTTTTCTCGTCCGGGCGCTGAAACTCGGGACCCCCCAGCGGCGGCGGCATCAACAACGCCAGAGCTTTCACCCGTTGCGGCTGTTCGACCGCCACCCAGAGTGCCGTCGCCGCGCCCATGCTCGCGCCTCCGATGATCGCCGACTCTTCACCCGCGTGGGCGATGAAGCCCGCCATGTCGCGGCCGAGCGTTTCCCAGGTGTATTGCGCATGGTCTTCGGGTCCGCCGGAGCGGCCGTGGCCGCGCGCATCGTAGGTGAGCAGCCGGACGCGGTTGTGGATATCGCTGAAGTCGAGCCCGGGCGGCAGCACCTGTTCGATGCTTCCCATGAGACCGTGCGCGAACACTACCAGCGGCCCATCGCCAGCCATCCGATAACGCAAAGAGTGCCCGTTGATGTCCGCGAACTCGTCCATCCAGCCAGTTTAGAGGACGCAGGATTCAGGACTCAGTAACGTGTCATCCCATGACACAGCCTTCAGAACTCTCGCCGCAGGAAACAAACGCCAACTGGGTGCGCCAGGTGAACGTGCGGCCAACCGACTACGACAACTTCCGCGGCGACGTGGACCAGGAAGAGGGCCGGCTCTTCGGCGGCCTCGTCCTCGCCCAGTCCCTGGTCGCGGCCGGCAGGACGGTGAGCTTCGGCGACATCCATTCGATGCACGCCTACTTCCTCCGCGCCGGGCAATCGAAGGAGCCGATCGACTATTCGGTCGAACGCGTTCGCGAGGGGCGCAACTTCCTCACCCGGCGGGTGACGGCGCACCAGGGCGGCCACACGATCTTCGAGACTTCGGTCAGCTTCGTCGCCGCCGAAGACGGCATTTCGCACCAGGAACCGATGCCCGAAGTGCCGGACCCGGAAGACTGTGAAGAGTGGTGGAAAACGATCGCGATGCCCCGCATGGCCATCAGCGACAACCCCATGGCCCAGCGCATGAACCGTCGCTGGAGCAACCCAATCGACCTTCGCGCGGCCACGAAGCCGACTCGCCAGGACGATGGCACCGGACGCCTGCCCCAAAGGCTGGTCTGGGGTCGGATGACGGGCACCCTCCCCGAAGACCCGATCCTTCACGCGGCAGCGATGGTCTACCTCAGCGACAGCGGACTGATCGCGACGGTCGCCCACCACTACGGTGTCTGGATGCCCGGCGGGGCGACGGCGAGCCTGGACCACGCCATGTGGTTCCACCGCCCGCCGCGCTTCGACGACTGGATCCTGTACGCCAGCGAAAGCCCGGCGGCCCACTCCGCCCGCGCACTCATGTTCGCGGGCATGTACAACCGCCAGGGCCAGCGCGTCGCCAGCGTCGCCCAGGAAGGGCTGTTCCGAAAGCCCAAGTAGGGCTGCGTATCACTCCCAGACGGGCGATGTCCCCACCGTCACCGGCCGGGCCTCGCCGGTCGTCGTATCCAGCAGCCAGGTGAGCTGGAAGCCAACTTTGTCGTTGCTGTTTTCGTAGGTGGTGAAACTGACGAGGCTCGGCGCGACCTTGCGGATGTCGCCGACGGTGAAGAACGGGATGAGGCGGCGACCGGAGCCGTCCGTCCGGCTGATGGTGATGCCGTTGCCGCCCTTCTCGGCGTAGGACTCGTGCCAGATGACGGTGTTCGCATCGAGCCAGGTGGTGAGCGAACCGACCGACCCGCCGCAGCGCCCGCCGACCGGGATCTGGGGCGCGCGTTCGACCTTCGAGATCGCCCCGGTTTTCAGTTCGACCACGATGATCGCGCCCTGGTACGGGCTTGAGAGCAGGCGCAGGCCATCGTCAGACACCGACAGCTGGCCCCAGGCAATTTCCAAACCTGCAGCCCGCTTGGCCACAATTTCGCGGACGGCGCCGTCGAGAGACACATGGATCAGCGCGCCATCGTCGATAACGTAGAGCGACTGGCCGTCGTTCGCCCACGCGATCTGCCACCAGCTGTTCTGCTTGTTCGTCAGTTCGTGCAGGACCCCTTCGCGCGGGTCGAGCCAGCCGACGGTCCAGGTGCACTGTTGCGGGCAGTTGCTGTTCACGCGCACTAACAGGCGGTTGCCATTGCTCCAGGCCGAGAGGAAGACCTGCGGATACTTGGTCTCAGTCCCGTCCTGCATGTTTCGAATCGTCAGCGTCGGGACGTAGCGTTCTTCATTGCCGTAGGCGGCCCACTTGCCATCCGGTGAGAGCGCAGGCGGCACATCGCCGAGGCCACGCAAAGCCGACGGCAGGGTCGGGAGCTTCGCAACAGCCCCGTCTTTCGAAACCCGCGCAAGCTGGGTGCTCTCACCGTTGCTCCCGCCCACCATTACCGATGAGAACGGTCCGAATCCTTTGGTTGCTCCGGGAGCGGGCTGAACAAACTCCATAGCCACCCAGCCCTCCCCGAGCGCGTAGCGCCACGTGTGGCCGTCGACTGACTTCGGCTCTCCGTAAAGCCAGAGAAGAAAGCCTTCCGGCACGCACGTGCGCGGGTCGGATTGGAAGGTGGTCCCGGGCACGGGCCGGACGTTCAGGCAGTCGCCATCGCCGGTGTGCACACGGTACGGCTCCGCAGTAATAGGGCCGAAGGGCATCGCCAACGGGACATCTGCCGGTTGCTTGGGCGGTTCTTTCGGAGCTGGGGCGGCGGTCGGCGTGGCCGTGGGGAGGACGACTGTTGGGGTTTCGCCGGGCTTCGCTCCCGTTTGTGCGTGGCCGCCAGTCGCCGCCAGCCCAAGGACACCGAGAAGTCCTGCGAGCGCAACCGCGCCCATTCCCCCGATCACGTATCGCTTGCGAATCTGCCTCGCCATGGTCCCTGCCTCCAACCGTCCTCTGTTTGGGAGACAACACAGGGGCGGTTGCCTTACATGACGGCGGAGGGGGCGAGAAAGTTCCCGAGATGCGTACGAATTTCGCTCTTAGCCCAGGAGCTTACGCACGATGAGGTTTTTGTCCTCCTGGCCGACCACTTCGAATCCGGCGGCGAGGTACATCGAAAGCGGGCCGAAGTGGTTGGCCTTGGTCGTCGTCGCTTCGGGCAGTGGGTACGCCTCGACGGAGGCAAGCCCCTGGGCACGGAATCCTTCGACCGCCGCCGCGAGAAGCTCCCTCGCGATGCCCTTGCCGCGATGACTTTCGGCGACGACGAAGCAGGCGATCGTGCCGATCGTGGTCGGGTCGCCGCCATCGCCGTCGAATATCGTGAAGCTCGCACGGGTGTTCGCGTTGCACCACCCGGCGGGCTGCTCATCGACGAAGGCGAGAAACCCGTGCATCCGCTCAGAATCGATCATCGCCGCCGCCGCGGTGCGGTTGTCGTCATTTGAACGAACGTTCCAACGTTCCGAGGCATGGTCGGCATGGGGGAAGTAGCAGTAACAGCCGGCCCACTCAGGATTGTCGGTGAAGGCGCCATCGTCGAAGTAGGCGAGGTAGGCGCCGCGCAGCTCAGGTGTGAGCGGCCGAATAGTCACCTCGCCGGCCATCAGTCCGTGAGAGCCGAATAGATGATCGCGCGGAGCTCGCGGCGAATGTTGTACTGGGTCGAAGGCATGAGCTGCGTCATGAACACGACGACCAGGTCTTCCAGCGGGTCGACCCAGAAGGTCGTGCTCGCGGCGCCACCCCAGCTGAATTCGCCCGGCGTCCCGGAGATCTGCGCCTGTGCCGGGTCGAGCGTCACCGAAAATCCGAGGCCGAACCCGATGCCGCTGAAGGTCGTTTCGGCCCAGCGGCCGAGCGCGTGGTTCATGAGATCGGCGCCGCCCGGAAGGTGATTGTTCGTCATCAGTTCCAGCGTCTTGCGGCCTATGATCCGGACACCATCGAGTTCGCCGTCGTCGCATAACGCCTGGGCGAATCGCCAGTAGTCGCCGGCGGTAGAAACGAGCCCGCCTCCGCCGCTGAAGAGAGTCGGCGGCTTGAGGTAGGCACTCGAGGCGGGATCATCCAACAGCACCAGCCCGTCGGGACCAGCGCCGTAGTTGGCCGCGAGGCGAGCGGCTTTCGCGGCCGGAACGTGGAAGCCTGTGTCCTCCATCTCCAGCGGCCCGAAGATGTTCTCCTGTAGGTAGTCGTCGAAACGCTGGCCAGAAATGACCTCGACGAGGTAGCCGCAGACATCCGTGGAAACGGAGTAATTCCAGTGGTCGCCGGGCGAGAACTCAAGCGGCAGCGCAGCGATGGCGGCGACCATGTCCTTGAGCGTCTCGCCGTTTGTCCCGGCGCCAACGTTGAGCTTGCGGTAGGCAGCGTCGACTGGCGTGCGGTCAACGAATCCGTACGTCAGCCCGCTCTGATGCGAGAGAAGGTCGCGCACGGTCATCGCGCGGTCAGTTCGCCGAGTTGTGAAGTTCGGATGGCTCCCTTGCGAGTGGACGCGGAGGTCGCCGAACTCCGGGATGAATTTCTCGACCGGGTCATCGATTTGCATGAGCCCACGTTCGTAGAGCTGCATCAGGGCGATCGAAGTGATGGGCTTCGACATCGAATAGATACGGAAGATGGTGTCGTGTGCCATCGGCACAGCGCGCTCGCAGTCGGCCATACCGGTAGTTTCGAAGTGGGCGATTCCGCCGTGGCGCGAAACGAGGACGAGGGTCCCCGCCAGCTGTCCTTCATCGACGTAGCGCTGCAGGTGCTGGTCGAGATACCCGAGGCGGGCGCTATCGAACCCGAGGTCGGCGGGGGTTACAAGGTCGGCGATGACCATGGCGGTCTCCGTGAACGAGGTGGCAGGACTGTAGCAAATTCACGGGCGAAGTAGTGGCCGCGGGTCAGACTTGAGAGACGATCTCTGGCAACACTTCGCCGATCCGGCCACGAATCACGGCGCTGGCGAGAGCGTCAAATGGCGTTCCTTCCGCATTCATGATGACCAGCCGGGCGCCGTTCTGCAGTGCATAACGGGGAAGATTCGCGGCGGGATAGACGCCAAGCGACGTCCCGATCGCCAGGAAAAGTTCGCACTGCGACGAAGCTTCCTGGGCTCTCAGCAGGTCGTCAGCCACCAGGTTCTGACCGAACGAGATGGTCGCCGTCTTTAGAACGCCACCACACGTCCGGCAGGGCGGGTCCTCCTCGCCCGCATCTACGCGAGCGAGGACACGGCCAAGGGGCCCACGTTCGCCGCAGCCCATGCACGTGAAATCTCGGACGGTGCCGTGGATCTCCACCATGCGTTCGAGCGAATTACCGGCCTTGATGTGGAGGCTGTCGACGTTCTGGGTCACCAGCAGGTCGAGTTTGCCCTTGCGTTCGAGTTCGGCGAGGGCCAAGTGCCCGGCGTTCGGCTGCGCGTCGAGCAATGGACTGTCGCGGCGCCCTTTCCACGACGCGACACGTGCATCGCGATTCGCGAGGTAGTACTGGAGCGTCGCCCGCCGTTCGGCTTCAGGGTCTTTCGTCCAGACGCCTTGCGGCCCCCGAAAGTCAGGAATACCCGATTCGGTGCTGATCCCGGCTCCGGTCAGCACGACGGTCGAACGGGAGTCGCGAAGCCAGGCAACGACGTTTTCGATGGTCCTGAAGTCATCCACGAGGCATCAGGCTAACGGAAGGTAATATGAATGCAAAGATTTCGACATAGTTGTTGACGTCATATGCCGGAGTTCCTACAGTCGCGCTGCGCGGGACGCCATTCCGCTCGTGGCTCCCGCCAGTCTCTTAGCCGAGTGTCCGCTCCACTCGGCCGTGAAGGCCCGCCGACCTATTCGACGGGCCTTCACCTTGTCCAGAACATTCCTTGGACTCAGTCCCTCCACTCGCTCGCCAGTGGTTTGGCGTCGGCCCCCGACTTCGTCAATGCGAACTGCGGTCGCCAATCGGCGAACGAGTCGGGAGTCGCATCACTGGTCGCCAGTTGTGCGGCCAGGCGTCCGGTCACCATTGAGAACTTGAAGCCGTGGCCCGAACAGGGTGACGCGACCACGATGTGCGGGTGGTCTGAGTGGCGATCGACGATGAAATCGCGGTCGGCTGTCTCTGTGTA
>JBDTNM010000080.1:0-11779 GCA_039933735.1 bacterium | reverse complement strand
ACTCGCATGGAGGCCGCCTGGCCGTCATCAGTTTCCACTCTTTGGAAGACCGCATCGTCAAGCAGTTCTTTCGCCGCGAGGCAGCGGACTGCATCTGCCCTCCAGGGCTACCCGAATGCCGCTGCGGCCACACTGCCAAGCTCCGGGATCTCACGCGCAAGGCGGTGCTGCCATCTGACGCGGAGACGGCCGCCAACCCACGCTCACGGAGCGCCGTGCTCCGCGCCGCAGAACGGATCGTTTAACCATGGCGGCAATCCATCACCCACTGGGAAACGCCCGGCGCGGGCTCCCGATCCCGGCTACGAATGCACGGCTCAATCTCTGGCTCGCTCTCGCCATCGGCCTGGCCGCAGTGAGCGCCCTGCTCCCCGTGGTCCAAAACAGCCTGGCGACCAGCCGAGGGTTCGACTTGCAATCCTCGCAACGCCAGGAAGTCCAGATCAACGGCCAGATCGGTGTCCTCGAAAGTGATGTCGCCTCACTCACTTCCCTGGCTCGGATCGAACGGCGCGCCCGAGAAATCGGACTCGTCCCGGTCGATGACCCCGTTTACGTCACAGTAACCGAGCCCGGTCCCGCACCGGCCAAGCTTCCATCGGAGTATCTCCCCCGGGCCACCGCGAAGAAAGCAAGCCCAGCTCCATGGTGGAAGCCGCTCGTGAACTGGCTGCCCTAGGGCAACTGCAAATCGCCCTTCCTCGGGAAGGGCCGGAGGCGCGTTCGAATGGCGCATTATCAAGCGCAAGGCACCCGCCGTGTCTGGTTGCCGGCCGCAGCGTTCGGCCTGTTTGCGCTCGCCATTTGCGGACGTCTCGTTCAACTCCAGGTTATTGAACACGGACGCTACGCCGCCGAGGCCCAGAAAGAGTTGTTGGGCGACGACGTCATCTATGCCCGCCGCGGCTCGATCCTGGATCGCAACGGAGGTGTCCTTGCGACTTCGGTCGACACGTGGGACATCTATGTAAACCCACGGGCCTGGAAAGACGATGCCGTCGCGCAGAAAGCTGCACAGGACCTGTCCGGCTTCCTCAAGCTGGATTCCCAACAAATCCGAACAACGGTGAAGGACGCGGGGCAGGCCGACGCTCGAGTTCAGCAGGACCTCGACTATGAAAAGGGCCTCGCCCTGATCAAAAAGGGTATTCCCGGCGTCGTCGCACTTGCCAACACCGCGAGAATCACTCCAGAAGGTGACGTTGGCGCCTCCGTAGTCGGATTCATCGGCACCGACAACGACGGGCTCGCCGGCATCGAAGCTGCGTATAACGAAGCGCTGAAGGGCGTCCCCGGACGCGCCGTCTACGAGCGTGACACCACGGGCGACCCGATTCCCTACGGCCAATTCCGGACAACTGAACCGAAACGAGGCGAAGACGTCGTCCTCACCATCGATCGGTATCTCCAGCAGCTCGCGGAACAGCGCCTGGCCGACGCAATCAGCGAACACCGCGCCAAAGGCGGTTCGATCATCGTGATCGACCCCATGAGTGGGGAAATTCTCGCTCTGGCGACTTCTCCGGGCCTGAAGTACAGCACCCTGCAGGCGGATCTTTCGAAGACCGACGACCCGGATGCGCTTGCAATCCTCCGGAACCGTGCCGTCACCGACCTTTACGAGCCTGGAAGCGTGATGAAAATCATCACCGCCTCGGCTGCGATCGACGCCGGAGTCGTTACCCCAGACACCACGTACTTCGACAATGGCGAGGTCTACATCGAAGGCAAAGTCCGGCTCACCAACTGGGACAACGGCTCCTACGGCCTCCAGACGATGACCGGGGTCCTTCAGAACTCGATTAACACAGGCGCAGTGTTCATGGAACAACGGCTGGGCACGAAGAAGTTCCAGGACTACCTGATCAAATTTGGGTTCGCGAAACCCACAGGCGTCGATCTGCAGGGCGAAGCGACGGGTATTTTCCGGCGCCCTGAGGACGACGGCTACTCGCCGGTCGACGTGGCAACGCAATCGTTCGGCCAGTCAATTAGCGTGACTCCATTGCAGATGCTCCAGGCGGTAGGAGCCGCAATCAACGGTGGCAACGTCATCACGCCACACCTCGTGAAAGCGCACATCAAGCCCGACGGGACGCGCAACGAGATCGCGCCTCAGGTCGTTGGCCAGGCCATCTCCACCACCACGAGCGACACGATCCGGCACATGCTCGGCCAGGTGATTTCGCAGGATCCCGATGGATGGGGCCGAAACCCTGCCAAGTACACTGCCGGCGGTAAGTCCGGAACTGCGAACGTGCCCGTCTGGGGCAGCTACAACGACGAGACACAGATCGCCTCGTTCATCGGCTTCGCCCCGCTTGAGAATCCGAAGATCCTGGTGCTGGTGAAACTCGATCAGAACGCCGACTTGATGACCGGGACGCAGGCTGCCGGGCCTATTTTTGCTCACCTCGCAGACGATGCCCTTCGCTATCTTGGTGTGCCGCCAGAGAAAGACAACATGGCGGTCTCACGATGAATTCGAACCTGACCACGGGATTCGTCGCAACGGAGATGCGCCAGCGCGGCTACGCGGTGGTGGAGGGGCCTGAACGCGCCATTTCCGGCGGGGCCGCCGATTCGCGGAAGGTGGTTCCAGGCGATCTCTTTACGGCCTTCCCCGGGGAGAACACGGACGGCAACGCGTATGTCGAAGCAGCCCTCGCGGCTGGTGCGGCGGCAGTGATCTGTACCCGGCCGCCAGTTGGACATTGGCCCGAGGCAACCGTGGTTGTTGCTCCTGACGCCACCCGGGCGGTAGGTGAACTCGCGCATGCATGGCGCAAGGAGTGTGACCCGAAAGTCGTCGGAATCACCGGTACTGTCGGCAAAACGACTGCGAAGGAGTTCACTGCGGGCCTGCTCGAACAACGCTTTCGAACCCATAAGAGCGTCGGGAACTTCAACAGCCGCGAAGGGCTCCCCCTCGCCCTTATGAGCCTCCGTCGCGAACACGAGGTGTCGGTGCTCGAAATCGGAATGGACAGCAAGGGTGAGATCGCCGAGCTCGCCGCCATCGCCGAACCTGAAGTTGGCGCGGTCTTGAACATCGGCCTCACCCATGTTTCCAAGTTGGGCAGCATCGAAGCGATCACCGAAGAGAAATTGAGCCTCGTCCGCGCCCTCCCCCGGACGGGCACAGCACTTCTCAACGCCGACGATGAGCGAGTCTTTGGCGTCGCCGCCCAACTGTCCTGTCAGGTCATCACCTTCGGCGAATCGGAAGACGCAATCCTTCGGCGAGGTTCGGTCACGGACCGCGGCCTCGGGGGCACGTCGTTTGATGTGAGCTTCGGGGGAATCACCGAACGTGTGAATTCGCCGCTCCCGGGTATGCACACCATCCCTGCCGTCCTCACGGCCATGGCCGCTGGGCTCGCTCTCGGGATGAACCTGCGCGGAGCTGCTTCCGCGGCCGAACAGGCCGATGTCGCGGGCCGTGCGCGTGTCCTCAAACTCGAGTCTGGCGCCATCCTGATCGACGACCGTTACAACTCGTCGCCGGCGTCTCTAACCGGCGCCTTGCGGATGCTCGGGGGCCTCGGGGGCCGTCGCATTGCATTCCTTGGCCGAATGGCCGAACTCGGCGAATTCGAGGAAGACGAACACCGCAAGGCTGGGACGGTCGCTGCCGCGAATTGCGACATCCTGGTGTGCTCTGGCCCGACGTGCCTCGCCCTCGCTGACGCTGCCCGTGCCGCCGGGCTCGCTGATGTTCGCTGGTTCGCCACCAAGGAGGAGGCGGCGGCCGAACTCGAGGAGCTTCTTCAGCCCGGAGATACGGTTCTCGTGAAGGCGTCGCGCGGCGAGGCGTTTGAAACGGTGATTGCCGGCATGGAGGAGGCGCGATGATTCACGCGCTGTTTACCGGTGCCGCCACCTTTTTCATCGCTGTCGCGATTGGCACACCGATCGTGAATTACTTGCGCCGCCACAAGATCGGCAAGGAGATCAGCGAGTATCTCCCCGAGCACCAGCACAAGGCGGGCACGCCTACCTTCGGCGGGTTCATCATTTGGCTCCCGACCTTTCTCGTAACCGCCGTTGCCGTCGACTGGTGGAACCACAAGTCAATCCTTCTTCCGCTGGGGCTAATCGGGATCTCGATGGCTGCCGGGTTCGTTGATGACCTCGGAACGCTTCAACACCGCGCCCAGAAGGGGCTCTCCTGGCGCTTCAAGATGAGCTTCACGGCGGCCTTCGGGCTGCTCGCGGCCGTCGTCCTCTACCGCTACATCGAGGTTCAGTCCGTCAACATCCCCTACGTCGGGAGCTACGAGCTTGGGCTTTTCTACATCCCGCTCGCCGCGGGGATCATCGTGGCCACTACGAGTGCAGTGGCAGTCACCGACGGGCTCGACGGGCTTGCCGGAGGCACCACGCTCATCGCGTTTATCGCCTATGGCATTGTCGGTTTCATCCAGGGCCAGGAATTCGTCGCCACTTTCGCCTTCATCATCGCAGGCTCGACTCTGGGCTTCCTCTGGTACAACGCCCACCCCGCGCGCGTGATTATGGGAGACACTGGCGCACTTGCTCTCGGTTCGTCCCTCGCCGTCATCGCCCTGATGACCGGGCAATGGTTGCTGCTGCCCGTGATCGGAATCGTCTTCGTCGTGGAAATGGGAAGCAATCTCATCCAGATCGGTTACTTCAAGCTGAGCGGGGGAAAGCGCATCTTCCGCCGTGCCCCGTTCCACCATCACCTGGTACTGATCGGCTGGGCCGAGACTCAGGTTGTGACGCGCTTCTGGCTCGTTTCCATCGTGGCCGCCATGGCTGGTGTCGCCCTTGCGCTGGAGGTGCCGGACTAATGACCGCTCCGAACGGCACTCTGCTGGCTCCACCCCCCGACGTCCGCGGAAAGCGCGTGCTCGTGTACTCGCTCGGCATTGAAGGACGGGACCTCGCGGGTTGGCTACTCCGCAACGAGGCGCGGGTCACTATCAGCGACACTCGCAGCGAAAGCGCACTCGCGGCCGCGGGAGCTGCGGCGCCGCATGGGATCGATCGGCTCGTCACCGGAGAGGCATTGCTCGACCCGGCTGGCTTCGATCTGTTGGCGGTCTCCCAATCCGTGCTCCGTTCGAACCCGGCATTGGCCCGCGCTCGCGAACTCGGCGTCCCCGTGACCTCGCAGATGCGACTCTTCCTGCAGCTCTGTCCCGGCCGCACCGTCGGGATTACCGGGTCGAGCGGGAAATCGACCACCACAGCGCTCGTCGGTGCAATGGCCCGCAAGGCCCAAATCGACAGCGTCGTTGGTGGCAACATCGGTGAGGCCATGCTCGCGCGTCTGGAGGGCATCGGCCCCGAAACGACGGTCATCCTTGAAATCAGCCACACCCAGCTTCAGTACACCGATCGCTCCCCCGCAATCGCCGCTGTCACGAACATCACTCCGAATCACCTGGATCAATTCAGCTGGGACGAATACGTCGGCCTGAAGCGCAACATCCTTGCTTTCCAGCACAGGGCCGATGTCGCAGTCCTGAACGCGGACGACCACACCAGCCGGGCGTTGATGGCATCCGTCAAAGGCAAGCTAGTCCGTTCGTCTATACGCCAGGAAGTGCCGGGCGAAGGTGCCTGGGTAGATGACGGCGAGATCCTTGTTCGGGTCGGTTCCCGCGCTGTTCCCGTCATTCCGACCGCTGACATCCGGTTGCGCGGCGAACACAACCTCGCGAACGTGACCATGGCATGTGCCATTGGTGCCGAAGCCGGACTGTCGCCCGCCGCGATGGCAGAGGCGATACGTGGATTCACGGGCGTAGCCCACCGCCTGGAGGTCGTTGGCCGCGCGAGTGGAGCGACCTGGGTGAATGACAGCATCGCCACCAGTCCCGAACGGGCGATTGCCGGCTTGCGTTCGTTTACGGAACCGGTGGTCCTCCTCGTGGGAGGCCGGGACAAGAACCTCGACCTCGATGGGCTTCGCGAACTCGCCCGCGTCCGCTGCCATGCCGTCGTCTGCTTCGGCGAGGCAGGCGCGCTCTTTTGTGGCGGAATGAAAGAGGCGGTGGCCGATTGCACACTCGTTTCGACCATGGATGAAGCGGTCGCGGTCGCGAATACCCGCGTTCGCCCAGGAGACGTCGTCCTCCTGTCGCCGGCGGGCACCAGTTTCGACGCATATCCGAACTTCGAAGCTCGCGGCGAAGCCTTTCGGCAACTCGTGCGGGCGTTGCCAGGTTTCCTCCCGGAGGTGTCGCCATAGCTACCGCACAACAGACCGGGAACTGGGCGCCAGGGCGTCCCGACTACGCGATTCTCGCACTCACGATCGTCCTCACCCTCATCGGGTTCGTGGTGGTCTACAGCGCCAGCTTCGTCACCGGACTCGTCGATTTCGGAGATCCCTACTACTTCGTCGTGCGCCAGGTGATTTGGGCGGCCGGCGGCGGCCTGCTGCTCTTCGGGATGTCTCGCACCGACTATCGTCGCTTGAGGCCGCTCGCCGTGCCGATCATGGCCCTCACCATCGCCGCCCTCGTCGCGGTACTGGTCATCGGCGTTTCAGGCGGTGGAGCCAGGCGATGGATTGGCGTCGGCGAACTGACGATCCAGCCGGCGGAGTTCGCGAAACTCGCGGTCATCATCTACCTGGGTGCCTGGCTGGCGTCCAAAGGCGACGAAGTTCGCAGCTTCGAACACGGCCTTCTCCCGTTCGTCATGATCATCGGTTCGGTGAGCCTCTTGATCATGCTTCAACCGAACCTGGGGACCACCCTCATCATCCTCATCATCACCGTCACCATGTTTTGGGTGGCCGGCGCATCGTTGACGCAGATGATGGCCCTCGGAATGACGGGCTTCCTCTGCCTCGCCTTCCTTGCAACCGCCGCCGGCTATCGAGCCGACCGACTCACGGCGTTCTTCAGCGCCGAGGCCGACCCCCAGGGCAACGGCTTCCAGACCCTGCAATCCCTCATCGCCATGGGCAACGGCGGGATCCACGGCCTCGGGCTCGGGGCCAGTCGGGCCAAGTTCTTCTATATCCCTGAAAGCCACACGGACGGCGTCTTCGCCATCGTCGGCGAAGAACTCGGGCTGATCGCCACTATCCCGATCATCATCCTCTACATGATCCTCATGGTGCGCGGCTTCCAGGTCGCCCGCCGGGCGAGGGATGAGTTCGGACAACTCATCGCCACGGGCATTACCACCTGGATCACGATTCAGGCGCTCCTGAACATCGGCGGCATCACCCGCGTCGTTCCCCTCACCGGCGTCCCACTGCCGTTTCTCAGCTTCGGTTCGAACGCCCTTGCTTCGGTCCTCCTTGCAATGGGTGTGCTCCTGAGCATTTCCCGCTTCGGCACCGATCGCGGCGGATACCTCGACAAACATCCCGTCGACACGCGGCGCAGAGTCGTCCGAAGGAAGGCCGACGAATGAAGCTCGCACTAACCGGCGGAGGCACTGGAGGACATATCATCCCGGCGCTGGCCGTGATGGAAGCCGTGCAAGCCCGCTTGGGCGGCACGGCTGAGGTCTGTTTTTTCGGCCCCGAAGATCGCGGCGAACGTGCCCGAGTTGAAAGCGCCGGCGTGCGTTTCGTTGGTGTACCTTCCGCCGCCCTGCGCGGTCGCGGGCCGCTTGGCCTCGCCCGTTCCGCCTGGCGGCTCCTGAGGGGCACTCTTGCGGCGATTCGCGCTTTGCGCCGCTTCAGCCCCGATGCGGTATTCAGCACCGGCGGCTATGGCAGCTTTCCCGGAAGTCTCGCTTCGAAGCTCCTTCGTCGCCCGCTCGTTGTTTATCTGCCTGATGTTCATCCGGGGTGGGCGGTGAAAGCCGAACGGCTCCTCGCCACGCGAATGACGACGACCACGGAAGCTGCCCTGGAATTTCTTCCAGCCAAGAAGACTGTTGTCACCGGCTATCCGGTTCGGCAGAGCTTTTTCACTACCGACCGCGAAATAGCACGGTCGCTGCTAAACATCGCTCACGACGAACGCATAGTCGTCATCGCCGGGGCCACCCAGGGTGCCGGGGCAATCAATCGGGCGGTCCTTTCGGGTCTCGACAGACTCCTGGCCTCGGCCGTCGTTTACCACGTTACCGGCCAGGCCGGTTTGCCGGACGCGGAACGGGCGCTCGCCTCGCTCCCTTCTGAAACGAGGGGCCGCTACCGGCCATCGGCCTTCCGCGACGACCTCCCGCAACTCATGGTCGCGGCAGACCTCGGGGTATTTCGGGCTGGCGCTAGCGTGCTCGGCGAAATCCCGGCCGCAAACCTGCCATCCATCCTCGTCCCGGGCACTTTCGCTGGTGGGCACCAGCGAAATAACGCTCGTTGGCTGGCGGATGCCGGTGCCGGTGTGGTTGTCGAGGAAGCGGACCTTACCGGTCTCGTTTCGACCGTCCAGACCCTCCTCGCCGACACCCCTCGACTTCTCTCGATGCGCGAAGCCGCCAGGAGCCTCGCCCGTCCCGATGCGGCCGATGCAATCGCCAAAGTCGTTCTGGAGGTCGCGCGCAAGTGAGCGACATCAGAGGCCCGGTGCACCTCGTTGGGATTGGCGGCATGCACATGTCTGCGATCGGCCAACTCCTGATGGAGCGCGGCGTCCGTGTTTCAGGCAGCGACATCCGCCCGTCCCCGATGATCGACAAACTGGTCGGCCTCGGCGCAACGGTCGCCTACAGCCATGCCGCTGAAAACGTGCCGGCTGATACCGCGCTCGTGGTCACTACGGCTGCGGCCGCAGACGAGAATCCTGAACTGGTCGAAGCCCGCCGCCGCGGAATCGAAATCCTCCTCCGTGCCGAAATGGTAGCGAAGCTCATGGAAGGCAAGCGCGTCGTGGCCGTTTCCGGCGCCCACGGAAAAACCACCACCTCGAGCCTCATCGCGCTGATTCTTGTCCGCGCCGGCAAAGAACCGATGTACCTGCTAGGCGGGGAGAGCCTCGATCTCGGCGGCCACGCGGCCTGGGGCAACGGGGACATCTGCGTTGTCGAGGCAGATGAATACAAGCGGGCGTTCCACGAATACACGCCGGACATCGCGGTAATCACGAACGTGGAACCGGACCATCTGGATTATTACGGTACCGCCGAGGCTTACAGCGAGGCCTTTGTCGAGTTCGGGAAGAAGGTTCGCGAGGGCGGACTGATCCTCGCCTGCGCCGATGATCCCGGCGCCCGCTACGTCTCCGACGTACTCGGTGACGACCTCCTTCAGCACGAGACCTATGGCATCGAAGGTGTCCGCTATTGGATGGCCCGCGGTATCGCGTTGTCCGGCAACGGGGTTGATTTCGAGGTCACCCGTGGCGGCACTGCCGTCGGCATGCTTCACGCTCGTGTCCCCGGCGAGCACTTTGTCCGAAATGCGCTGGCCGCGACCGCGGTGGCGCTCCACCTTGAAGTCCCGTTCGACGTTATCCGTTCGGCCGTTGCCGAGTTCAGGGGTGCCCGTCGCCGCTTTGAAACCGTCGGCGAGTCCGGCGACGTGCTCGTCATGGACGACTACGCCCATCATCCAACCGAAGTCAAAGCGACCATCGCTGCGGCCATTCGCGCGTTTCCCGAGCGACGAATCATCGGGATCTACCAGCCGCACACCTACAGCCGTATTTCGTATCTCTGGGACGACTGGCTCACCTGCTGGAACGGGCTGGACGGGCTGATCGTTCTCGAAACCTACGCCGCCCGCGAGGTACCGCTGCCCGGCCGCTCTGCGAAAGACCTCGCCGCTGCAATTACTGGCGTCGACACCGTGTATGCCTCCGATTTCGACGACGCTGCCGTGAAAGCGAAGGAACTATCCCGCCCCGGTGATGTGGTTTTCACCATTGGCGCCGGGGACGTCGTTGAAGTCGGTCCGAAGCTGCTGGAGCTGCTGCGATGACCGCGCTCGACTCTCTCGCCGCTACCCTTGCGCCCGTCGGTGAGCTCCGCCGCGACGAACGGCTTGCTCGCCACACCACGTTTGGGATCGGTGGCCCCGCCGACCTCTTCCTCACCGTGCGCAGCGCCGACGCGCTCTCGAAAGCCACCAATGCCGCGTTTGACGCGGGTGTTCCGGTCTTCGTGCTCGGCAGCGGTAGCAATATTCTCGTCGCCGACGCTGGAATCCGGGGCCTCGTCCTCGACAATCGCGCGCGCGCCGAAAAGCCAAACGACCTCGTCTTTCGCGTCGAGAGTGGCGCGAGTTTCGCCGCGTTCGCACGCAAGATGTGCCGCCTTGGCCTTGAAGGCCTCGCCTGGGCTGTCGGCATTCCCGGCACCATCGGGGGAGCTGTCGTCTACAACGCCGGCGCCTATGGCGGTTGTCTAGCCGACGTCCTGCGACGGGTGCGCCTTCAGCTCCCCGGCGACGGAGATCAATGGGTCGATGCTGCCGACCTCGGCCTCGTGTACCGCGGCAGCGCCTTCACCCGCGGCCAGGTAGGCGGCAAGTCCGTCCTGGAAGCCGAGGTCGAATTGGTCCACGGCGATTCCAAAGCACTCCTCGCCCAGGCCGCTTCCTACGACGGCCGCCGGCTCACGGCCCAGCCCCGAGGGCGCAATGCCGGCTCCACGTTTAAGAACCCTCCGGACTCGCCTGCATGGAAATTGGTTGAGGCGGTAGGCATGCGGGGCGCGGTCCGCGGCGAGGCCGCGATTTCTGACAAGCACTGCAATTTCTTCGTGAACGATGGTAACGCCCGCGCGGAGGACGTCGCCTGGCTCATCTCAGAGGTGCAACGCCGGGTCAAAGAACAGTTCGACATCTCGCTCGAACGCGAAGTCGAATTCGTGGGGGAGTGGTGATGGCAAAGCAGCGCGTTGCGGTAATTCTGGGAGGCAAGTCCGGAGAGCATGAGGTAAGCCTCGCCAGCGCCCGGAGCGTGATGGCGGCGCTCGATCCCGAGCGCTGGGAGGTCGTCCCGCTTGGGATTTCGCGGGCGGGCCACTGGCTCAGTAGTGCCGAGACAGCCGCCGTCCTTTCCACGGGAGTGAGCTCGTTCGAATCCGGCGGTTCTCCGGTCCTGGCTGCGTCCGAGGCCCTCGGAACTCTGGCCACCTGTGACGTGGCGTTCCCGCTCGTGCATGGCACTAATGGCGAGGACGGCACCCTCCAGGGGTTCCTTGAGATCGCCGGGATCGCTTACGCGGGCTGTGGCGTCGCTGCCAGTGCGATCGGCATGGACAAAGCCCTGATGAAGGCATTATTCCGCGAAGCAGGGATCCCAGTCGCACGCTATTCCGTAATCCGATCATGGGAGTATACACTTACTCAGAATGATTCTATGGCAGTGATAGACCAGGGCATTGGCTATCCTTGTTTTGTAAAGCCAGCGAATGGGGGTTCGTCCGTTGGCGTCTCCCGCGCCCGCTCCCGTGAAGATGTTCCAGCGGCCTTTGCGGCCGCCTTCGCCTACGATGACAAGCTCGTCATAGAACAGGCCGTCGTAGGCCGCGAAGTTGAGTGCTCCGTCCTTGGCAACGAGCATCCCGAGGCCAGCATCGTCGGCGAAATCGTCCCAGATAGGGACTTTTACGACTACGACAGCAAGTACTCCGCCGCTTCGACCACCCAGCTTTATATTCCCGCACCGATCCCTGAAGGCGTGGCTCGCGACATTCGCCGCCTCGCGGTCCGGATGTACCAGGTCATGGGTTGCGAAGGCTACGCCCGCGTCGATTTCTTCCTTACGCCGGCGGACAAAATCATCGCCAACGAAGTGAACACGATCCCCGGGTTCACCACGATCAGCATGTATCCCAAGTTGTGGGAAGCGTCAGGCCTCGGGTACACGCCCCTCCTGACGAAAATCCTCGA
>JBDTNM010000079.1:0-11941 GCA_039933735.1 bacterium | reverse complement strand
GGCCAGGCAGTGCTCGGCGCCATCCGACAACACAACGCAACCCACCGCCGCGACGAGGCGGGCGTGGCTGGCGGCAACTAAGTACTCGGGCCGGACATCGTCGCGATGTCCGGCCAGTCTCCACCTGGATGTCACCTTTCTTTCGTTGTTATGACGAGGCGAAAGCGCGACGATCCGGGTATGAACCTTCTCAGCGCCCTCGCCCCAACGTCAGTCCCGGTCGACCCGGTCGAAGGCATCCAGGGGCACGTGGCGTTCTCCGCCGCGGTGAAGGTGGTCAAGGTCGAGAACGAGATGGCGAAAGAAGTCGTGCGCCTGCTCGATCCCGGAGTCGGGCGAAGGCTGAACGTCTCCGCGTAACCGGCGCCGCTGATCGTCGCGCGGGCTTCTGCTACGCTCGGAAGACCATGCCCGAAGCTCCCTCGGTCCGCGTTGTCCCGGTGCAAGAAGCCGACCTCGAAGCCGTAACGGGACTGGTCAATCGCGCGTTTAGCAAGTACTCCGACATTTTCAAAGGTTCGCGAACCTCTCCCGGCGATTACCTCGACGAAGTTGGTGAAGACGCCCGCGTAATCCTCGTCGAAGACGCCGGCCGACTCGTAGCGTCTGGGATGATCGCCCCCGCAGCGCGATTCGTGGAGGTCGAACAACTGGGTCCCGCCGGCACCGCGCGTCCCGGCGGAGGCACCGGGTTGGAACCAGACCATCCATGGGCTGGCGCACTGTACTTCGGCCTTGCCGGCGTCGAGCCGGAGATCATGAATCGGGGCCTTGGCAGGCTGCTCGTCGGCCACGTCGAACGAATCGCCCGCGAAGAAGGCTTTCCCGCCGTTGGCCTCGGCACCCTTCGGGAATTCGGCCTCGTCGAGTACTACGAGAAGCTCGACTACACGGTCTTCCACAAGATGGAGATGCCCGCCGGCCACTGGGACATCGTCGTGCCGCACCTTTACTGCGAAATGGTGAAACGGCTGTGACCCTCGCGATCGTGCCAGCCGAGGCCTGCGATGCCGTCGCCATCACGGGCGTGGTCAATTCCGCTTACCGCGTGGAGGACTTCTTCAAGGTCGGCGACCGCACGAACGTCCGCGAAATCGCCGATTTCTTGCTCACCGAAACGTTCCTCATCGCTCGCGACGAAGATGAGGTGATTGTTGGCGCGGTGCGCGTCGCGATTGATGCCGAGCGAGGCCATTTCGGCATGCTTTCGGTCGCGCCGGAAGCGCAAGGGACGGGCCTTGGGCGTCGACTGGTCGAGGCGGCGGAGGAGTTCGCTCGTGGCCGGGCGTGCACGCTCATGGACCTCGAGGTCGCGAGCCCGCGCGCGGAGCTGCCCCCGTTTTACGAGAAGTTCGGCTACACGGTGACGGGAACTGCCGAATGGCCGGAAGAAGCGCGGAGCGAACTCAAGTCGCCAGCGCACTTCATCGTTATGTCGAAGTTCCTCACCCAACCAGCCTAACGCCGGCCGAACTGCCGTTCGATAGCGTCGGTTCCCAGGTGGATCAACGTCGGCCGTCCGTGCGGGCATGTTCTCGGCGCAGTCGTCCGTTCCAGGTCTTCCACGAGCCGGCGCATCTCATCGGTCGCAAGCGGCATCCCGGCGCGGACGCTCGAGTGACAGGCGACGGTGGCGGCCGCCTTCGCGAACGGGTCCGAAACACGCTGCTCCGACTCCAGTTTTTGCAGCAGCGCGATCACTTCCGCGGTCACATCGCGGGCTCCGAGCCCTGCAGGCACCGAACGAATGAGCGACGCCCGTTCTCCGAAGGCCTCGGTTTCGAGGCCCAACCGCGCGAGTGAAGCCCGGTGCTCGTCGAGCGTAGCGGCCAGGGATGGGTCGAGTTCGAACACGATCGGCTCGAGCAGAGGTTGGATTCCCGCGAGTTCGCCGGCTGGCCGCGCGAGCAGCCGGTCGTAGACCACCCGTTCGTGCGCGGCGTGCTGGTCGAGCAGGTACATGCCGTCCGGGCCTTCGCAAATCACATAGGTCGCGTTCAATTGCCCGACGACGCGCAGCATTGGGAGGAGTTCGCGTTGACTCTGAACAGGCAGGCCGGGCGCTGACTGCGGCGCGCGAGTGAGCCCGAGCGCCGCCTGGACCGCCTGCGGCGGGCGAAGCGCCTCTTCTGCAGCAGGAACCGGCGGAGTCGTGCTGGGCGCGCGAGCCTCTGTCTCACCTGGCGCCGAGCTGCTCCAGGCGACTGGCCGGCTCTGTTCCAGCGCGACCGCGACGGCTCGCCGGACTGCACGACCGACACTGCGCTCGTCGCGAAAGCGAACTTCAGCTTTCGCGGGATGGACATTCACATCAACGTCGTCGTCCGACAGAGAAATGTGCAACGCCGCCAGCGGGTGCCGGCCAATTGGCAGCTGCGCCTGGTAGGCGTCGATCAACGCGAACGTGAGCGGCCGGCTCTGCACCCAGCGGCCGTTCACAAACAGCGAGATCGCCGCCCGGTTCCCGCGATGCACCGACGACGGACCGCAGAGGCCCGCGACCTCGACACCATCGTCCACGAACGAAACGTCGAGCATCACGGCGGCCGTTTCCGCGCCGTAAATCGCGGCGAAGGCGTGCCGCATATCGCCGTCGCCGCTCGTCGTCAGGCTGCGCCGTCCACCGGAGACGACATGGAACGCAATCTCCGGATACGCCAGCGCGTAGTGCGAGGCGAGGACGACGACCTGCCGGCCTTCGCTCCCCGGCGCACCGAGGAACTTCCGTCGTGCCGGCACGCGCGCGAACAGGTCCCGGACGGCGATGTTGGTGCCACGTGGGCCTGGCTTCGCATAGCGGCGCACGACATGGCCTTCAACAAGCACCGCGTTCACGCCGACGGGTTCGCTCTCAACGCGCGACATGATTTCGAGGTCTGATGCGGCGGCGATCGAAGGCAGGGCTTCGCCGCGAAAGCCAAGCGTGTGGACATGCCCGAGGTCGTCGAGAGCTGCGATCTTCGAGGTGGCGTGGCGCTCAAAGGCTAATTCAAGTTCTTCCGGCTGGATTCCACGCCCGTCGTCTGTCACCCGGATGAGCGTCAGCCCGCCATCTTCAATCTCTAACGTGATCCGGCTCGCCCCGGCATCGATCGCGTTGTCCAGCAACTCCCGCACCACCGAGACCGGGCGCTCGACCACCTCACCGGCGGCGATGCGGGCCGCGACTTCGGGCGAGAGGATGCGGATGCCGCGGCGCGCCGCGATGCCTTCGGCGGACATCACTTACGCCCGCCTTCGAGTCCCGAGCGCGCGAGTGCCTGCAGTTCATAGAGCTTCTGGATCGCTTCGATAGGCGTCATCCCGTCGATGTCCATGCGGGCAACGTCCGACTCCAGCGGCGAAGGCCCGCCGAACAACGAAGGCTGCAGGGTCGCCGTACCCGGCGCCGAAAGCATGGCTGGCGCCGAACGATGCGCCTCCAGTTCGATCAGCAGGTGTTCGGCCCGGGTGACCACTGCTCCCGGCAAGCCGGCGAGGCGCGCCACGTGAATGCCGTAGCTGCGGTCGCTCGGCCCGGGAAGGATGCGGTGTTCGAAGACAACCTCTGTGCCTTCTTCATGCACACCTACGTGCATGTTCTGCACGCGCGGGAGGACATCGGCGAGCGAAGTGAGCTCGTGGTAGTGGGTGGCGAAGAGCGTGCGCGCAGCCACTTCCTTGCGGTTGTGCAGGAATTCCACCACCGCACGGGCGATCGCCATCCCGTCGAACGTGCTCGTCCCGCGCCCGACTTCATCCAGGATCACGAGCGAGTCCGGCGTCGCGTGGTGAAGGATCTGTGCCGTCTCCACCATCTCGACCATGAAGGTTGATTGCCCGGCGGCGAGGTCGTCCTGCGCCCCGATGCGGCTGAAGATCCGGTCGAACAGCGGCAGCTCCGCTTCGGCCGCCGGGACGAAACTGCCTGCCTGCGCCATCAAGGCGATGAGCGCGACCTGCCGCAGAAAAGTTGACTTGCCGCTCATGTTCGGACCGGTGAGGACCACGACCTGCGACGTCTCATCGAGGGCGCAATCGTTCGGCACGAACCGCCCCGGGCCAACCGCGACTTCGACCACCGGATGCCGGCCACCGGTGATGCGCAAGCAGTCCTCACCGAAGCTGGGCCGCACGTAGTCGCGTTCGCTCGCGATTTCGCCGAGGGCCAGCGCCAGGTCGACCGTCGCCACCGCTTCGGCAACGGCCTGGAGACTGGCGAGGTTCGCCGCCAGTGACTCCACGAGCTGGCCAAACGCCTGCTTCTCCAGTTCAACCAGACGGTCCCGAGCCCCGACCAGCCGGGATTCGTGTTCCTTCAGCTCTTCGGTCACGTAGCGTTCGGCGCCGACGAGGGTCTGACGGCGCTGGTAGTGGTCGGGCGCCAGGGCCGCGTTCGCGGACGAGACTTCCAGGTAGTAGCCGAAAACCCTGTTGTGTCCGACCTTCAGCGTCTTGATCCCGGTGCGTTCGCGCTCCAGTCGTTCGAGACCAAGGAGAAAGCCGCGCGCGTCGCGTGTCATCGAACGAAGCGAATCAATCTCCGGGCTGAACCCCGGCTTGATCACCCCGCCCTCATCGAATGAAGGCGGCGGGTCTTCGTCCAGGGCTGCATCGAGCGTGATCAGCGCCTCCGCTGACGCCGCCAGGCCGCGCAGTGCCTCGTGCAGCAATTCGGGCACGTCGACCGCCGAGAGGTGCTTCCCCAGTTCGAGCCCGGCACGCAGCCCGCTGCGAAGGCCGGCCAGGTCGCGCGGCCCTACACTCCGGGCGCCAACTCTGCCGAGGATGCGGCCGATGTCGGGCATGCCGCCGAGGACGAGTTGGCAGCGCTCGCGCTCGATCGGGTGCTCTCGCGCCCAGCCGACGCCGTCGAGGCGCTTGTTCAACGCTTCCCGGTCCCGCAACGGGTGCGTCAGCCACTGCCGCAAAAGCCGCGCACCCATGGGAGATTTCGAACGGTTCAACACCTGGAAGAGCGACGATCCATGCCCGGGTTGCGGCAGAACATCGAGGTTCCGCAAGGTCCGCTGGTCGATTGCCAGCAGCCCCGCATCAGTGACCCTCCGCACCCGTTGCAGCGAACCGAGGGCCGCCGCATACGTCTCCCGCAGGTAGGCCAACACGTGCGCCAGGGCCGCGGCCTCGGCCCGGTTCGCGACGACCGTATCGCGGGCGTGCTCGCCAAATTGGCGCGCCAGTTCGGCGTCGGCGGCGGTGTCGCTCATCTGCGGCCGAATCACCGTCGCCCCTTCGCCGGTCGCGTCGTTCATGTCCTCGACCAGCAGTTCCGATGGGGCACTGCGGACGAGTTCGAGCGCAGCTTCGGCGCCGGCAGCGAGGCGAACCTCCCCGGTGGTGATGTCGGCGAGCGCCAGGGCGGTGTCGTTTCCGCGCACGGCAATCGCGCCCAGGTAGTTCGGCGCCGCCGAATCCAGCGACGCCTCCGCGGTGACCGTGCCCGCTGTTACTACCCGGACCACATCGCGCGGGACAATGCCTTTGACGTCCGCCGGGTCGGCCATCTGCTCGCAAATCGCAACCCGGTAGCCTCGGCCCACGAGCTTCGCGACGTGTCCATCGATGCTGTGATAGGGCACACCCGCGAGCGGTACCCGTAGATCCTTGCCCATCGGCTTCGAGGTCAACGTGATCTGGAGTTCGCTCGCGACCAGCTTCGCGTCGTCATCGAACGTCTCGTAAAAGTCGCCCAGGCGGAAGAAGAGGACGGTATCGGGGTAGCGCTGTTTCAGCTCGAGGTACTGCAGGCGGATGGGCGTGGACATGCAGCGCTGCTCCGTGCAGTGGGATAGCGCATTTTAGGGGGAAGGCGAACGTTTGTGCTTAGCGATATCCGGCAGTTCCCGCCACGAACGACCACAGCGAACCGGTTCCGCTCCTGCAACGAAAGTGAAAGCACTTGTGCCGCCGCCGAAAGTCGTTCGCCTTGGGGCGCGAGGTACCGTCGGGATAGATAGGAGAGCAACCATGGGAATCGGAATCAGTCTCATCCTCATCGCAGCCGGCGCCATTCTCACCTGGGGTGTCGCCGACACATCGGCGGGCCTCGATGTCTCGGCGATTGGCGTCATTTTGATGCTGGTCGGACTCGGCGGCCTGGCCATGACGTTGGCTTTCTGGAGCAGCTTTTCGCCGTTCGCGGGGAGTTCACCGTTCCGCCGAACGTACGCCGCAGGGCCGCCGCCGGCCGATGACAACGTGGTCGTCGCCCGCGAACCTCGCCAGCCACGGACCGTCGTGATCCGCGAAGAGCCGCCGACGGTGCTTCGCGCCGAGCCCCGGGCGCCGCGACGTACCGTGGTCATCGAGGATACGGACGACACAAGCCGGTAGTTTCGATCGACTTCCAGCGCTCATACGCACACGACCGGGCAGCCACTGAGGCTCCCGGTCGTTCTACGTCTCGTTTACTGAAGCGCGCCGTGAACCCGCCACGAAATCCGGCGGCAGCCCGACGCGGAAGGGAATGGCCCTACTCCGCCGCCACGCCCAAGTTCGTCAGCGCCTGCTGGGCGTCGTCCACGCTCTCCAGCTTCACAATGCCGCGCTTGAGCGCGTAGCGGATCAGGTCGGTCCGGCTCTTCGCCTTCAGCTTGTCCATGATGTGCGCCTTGTGCGCTTCCACGGTCTTCACGCTTACCACGAGTTCATCGGCTATCTGCTGGTTCGTGTGGCCTTCAGCGATCAGCTGAAGCACTTCGCGTTCGCGCGCCGTCAGCGTGTCGACGCCGGTCTTCTGGTCGGGGCGCCGCGCCTGGAGTTGAAGCTCGGGGATATCGAAGCCCTCGCTCAGCGCGGCCGAGTAGTACTGGTTGCCACGGTGGACCGTCTGGATGGCAAGCACGAGTTCCGAGACGTCGGAATTCTTGACGAGGTAGCCCGAGGCGCCGCTTCGCAGCGCGCCGGTGATCTGCTCTTCATCGACGAAGCCGCTGAGGATGACGACGCGCGTCGAAGTCGATGCCTTGCGGATCTGGCGCGTCGCCTCGATGCCGTTCAAGCCGGGCATCACGACATCCATCAGCACGACATCGGGCTTCAGCCGTTCGACGATGAGGAGCGCTTCGCGGCCGTTTTCGCAGTCATCGACGACGTCGATTTCCGGGCGGCTTTCGAGCAACATCCGTAGTCCCTGGCGGATGACTGCGTGGTCATCGACCACAAGGACGCGAATCTGTCGTTGATTCGTCCCGGACGACGTTCGCCCGAGGCTTCGATTCATGCTCATTAGACGGCCTCCGCTACTCCCCCGAGATGCCGTTTGCAACGTGTGGGGTGCAGCACGGTGCGTACGGCAGTGTACTCCCAGAGCCGCGCATCTCAAGAGGGTAAGCCTTAGCAAATGTCACTCTATTATGACGATTTAGCGATCGGGGGCCTCGGGGCACGTCGCGCAGCGCTTGTACGCGAGCGATGGCGCTCTGCAAAGCACTCCGGCCGATTCGAGCGACGCCTTGAGATTCCAGAGCGGCAAACCCATGACCGAGCAGAAGCAACCGCTCAGGGCCGCCACCGTTGGGACGTCCTCATCCTGGATCGCGTACGCCCCGGCTTTGTCCATCGGCCGGCCGCTTTGCGCATATTCGACGACGGCCGCATCCGAGAGGCTGGTTAGCTCCACCTCAGCAACCACCGACGCCACATCGGCGCCATGTTCGGCGCTGACAACGGCGAGGCCGGTCGCCACCCGGTGGGAACGGCCCCGGAGCGCCCGCCACATCGCGACTGCGTGAGCTTCGTCATCCGGTTTGCCGTAGGAACGGTCGTCATCGAAGACGATCGTGTCCGCGCCGATAACCACGCATCCCGGATGGGACGCGAAGACGTCGCTGGCCTTGGCCGCGGCGAGGTGTTCGGCATTCGCGATGGGGTCCGCCTCCCAGGGCTCGTCCACACCAGAAACGACTACTTCGAAGTCATCGATAAGGGCCGCCAACAACTCCCGCCGCCGCGGCGAGCCCGAAGCGAGGATGACCCGCACCTAGGCGTCCTCGTCCACGTCGAAGATCTCTTCGCCTTCGACTGCTTCCAGTTCCTCATCGAACTGTTCGGGTGGTTCCGGCTGCTCCGGCAGCCCGACGAACGTCAGCCGCGAAACACATTCGATGTGCCCGGTCTGCGGGAACATGTCGAGCGGCGTTACCCAATCGAGTTCGTAGCCACCGTTCACGAGGATGCGGAGGTCCCGCGCGAGCGTTGCGGGGTTACACGACACATAGACCACGGTGGCGGGCTGGAACGCGAGGATCGCACGCATCACTGGCGGCGCGCACCCCGGCCGCGGCGGATCGAGGATGATCGCGTCGGGGCGCTCCTCCAGCTCCGGCAGCACGTCTTCGACCTTCCCGACGAGCATTTCCACGTTCGGCGCCTGGGCAAGGTTGCGTTCGGAGTCACGTGCTGCGCTGTTCGACTCTTCGATGGCCAACACACGGTCAAACCGGTCGGCGAAGAGCACCGCGAACGTGCCGACCCCGGCGAAGCCATCGACCAGCAACTTCCCGCGCTCCGGGAGGGCCTCGCCCACCAGCCGCACCATCTGCTCGGCCTGGGCGTTGTTCACCTGGAAGAAAGCCGAGGCGCTGACATCGAACTTCCGGCCGCCGAGCTGTTCGACGTACGACTTCTGCCCGGTCCCAACACCGACCCCGTGAATCTCCGGGTTAATGAGGTAGGTCCCTGTCTCGGCCGAATGTCGCACCTGGATCTGGTGCAATCCGGCGCCGTGTCCCTGGAGCTTCGGCAAGAGTTCGCTCACCCAGGGGTCGGAAATTGGGCAGGATTCGACTTTCAAGAGTCCGAAACCCTTGCGTCCGATGTAGCCAACATCGCCGTACTTCTTGCCCGTGGAAAAGCGCAGATGGTTGCGGTAGCCCCACGGGTTCGCTGCCCCAACGATCGGGCGCACCACCGAATCATCGAGCTTGCCGATGCGGCGCAACTGCTCCCGCACGACGGTTTCTTTCGCGGCCAACTGCGCCGGGTAACTCATGTGCTGAAGCTGGCAGCCCCCGCATTCGCCGAACAGTTCGCACGGCGGGTCGACGCGGTCCGGTGAGGCTTCGATGACGCGCGTTACGACTGCCTGGATGTAGTCGGGATACTCGCGCTCTACCGCGGCCTCCACGAGTTCGCCCGGGACCGCGAACGAAACGAACACCACGCGACCGTCGGGACCATGAGCCAGCCCGTTCCCGCCGAAAACAAGCGACTCCACGCGCAACGTCAGAAACGTTGGTTCGGTCGGTTCTTTCCAGCGGTGGCCGCGTCGGGACATAGAGTCGAGGGTAGGGGCGAGCGAGACTGCGAGCCAATCAGCGGCGATGGACGTCGGCTCATGCATTTCTTCCTGAAATTGGCGACACACGAGGTGTTCAGTCCGATAAACTCCCCGTCCCGGTCCATTGAGGGCGGCAGACGTGGGTGAGGTGGTGAATATGAAGAGGGCTTATTTCGGCAAACCGCTTCTTGTTGGGTTGGCACTTTCTATGTACGCATGGCTGGCGGCGGCGCCGGCGGATGCTATCGCCCAGCGCAACTGGATAGGTTCACTCGTTGGGGATCGTCTCTTCGGGACCAGCGGCAACTGGGACGGTGCCACCCCCATCGCCACCGGCGATTACCTGACGTTTGGGGCAACGGTGAATGTCTCAGGCGACCTGATCAACAACCTCCAGGGCTATTCGGCCACCCGGCTCACTTTCACCGGTAGCTACGGATTCACGCTCAAAGGCAATCCGCTCACCGTCACGGAATCCATCATCGTGAACAACGACGGCGGCGAACACCAGATAGAACTGGATGTCGCGGGCAAGGCCGACACCCTGGTCGGCCGCAATGCACGGCTCCACTTATCCGGGGCGAACACGTTCACCGGCCAGGTGGATGTGAACGGGACGCTCTACGCCGAATCGAATACGGCCCTCGGTTCCACTGCGGGGCCAACGAAAATCAACGCCGGAGGCCTCCTCCGCATCAACGGCCGTGACCTCGCGGAATCGCTGCTCCTCAACGGGGCCGGATTGGAACAGTGCTCTGTCCAGAACGACGGCGGCGTCTCCATTCTGCGCGACGTTCAGATTGCCGGAACCGTCTGCATCGTAAATGTCGGTACGCTGAACTTCCCGAACGGCATCGGTCAGTTCGCCCCGGGATTCGACCTCCTCCTGGCCGAAGGCACGAACCTCGTGGGCGGGGCAAGCAACGCGGACGGAGTCTTGCGCCTTGCCGCCGGTGGCGACTTGCGCTGGGATTCGAACGCCAAGGTGCAGATCAGGTCGGAAGAAATTTTCGATGTAAAACCTGTGATGAACCTCAGCGGTAGCGGAACGGCGACGTCACTCGACTACACCGGCGGTACGTTCGCCCCGGGCTCCGCCTCCGCCACTGGCCGGTTTACGCTGACAGGCAGCTTCCTTATCGAATCGGCAAACCTGGCGATCCTGGTGAACGGCACCACCGCTGGTACAGGGCATTCAGCCGTCCAAACCGGCGGCCCGGTCACCATCGGCGCCAGCACGGAACTCCAGTTCCTGCTGGCGGTTGGATATACCCCGACCATCGGCTCGCAGTACCGGATCATCGACAACACCGGTAACCAGCCTGTCTCGGGCACGTTCGCGGGCCTGCCCGAAGGAGCCCGGTTCCAGGCGGGCGGGCGGCCCTTCTCCATCACCTATAAAGGCGGCAGCGGCAACGATGTCGTGGTCACGGCACTCACCCCGGACCTCCGGCCATTTAAGCGCATCGTCATGATGCTGGCTCGAGACTAGCCCGAAGGTTGAACCGCCACATACTCGCGGGCGGAACACCCTTGAAACGCGTTTGAACTGTTGCTATCATGGAAAAGGCGCAGTATGCCCTGCGCGCCCAGTGATTCGCTCCCCCTGTCCCAAAGAGGTACGTTCCAACACATGACTGAAGATGTCCTGACCGGCTCATCTACTTCCAACGACGGCGCCGTTATCGACGGCGTGCTTAGCCGTCTCTCGAGTTTCGGCGATGACGAGGCCTCCGACGACGACCTCAATGAAATCCAATCCGATGATGAAGAAGAAGTAGCGGCCGACGAAGAGGAAGAGGAAGAGGAAGACGCCAGTCTCGCCCTCCTCACCGAAGAAACCGAAGGTATCGACGACCCGGTCCGCATGTATCTGCGCGAAATCGGCAAGGTTTATCTGCTCACCGCCGACGACGAAAAGCACCTCGCCCGCCAGATGGAAGAGGGCCTCCACATCGAGGCCATCGAACAGCAGTACGTCACCAACTACGGCCACCCGCCGTCCGCGGCCCGCGTCGCTGTTCAACTGCTCGAGCAGTGGGGCTCCCTCCTGCCCGTTTATAAGGAAGCCAAGCGCTTCATCGATGAGTTCGACAAGCTCGTTGTGCCGCGCAAGAACGACGAAGGCGAGACCATCACGGTCAACCGCAAGTGGCGCAATCCGGAAGGCGCGAAGCTCAAGCCCCTCCTCTTCAGCGAAACCATTGCCGACCCGCAGTTTCGCGGCCTCATCGATGGCGAGATGGACCCGGACTTTCGCATGCACCTCGTCAACAAGCTCAAGCTCGAAGACGACGATGCCTATCAGCGCATCATCCGGCTCTCGATCGTCACCCACATCCTCACGTCTGACCTCGTCTCCCAGATGGGGACCGAGGCCGGTACCGAAGACGACCTTGTGCCACCAGTCGATGGCCTGATCGAAAAGATCTCGCCGCTCGAAGAAAAACTGCGATACCACTTCGACACCGTGAAGCGGAACGGCAGCAAAGCGACCCGCCGCCTCACCGAGGCGAACCTTCGCCTCGTCGTTTCGGTGGCGAAGAAGTACATCGGGCGCGGCATGTCCCTCCTGGACCTCATCCAGGAAGGCAACATCGGCCTTATCCGCGCGGTTGAAAAGTTCGACTACCGCAAGGGCTTCAAATTTTCGACCTACGC
>JBDTNM010000078.1:0-11999 GCA_039933735.1 bacterium | reverse complement strand
TCCGGAGCGCACGATGCCTACGACCAGCACCGAACTCAAGGCGAACAACCTCACCTTCCGCTGCCGGGCAGCGGGGACGGCCGGGGAGCCCGTGATTCTCCTGCATGGGTTTCCCGAGACATCCCACATGTGGGTGGAGTTGCTGCCGAAACTTGAGGCCGCTGGGTACCGCTGTCTGGCCCCGGACCAGCGCGGCTATTCGCCGGGCGCGCGGCCAGAGGGGATAGAGAACTACCGCTACCAGGACATGGCCGGCGACGTTATCGCACTGGCCGACACCTGGGGCGTGGAGAAGTTTCATCTTGTCGGGCACGACTGGGGTGCCGGCGCAGGGTGGGCAGTTGTTGGGCTGTATCCGGAACGGATTGCGAGCTGGTCCGCGCTCTCGGTGCCGCACATCGGAGCCTTCGGGCGAGCCATCCGCGAAGACGAAGACCAGGCAAAGCGCAGCACGTACATCACGTTTTTCCAGGAGCCGGGCGTGGCGGAAGCGGCACTCTCGGCCGACAACTTCGCCGGGCTGAAGAACATCTGGAGCGCGAGTTCTGACGAAGAAAAGGCCGAATACGTTTCTGTGTTTTCCGAACCCGGTGCCCTCACCGGAGCCTTGAACTGGTACCGAGGGTCGCGAGGTATCGAACCGAACTCACTGTTCGGAGATGTGACGACCCCAACCCTGCTCGTCTGGGGCAACCAGGATGGCGCCATCGGGCGGGTCGGCGTGGAGGCGGCGGCGGAGTTCATGAAAGGCCCCTACACCTTCGTTGAACTTGACGCTGGACACTGGCTCATCCAGGAGAAGTTCGAACCCGTGAGCGACGCGATCCTGACACATCTGGGGGCGAACCCGATCGCCTAGCCGCCGAGTGCCGCCAGCGCTTTATCGAGGTCCGCGACCGAGGTGACTTCGCGCATTACGCCGAGGAAGAGGCCGACGTCTTTCGTCTTGTCCCACACCTGCTCGATCTTCGGGCCGACCGGGTTCGACGACTGGGGGGAGTCGGCGTAAGTGCCGTAAAAGGCGAAGTAGGCCTGGTTCAGCTTTCGAATCGTGATGCCGTTGTCGCTCAGGTACTGGCGTTTCTGCTCCATTAGCTGTTCAGCTTCGGAAACTTTCCCGTCTTTCAGGAGTGCGTCGACCTGCTTTCGCAAGTCTTGCATTTCTTTGTTGAAATCGACGGTGGGGGCCGCCCCGCCGGGACCGCGTCCATCTTCGCCTTCGGGTAGAACCACAGGGTGGGCCTGGCGGATGAGGTTGGCGATTTCCCGTCCAGCGATGTTGGCAGTGGTCTCGTTCAAGGTTTCGGCATCGCCGCCTTTGCCCCATTGTTCGCCCAGCGGGAAGAACGCGAGGTAGTGATGCACCCATTCGTGCGAGGCTGTGTCCAGCAGCGAATCGTAGGAACGGTCATCGCGGACGATGGCGGGGTAGGCCGCGAGGCCACCGATGGCGACGACGATGGATACGGTGTCATCGTCGGTCGTTTTCGCTTCCAATTTCTCGATGTCGCGGAGGCTGAGGTCGTTCTTGAGGAGCGTGTCTCCGTCGCGCTTGATTTCGGAGCGTGGCGAGCGGACAAGCAATTGCGGCGGATTCGTGAGTTCGAAATCTACCGGCGGCCAGGTAATCTTCTTTGCGTTGAAGAGCGGCAACTTGCGTTCGAGGCCAGCGCCGTCGACGGCCTCGGTGATGTACCGCTCGACCAGCCGCTCAACGTCATTCTCGTAGTTCGCGCGCTCGTTGGAGAGCGTGTCGATCAGGTCAAGGTTGGGATTTTCTGTGTTTTCGGCTGCGCGAATCTGGCTCGTAAGTTTGAAGTACGAGGCCAGGGCGGCCTCGCCTCCTGTGTCGTTTGGCCTGGGCCCGATGCCCACGCGGGCAAAGACGTTATCGAGAAGGGTGTTTGCTTCCCACTTCCAGAGCACGTACTCATCGGAGCCGACGGCTCCTCTCGGCGCGAAGGCGGCGAGACCGAGGCCGATGGCCACTCCAAGCAGCGAGGCCGCAATCACGAGCACGGTCCAGGCCGAGGGACTCCACGGTTGGAACTCAACTTCGCCCGCCGGAACGACGCGTAATCTCACCGCCAAAGGGTAGCCTTTCCCATGGAAAGAGAACGGCGCCCTTGCCGGTTCCCTTCTCCCTTACGCTTCCCGCCGTAGACTGGGCCCAGCCTATGAGCGCAAGCGCGACCACCATGCAGGATGTCGACCGAGGCCATCGGCCTCCGTTCCGCCTCCATTACGCTTCCTTCGAATCACGGGTTGCGGCCGGAGCGCTCGACGTGCTCGTGATGTTCATCATCGCTGCCCTGCTCGTGACCGCCGGCTCTCTCATCGTCCTCATCTCTTCGGACTTTGAAAAAGTGGAACCTTCAAGTACCGCACTCAATGCCTTCTGGGTGTGTGTCGGCTGCATCCCTCCCGCGCTGCTGTTGTACTTCTTCGTTGGGTTCGCCTGGAAAGGGCAGACGATCGGCGCATCGGTGATGCAACTGATGGTGATTCGGTCCGACGGACGCCCGCTGGGGGTCCTTGGTGCGATGGCCAGGGTGGTTGGCTTGCTGATCTACGTCCTGATCGCGAGCGGTGGAATCATCGTGGGCTACGCCTTTCGCGACAATTCGGCGATCGCCGCAGGAGCGGTCGGTGGCGCGCTGGTGATCGCGGCGTTCGGGTTCATCTGGGCGGCGTTCGACCGCCACCGCCGCACTCTTCACGACCGTATCGCCGGCACTATCGTCGTTCGGCTGGTTTAGGCCCTGGCCAGATACGCCGAAGCCGATGACTACGAAGACGTGCGCGACCGCGTGTACGGCGATGCAACTCGCTCGTCGGAGGGGCGCCGTTCGATCGTTGTAGCGCTGCTGACGATTTCGGTTTTCCTGTTGGTTTTCTCAGTCAGTTGCCGGCAAATCACCGCGCCCGAGCCAGCTCGAAACGTGATCGAGGCGGGCCTGGTCACACTCACCGACCTGGACCAGATGATTGCCGACGACGGCCCGGAACTTCGGCAGGCGGCGCTCGAAAGCCAGGCACAGGCCATCACGATCCCCGGCTATCCGCTCGACATCGTCTTGACTCGCGACGAGGTGCTGAAGAGCAGCGACCAACAACTGCGTGGGCTCATCCTCGAACGCTCGTCTGCGCTCCTCTATGCGGACGGCGTGGATGCGTTCGATCGGACCGGCGACCGGAAGATCCGGAGACTCTCGCTCCAGGGCCTGCTCGAGTTGGAGGTTGGCCAACTCTCGGATTCGAACTATTCGCGCGCCACTTTTCTCTCGGTCATTGCGATTCTTGGCTGTGCGGTGTTCGGGGCGATGACGGCCGCGAACGGCCAGGGGTGGGGGCGGATGCGCTCGCTTGGCTTTGCCGCCGCGGCGGGCGCGGTGCCGGTGATCCTGCTCTTTCTGCTGCTTAAGCTCGTGGTCGGGGCGGTGGGCGGAAGCGATCCGTTCGAAGACGCCCTGCGTGACGTGACTGACGCCACGGTCACCGTGCCGATTCGCAACGGCATCATTGTGCTGATAGGCGGAGCGGTGATCGTCGCGGCTGCCCTTGTGCTCGGGCGCCTGGATCGGGACTCATCCGAGGCGAAGTTCGGCGAGGACTATTGACGGGCTGAGGCCATCGCCCGGAGGACACGCGCGAGGAGCGGCATCCAGTTCGTCCCGGCGCCGACCCGGTCGATGCGGACTTGATTGGGACCGACCAGCACGCTCTTCAGGTTTAACGCTTCAACGGCGTACTTCATTTCCGGGGGCGTGCCGCCGCGAATGCGCAGGTGAAACATCTGCTCGTCGGTCTTCAGGCTTTCGACTCGTGCGCGGCGGGCCATGGACCGAACGAGAGCGACATAAAGAAGGTTCTCCACGGATCGAGGCACTTCACCGAATCGATCGGCGAGTTCGGCCTGCATCGCGGCGACGCCTTCGGCGGAGTCGATATCAGCCACGCGCTGGTAGACCGACAAACGGGCATGCACATCCTGGACGTAGTTTTCAGGCACATGCGCGCTGAGGGGGAGGTCGATGAGTGTCGACAGGCCCATCGGCTCCGGGCCAGCTGGTGCATCCGGGGATACGGCGCGCTTGAGCGCTGAGACTGCTTCGGCAACGAGCTTCGAGTACATGTCGAAGCCTACGGCTGCGATGTGACCGCTCTGTTCGTTGCCAAGGACGTTGCCGGCGCCACGAATCTCAAGGTCGCGGAGCGCGATCTGGAAGCCAGCGCCGAGCTCCGTAGCTTCGAAGATCGCTTCGAGGCGTTTTTGAGCAGATTCACTCATGGTCCGATTCTTGTCGTAGAGCAGGTAGGCGTAGGCGCGATTGGCGGATCGGCCGACGCGGCCGCGCAGCTGGTACAACTGGGCGAGACCGAGCGTGTTCGCGTCGTTGATGATGATGGTGTTGGCGTTCGGGATGTCGAGGCCGCTTTCGATGATGGTTGTGCAGACCAGGATGTCCTGCTCCCCGGCGGAGAATTCCATCATCACGCGTTCAAGCTGGTCTTCGGGCATTTGCCCATGACCGACCGTGATCCGGGCGTCCGGCACGATCTCGCGGAGGCGCGTGACGATGCGTTCGATGTTGTGAACGCGGTTGTGGACGAAGTAGACCTGCCCACCGCGCTGAAGTTCGCGGTCGATTGCCTCGCGGAGCAGTTCGTCATCCCACTGGAGGACGTAGGTCCGAATCGGTTGGCGCTCCTCAGGGGGCGTCATGACGGTGCTCATATCGCGAATGCCTACGAGCGACATCTGCAGGGTGCGCGGGATAGGGGTGGCTGAGAGCACCAGGCTGTCCACTTCGGCGCGCATTTGCTTCAGGCGCTCCTTGTGGGAGACGCCGAAACGTTGTTCTTCGTCGATCACGACGAGGCCAAGGTCTTTGAAGGCGACGTCTTTCTGGACGAGGCGGTGCGTGCCGATGGCGATGTCGACTTCGCCGCTGGCTATGCCACGCACGATTTCGCGCTGCTGCTCATCGCTCCTGAAGCGAGACAGCACCTCGACGCGAACTGGGAAGCCGGCCACGCGTTCGCGAAAGGTGGCGCCGTGCTGTTCGGCAAGGACGGTCGTCGGGACGAGCACCGCGACCTGTTTGCCATCCATCACGGCCTTGAATGCCGCGCGGACTGCGACTTCGGTCTTGCCGTAGCCGACGTCGCCACAGATCAGCCGGTCCATCGGTTTGACGTTCTCCATATCGGCTTTGACTTCGGCGATGGCCTCAAGCTGGTCGTTGGTTTCGACGAAGGGGAACGCGGCCTCCATCTCCATCTGCCAGGCATTGTCCGGTGGGAACGCGTGCCCGCGAGCCAGTTCGCGGCGGGCGTAGAGTTCCAGCAACTCCTGGGCGAGTTCGACGACCGCTTGCTTCACGCGGCGCTTCGCCCGCACCCAATCTTGCGAGCCAAGCCGGGTCAGTGATGGCGGATGGTCGGTGGGCCCGACGTACCGAGAGACGGACTCGAGCTGGTCAGCGGGCACGTAGAGGCGGTCGGTTTCGGCGTACTGGAGTTCGAGGTACTCGCGTTCGACGCCGTCGACCGTCCTCCGGATCAGTCCCGAGTAGCGCGCGATGCCGTGGTCGGCATGCACGAGGTAGTCTCCAACTTCAAGGGTGGAGACGAGGTCGCTGCGAATGCCGTGGCGAGTCTTGGTTGGGCGGCGGCGTTTACGGAAGCCGAAGATCTCTGAGTCTGTGACGACGGTCAGGGATTCGCCGATGGTGAATCCGCCACTGATGGCGGACGGGAGGAGCAAAATCTCGCCAGGCTTCGGCTCGGTGCCGAGGCTGCGAAGCTTGGTGGCCTGGATGCCCTCTTCGTCGAGGAGTTCGGCCAATCGCAAGGCCTGCTGCGAGACGATGACGACCGCCCGGCCCTGCTTCGCCCACGAACCAGCCTGCTGGGCGAGTGTGCGCAATTTCCCGGCGAAACTCGCCGTGACCGTTAACGGCAGCCGTTTTGCGCCGAGTTCTTCTGTGCCGAACCGCTGGAGTTCCGCGACGCGATGTCCGGCGATGTGGTTCCGAAGTTGAGTGGAATCGATGCGAAGGTCGGGCAGGCCCCGGGGCAGGAAACCTCGACCTTCCAGTTCGGTCCTGGTCCTGGCTTCGTGCTCGGAGATAGTTCCGAGAGCGAGTTCACCGTCGTCTGGTTCATCGAGCAAAACGATCGACTCAGGGTGCAAGTGGTCGAGCGCAGTGCTCTGGTGGAGCACCGGTTCGAAGAACCCGGCGTAGTCGCTGCGATAGCCGTCGGCGAGCAACTGCAGTTGTTCGAGCACTTGCTCGGCGACATCGCCGTTGGCGTCGATTCGGGGGAGCAATGACGATGCCGCTTCGCGAGCACGGGAGGAGTTGGCGGCGGCCGGCGGGATGTGAAGCCGCTCGAGCCTGGCGACACTCCGCTGCGTCGACAAGTCGAGTTCACGGATGCTCTCGATCTCATCGCCGAAGAACTCGATCCGAAACGGGCGTTCTGCCGTCGCGGGGAAGACGTCGATGATGCCGCCACGGCGGGAAGCGGTGCCGGGCGCGTCGGCGAGCGGTTCGATGGCGTATCCCGATGACTCGAGTTCGGCCATGAGGGCGCTCGGATTCACGGAAGTTCCGGTGGCGAGCGTCCTTCCCTCTTGCTGGATTTCTGGGCCAGCGCAGTGTTCGGAGAGCGAAGCCCAGGAGGCAACGACGAGGCCGGGCGCCGCGTCGCGTAAGACCGAGAGGGCATGGCTTCGTTCGATGGTGAGCGAATGGTCGTCGCGAACGAATTCGTAGGGCAGAGACTCGCGTTCCGGAAGGCGGGCGAGGGGCACGGTGGGAGGCAAGAAGAACCCCAGTTCTTCGTGGATGGCCAGTGACTTTGCGGCACTGGCGACCACCAGCAAGACGGGGGCTGCGGCGCTGCGGGCGATGGCGGCGGCTACGGGGGCACTGGCGGAGTCGGGGAGTCCGAGGCGCAGTGAACCCTCCCCAAACTTCAGAAAGGGCTGGAGTTCTTCAGCAACGGCGGCCGTCAGGCCGGCTAGCTCTCCGGGCAGGCCCGTAAACCTCAACCGGGAAACTCTGCGTTTACCCGAAGCTGAACTGTACCACCCACCCCCTCTGCTAGCATGATCTCGTGCACACGCATCCGGAACAGGTCCGGCGGGCGCTCTTTGCGGGACTGCTCGTTACGGGCGCATTCGTTCTCATCGAAGCTTTCGCCGGCTATTTCACCAACTCGCTCGCTCTCACTTCGGACGCCGGCCACATGCTCGCCGATTCGGGCGGGCTGGTGCTCGCGCTCGGCGCGGCGACCCTCGCGCGACGACCGGCGAGCGGGCGGCACACGTACGGGTTCGCGCGGTTCGAGGTCCTCGTGGTGCCACTGCACGTGGTCCTGCTGATCCTGATTGCCGGTTACATTGGGTTCGAATCGGTCAGCCATCTCCGAAGCACGCCCGAGATAGACACGACGCCGGTAATCGTTGTTGGAATTGCCGGTCTGGCTGTGAACCTTGCCGTCGTGCGGCTCCTGCACAGCCATGGAGCGCATAACCTAAACGTCCGCGCCGCCACGCTTGAGGCAACCGTGGATGCTCTCGGGTCGGTCGCGGTGATCGCTTCCGCGACGATCATCGCCTTCGGCGGATGGGCGGGAATCGACGCGATCGCCGGGCTCGGAATTGCGGCGATGGTGGTCCCGCGAGCCTGGACGTTGCTCAAAGTGGCGGGAGACATTCTGCTCGAAAGTGCACCAGCCGGGCTTGACCCCGTGACGATCGAAGCCGCGGCACGAGACATTGAGGGCGTCGTCGCGCTCCATGATGTCCATGTCTGGTCGATTGCGCCGTCGTTTCCGGCTTTGAGCGCCCATGTGGAGTTGAACGACGTTGCCTGCACTGAGCACATCCTGACTGACCTGGCGACACTCTTCCGCGAGCGGTTCGGCATCGGGCATGTGACGCTTCAGCCGGAAACACCCTCGTTGCACGAGGCGATGGAGTGCTGCCTCAGCCCCGATTCGGCGCTGTTCGAAAAGGACACGCACGACCACGCGGTCGCAGGGCCACGGTGACTCGGAGGATCTCTCGGCGAACGTTCATCGCAGGCGCCTCAGCTTCGGCGGCGGCCGTGGGAGCGGCGGGCTACGTGGCGCTGTCAGGGAGGAACGGTTCGAGTTCTCCGAAGCCAGCGACCCCTCTTGAATCGCTTCCGAGCCCCACTCCAACGACGGTCCCCACGCCAACCGCGCCTCGGCCCGGCGGGTCACAGACCATCACGGCACCCGGGCGGTTCAACCTCGACACGTTCGATGCGCAGCTGACGGGCGAGTCATCGGTGGTCGAGATCCTCGGCCGGACCCACTCGCGGTTGGTGCAGTGGGCGGATAAGAAGCTGACCGGAGACCTCGCGCAACGCTGGGAAACACCGGACGCGCAGACGCTCATCCTCCACCTGGACCCTGGAGCCCGCTGGCAGCCGCGGGCACCGTTGAACGGCCGGGCGCTGACAGCCGAGGACGTCGTGTCCCACTTGAAACGTTCGTTGCAGATCGCCGCCGGCGGCAAGGCGCCGCTCGCTCAGCGCTACCACGCGTACGGGGCGATCGCGTCGGTGGATTCGCCGGCAGCTGGACAAGTTCGGATCGCGCTCAACCAACCCGATCCGTTCCTGCTGGACACGCTCGCCTCGGAATTCGCACTGATCCAGGCACCCGAAGCGGTGGAGCGATTCTCGGCGGTGTGGTCCAAGCTCGATTCGGACCATGTGGTCGGCACCGGACCGTGGAGCTTCGACTGGGCCAACGACGGGGTCACCTTCACAGCCTGGCTTGATGGCCATCGCAAGCCGCTTCTCGACGAATTGCACGTTGTCGAGCCTTCGGATGCCGCAAAGAGGTTCGTGGACGGCTCGCTCGACGAGGCGATCATTCGGGACCGCCGAGATTCCTCGCTCATCCCCGCGACCGCGTTGCGCTTCCGCCGTTACGAGCCGCAAATCGTGATGAGTTCGTTTTACGCGGGCTCACCACCGTGGAACGACGGCAATCTGATCAACGCCATCAGTGCAGCCATGGCTCGACCTGAGTTGGCGCGCCGCATGTTCGGGGGCCGGGCCGAACCGTCATTTCCGGTGCCCCCTTCCAATCAGGCTCCGGCCGACGGCGTGCGCGCGGGCGTGGGCTACGCAGGGTATTTGGACGAGGACACCAGGGCCGGGGCGCGCAGTGCATGGGGGGCCGCAGGAGGTCTTGGCCTGGGGACGATCACCATCGACTTTCCAAGTGTGTTTGATCCGCTCTACTCCGCCAGTTCCATCGTCGTGGCCATGCTCAACGACGCATTAGGGCCTCAATTCAAAGCTGGGGTCGAGACGTACACGACCATCAGCAAGAGGATCGTCGAGGGTTACTACGGCAATGGCCGACCAGCGTTTTGGTTCGGATGGGGAGCGCCCATTTCGAGTCCATCGGCTGAGCGGTACGTCGCGGAGACCTACGCTGCAGGTTCGCCAGGCCAACGGGCGACGGGCGCTCCAGCAACGCAGGTGGTTGGGGATGCGACCAACATCATCGGGGCGGGGTTCCTGGGGGTGGTTCCGTGGCTGCAGCAGTTCGCGGATGTCGTCAGGAACCCGAAGATTCAGGCACCTGAGCCGTCGCCGTTCTGGAATCAGCACCTGGACTACCTGCGCGCGAACGTTTAATCGCGGGGCGTTGTTGCTTCGTCGAGGACTTCCATCAGGTGCATGACCCGGGCTGGGAGGCCCGCTTCGGCGACGGCCGCTTCGTACTGCATCTGACAGCCAGGGTTTGCGGTAACGATGACGTCTGGTCTTACCGCCAGGAACTGTTCGGTCTTGCGCTTGCGTAACTGGGCGGACATCTCCGGCTGGACCAGGGAATAGATTCCCGCGGCTCCGCAACAGACATCCGCCCCCGTGGTCTCGATCAGTTCGCAGCCAGCGCGGCGAAGCAGGTCGCGGGGCTGATCCTTGATCCGCTGAGCGTGAGCGAGGTGACAGGCGTCCTGGTAGGTGACGACGCCGAGGAAGGTGCCGGCGGGCATGTCGCTTAGTAATTCAGATGAGTCCTTGACGCGCGCAGAGAACGTTGCGGCACGGGCGGCCCAGCGCGAGTCTTTCGCGAGCAGATCTCCGTACTCCTTCATCGCGGCGCCACAGCCAGCCGAATTCACCACGATCGGCCCGGTCGTGTTCTCAAGAGCGGCAATGTTCTTGCGGGCGAGCTTGCGGGCAAAGCCGACGTCGCCATCATGCGCGTGAAGCGCGCCGCAACACCCTTGCCCGGGAGCGGCCACGAGCCGTATGCCGGCCCTTTCATACACGCGCTTCGTTGCGCGATGAACGTTACCGAAGAGTTCTCCCATGATGCAGCCGATGAAGAGGACGCCGTCGCCGGGGCGGGACGTGTTTTCCGGTCGTTCGGGCCGCCCGAGTCCGCGCGGGAGTTGGGCTTCCATCGCGCCAAGGCGTCCGCGGAGAAGGCCCGACTTGCGAAGCGGGCCGCGGGCCGTTGAATTGCCATAAAGGCGCGCCGGGAAGATGAGCGCAGCGAGAACGCGGGGGCGGGATATGAGGTTGCGAAGCATGAATTTCCGTAAGCGCCGCTGGCCACGATTCGATGGCGCGGCGGCGTCGAGTTGGGCGCGGGCGTGCTCCTGGATGCGGCCGTAGGGCACGCCGCTGGGGCACACCGCTTCACACGCGCGGCACTGCAGGCAGAGTTCCCAATGGTCCTGGATGGCGGGAGTGAGTTCGTTGCGGCCCTCGCCGATGAGCTTGGCCATGTGGATCCGGCCACGCGGGGATTCCACTTCGAGCCCGGTGATGAGGTAGGTCGGGCAGGCGTTCACGCAGAGTCCACAGTGGACGCACTTGCTCAGGTCCTCCTCGGTCGGCGCCTCGGAGAGGAGGGGCCAAAGCGGGCCGTTAGATGCCACCTACGAACCTCCCCCGGTTGAACCGTCCGTCGGGGTCATACGCGTCCTTCATTCGTCGCATGAGCGCGAATGAGGCTGGCGGTGTGCCCCAGGTGTCGATGATGCCTCGAAACGAGCCAGGCATTCGTTCGACCGTCACCGAGCCGCCGTAGGGCGTGACCTTCTCACGGAGGCGATGTAAGAGGCCATCGAATTCGCGAGCACTCGGACAGCCAGCGGCCGTCCACGCGATTCGGACGAACGAAGCCAACGGTCGAACCAGGGTCACGCCGGGGTTCAACCCTTCGGCCATGCCCACAATCGCCGGCAGGTCCGTGGGCAAAGCCGAGATACGGATTGTCAGGGTATCGGTGCTCGCAAAGCCGATATCCCGGAGTTCGGTGTAGGTGCCGGGCTTCGATTCGCTCAGTTGGCGACCGGCAAGGGCGAGCCGCCCGGAAGCCACGACTTCTTCGAGGAGACGAATGCAGAGTCGCCAGGCGCCGTTCACTTCTGCCAGGTCGAGATATTCGGGCCGGAGGTCAGCGACGACGAGGCGATTCGCCAGGGCGATGCCTGATTCCAGGTCAGGTACTGGTGTCTCGAGGTCGACTGTTCTTGGGAGGGGCAAGACGCGCAGGGCTACCGACGTCACGATGCCAAGGGTGCCCAACGAGCCGCACCAGAGCCGCATCAGGTCGTAGCCGGTGACATTCTTCACTACGCGACCGCCGGCGTGGACCAATTCTCCGTCGGCGCGCAAAACGGTCATGCCGAGGACCATGTCGCGGGGGAGGCCGTAGCGACTGCGCAGCGGGCCGCCAAGGCCTACGGCGAGGGCTCCGCCGACGGTTGCGTTATCCCCCGCGGGCGGATCGATCGGGAGGTGTTGACCTCGCTCGTGCAGGAACTGGTCGATCTCACCCAGCTTCGTGGCGGCCGGGACTACGACAGTGAGGTCTTCCGGTGCGTGCTCTATCTCTCCGCTCAGGGCGCCGGCGAGTTCAACGAATACGAAGCGGCCTTCAACTGGATTGCCCAGCGCGAGTTGGGTCCCGGAGCCAAG
>JBDTNM010000077.1:0-12041 GCA_039933735.1 bacterium | reverse complement strand
CGGGTGAAGTTCGGTTCGAAAGACGAGATGTGGGCGTGCCTGGGCCGCGAGGATGGCCGGGCCGCGGGATGATGGTAGGATGGCGAGTGCCCGCCAGATGAGGATTTCGTCGCGGCGGCGCCACCCGAACCACAGGATTCCGCACCATGAAGCTCGCGAAGCGTGTCGAGGCGTTGCCTCCGTATCTGTTTGCCGAAATCTCCAAGAAGATCGCCGCCAAGCGCGCTGAGGGCGTCGACATTGTGACGTTTGGCATCGGCGACCCGGACCTGCCGACCCCGCGGCACATCCTGGACGCGCTCCATACGGCGGTCGAAGAGCCGGTGAACCACCGCTACCCGGAATCCGAGGGCCTGCCGGAACTGCGCCAGTCGATTTCGGACTGGTACGAGCGCCGGTTCGAAGTGAAGTTCGACCCGCAGAAGGAAACGCTTCCGCTGATCGGATCGAAGGAAGGCATCGGGCACATCGCCCTGTGCTTTATCGACCCGGGTGATATCGCGCTGGTCCCGGACCCGGGCTACCCGGTGTACGAAGTGGGCACGATGTTCGCGGGCGGGACGAGCTACAAGCTCGACTGCACCCGTGAGAGCGGCTGGAAGCCCGACTTCGACAAGATCCCGAACGATGTTGCCGACAAGGCGAAGCTCATCTGGCTGAACTATCCGAACAACCCGACCGGCGCCGTGGCGGACTTCGATTTCTTCGAACGCGCGGTGGCCTGGGCGAAGCGGCACGATGTCGCCATCCTGCACGACAACCCGTACTGCGATGTGGCCTACGACGGCTACAAGCCGATCAGCATTTTCCAGGTGCCCGGGGCCCGCGATGTGGCGGTCGAGTTCAACTCGTGGTCCAAGATTTACAACATGACGGGCTGGCGGATCGGGATGATTGTCGGTAATCCGCAGATGGTCGATGCGCTCATGCGGGTGAAGTCGAATATCGATAGCGGTATTCCGCAGGCGATCCAGCGCATGGCTATCGAAGCTGTGTACGGGCCGCAGGACTGCATCGATGAGCACAACGCGATCTACCAGCGCCGGCGGGACCGAATGGTGGAAGTGCTGCGCAAGGCGGGTCTCGATGTGGATACGCCAAAGGCTTCGCTGTATGTATGGGCGAAGCTGCCCGACGGCGTCACGAGCGCCGATTACGCGGCCCGGCTGATTGACGAAACTGGTGTCGTGGTCACCCCAGGGCGGGGCTACGGATTGAACGGCGAGGGATATATTCGGCTGAGTGTGACGACGCCGGACGACCGAATGGAAGAAGGGCTGCGGCGGATCGAGGCGTGGGCGGGGAAATAGGGCTCTGGGGCCGCTCCTTCGGATTCCACCTCCCAAGTCTACGTGATCACAATGTGGTAACATCTGCACGATGCACACGAAGCTCGTCCGTATTGGAAATTCCCGCGGTGTACGTATTCCACGGCCGTTGCTGGAGTCCGCTGGACTGACCGACGAAGTTGAGATGACGCTCGAAGGTTCCGCCTTAGTGCTTCGGCCGCCAGCGCTTCACCCCCGTAACGGGTGGGCGGAGGCGTTCGAGCAGATGCACGTCGCGGGTGACGATGAGCTGCTCGAGGCCGAAGTTGGATCGGACTTCGATGAGCTCGAATGGCAATGGCCGTAAAGAGATTCGACATCTACCTCTGCAGGCTCGACCCGACCGAGGGCAGCGAGATTCGTAAGACCCGGCCGTGTGTCGTCGTTTCTCCGGACGAAATGAACGGGCGGATCCGGACCGTGATCGTTGCTCCACTGACCTCTGGCGGGCGTCCATACCCATCGCGCGTTTCGACGACGTTCGAGGGAGTCGATGGCCAGGTAGTCCTCGACCAGTTGAGAACGCTCGATGAGCGCCGGCTGGTCCGAAAGCTCGGAGAGATCGACGAGCGGACGGCGGATGCGGTGCTCGAGACGCTGGCGGCGATGTTCGCGAAGTAGGGTGCGGACCAGTGGCTGTCGCTCGCGCCGAGCTTTCGGGTAGGTGGTGGTGCTGGCTGGGATTCTTTGGCGGGCTTGGGACAACCGCTCCTTGGCAGTCGCGGCTCGTAGGGGTGGTTGTGGTGGTGGTTAGGGCCTGGGGGATTCGAGGCGGTAGCCGATGCCCGGGTCGTTGAGGATGAGGGCGCCGGCGCCGGGGGAGGCTGCGGAGAGCTTGGTCCGGAGTTGGTGGACGAAGGTGCGGAGGATGTGAGCGTCGTCCTGATATTCGGGGCCCCAGACACTTGCGAGGAGATGGCGCTGGGTGAAGACGCGGCCGGGATACATGAGGAGAAGGCGCAGGAGTTCGAACTCCGTCGGGGTGAGGCGGACTTCGACGCCCCCGGCGGTGACTTTGCGCGTGAGCAGTTCGAGCGTGAGCACGTCGAAGGTGAGGGTGGTGGTTGCCTGCGGGGTGGAGCGGCGGATGGCGGCGTTGATGCGGGCCTGGAGTTCGGCCATTGAGAATGGTTTTACTACATAATCGTCGGCACCGGTGTTAAGGGCCTCGACTTTGCGCTCGTCGTCACCGATGGCGGAGAGGACGATGACGGGAGTGGTGGAATTGCGGCGAATTTCGGCGCAGAGCGCGATGCCGTCGCCGTCGGGGAGGACTAAATCGAGGACAACCACGTCGGGGCGGATGCGAAGGAATTCGGGCATGACTTCGATGGCGGTGGCGACGCCAGTGACATCGAAGCCGGCACCGCCGAGACCCCGGTGGACGGCCTTGAGGATGGCCGGGTCGTCATCTGCGACGAGGATGCGGGCTCCGCTCATTGTGGCGCCACGGTCGACGGCAACGAGAGGGTGAAGCGTGTGCCGGCCGGCGCTGAGTCCACCGAAACGGAGCCTCCGCAGAGTTCAACCATCGCTCTCACGAGTGCCAGGCCCAGGCCGGTGCCAATAACGGTTCCCACGTGTTTGCCACGGTAGAACTTTTCGAAGAGATGGGGCAGGTCTTCGGGTGGGATGCCGGGGCCGGAATCACTCACAGAAATGAGCACACGCCCGGGCGCGCCATGAGCGTCGAGGCAAATTGGGCCAGCCGGCACGGAGTACTTCACGGCGTTCTCGATGAGGTTGGTGATCGCCTGGGTGAGGAGTCCGTAGTCGGCGCGTACCCAAACGCCGGGCGGACCGGAGACTACGAATTTCCGGGCGCCGAGTGTCGGAGCGACGGCGAGCGAGATGTCTTCGAACAAGAGGCTGACCTCGATAGCTTCGAGGCTGGGGCGGACGGTGCCGCCTTCGAGGCGTGACATTTCGAGGAGGTTCGAGACGGTTCTGGTCAGGCGGTCGGACTGAGATTCGATGGTCTCGAGAAACGATCGGCGGTCATCGGCCGACCAATCGACGGATTCATCGCGAAGGCTGGAGACTGCTGCCTTTATTGCGGTGAGCGGTGAACGGAGATCGTGGGAGACGCTGGAGAGGAGGACGTTCTTGAACTCGTCGGCGCGTTCGAGAGCGTTCGCACGTTCGGCTTCGCGGGAGAGGCGAGCGCGTTCGAGGGCGGCGCTGGCTTCGTTTACAAGGGCCTGGACGACCGCTGACTCCAGCTTCTTATTCGGAATGTCACCAACGAGACGGAGGAGTGCCGGAACCCCAGTGCTGTGGAGCGGCACGAACGTCACGGTGCGCGCGGGTTTTCGGCCCGGAGCAGCGGTGATTCGGGCGGGACGGTCGGTGCGGAAGACTTCTTTGGCGACGGCGATGTCGTCGCGGGTTGCGGGGGCGGAGGATGGCTCGTCGATTGTGGCCCCGGCGATCGTCAACGAAGGACCGGAGAGTATGGCGCAGCCGCGGGCGTTGGCGGCACGAGCGAGGACTTCGCAGAGGCGATCGAGGGCCTGGCGCGGTGTCTCGGCGCGGACGATTTCGCGGGTTGCGCCCAGGAGGAAGGCCGTTTCGGCTTCGCGGGCGCGAGCGTTCGCAGCCTGTTCGCGAAGCCGCGAGAGCATATAGGCGCCAAAGAGTGCGACGCAGAGGAAGAGGACGAGACCGGCGAGGTTGACTGGCTCCTGGACGGTGAAGCGGTGGAGCGGCGGGATGTAAAAGAAGTTGACGCAGAGGTCGGCGGCGATGGCGGTGAAGATGCCGACGCCGTAGCCCCAGCGGGCGGCAACTACGAGTGTGACGAGCAGATAAAGCAGCGAGACATCGACGATGTGACGCTCATCGAGGATGGGTGCGAGGAGGGCTGTAAGGGCAGCAACGGCGAGTGCGGCCACCGCATAACCATCGTATCGAGTGAGCCGTGGCATCGGTGCCATTATGCGCTTCGCGGTTGTGATGGAACTGGTTCGAACGGGGTTTCTTGCCGGGCCAAGAGGCCATAGGTACCATCCTGACCGCAATACAGTTGCATCAGGAGACTTAGATGGCAGACGAGGGATTTGAATTCCCGGTCGACCGGACAGCGGTGATGTTGTTCGCGCGGTCGGTGCTCGACATCCGGCCCGAGTATTCGGACCCGAACGATCCGGCGACGAAGGCGGTCGGCGGGATTGTGACACCGCCGACGTTCGTGCAGAGCAGCGCGCACTGGCAGCCGAACTATCCGCTGGACCTGACGAGGCCGCGCACTGGGCCGCCGCCGGCGCATCGTGGCGATGGCGGCGGTGGTGGTGGCCTCGGGCGAGGACTGCACGCTGAACAGCACTACGAGTATCACCACCCGATTCACGAGGGGGACACCCTGACCGTGACTTCGAAGCCGGGGAACCGGTGGGAGAAGGAAGGCCGACGCGGTGGAAAGCTGATGTTTTCCGAGTCGATCACGGAGTATCGCAACCAAAATGGTGTGCTCTGTGTGACGGCGACGAGCGTTGGCGTCCAGACCGAAAAAGCCGTGGAACAGTAGGAGACTGAGATGACACTCAAAGTTGGCGATACGCGCGAGCAAGTCGTTATCGAGAACGTGAACCGCAGCCACATCGTGAAATACGCGGGCGCGAGTGGCGACTTCAATCCGCTGCACCACGATGAGGGCGCCGCGAAGAACATGGCCGGCTACCCTTCGGTTTTTGCGCACGGGATGCTTTCTATGGGGCTGACCGGGCGGATGCTGACGGACTGGGTCGGTACGACGGCGCTGAAAAAGTACGGCGTCCGCTTCACGAAGCAGGTCTGGCCCGGCGACACGCTCACAGCCAAAGGCGAAGTGACTTCCGTTGAAAACGGGGTTGCGACGATCAAAGTTGTGACCACCAATCAGAACGGCGAATCGGTTGTCGAGGGCGAAGCGCAAGCGGCGGTCTGACTTCAAATCATGCCCGTCCAACTCTCCGCGGAAGCGGGAGTTCTCAATTGCCGCTCTCCCGAACCCGGGAGAGCGGCTTTTCGTTGGAGGTGACACCTGATTGGGAGTTCTCTGGCGGAACGGGTAGATTGCCGAAAAACTGAGGTGGTGCTGGGATGAACGCTGAAGATGTGCGTGCACTTTTTGGGTATGACCGTTGGGCGACTGAACGAGTCCTGGCTGTTGCCGACGGGCTCGATGCGACGGTCTGGTCGAATGCCGATGTTGTCGGTGGTCGCTCGATAGGGTCGATCCTTGTGCACCAATTCGGAGCGGCGACGCGGTGGCGGATATCGCTGGAATCGCAGGGGGACAAGGAAGGGCCGGAACCGGAGGATGAGCCGCTCATCGAATTCGCCGAGCTGCGGCGGCGATGGGAGGCGGAATGGGCGGCGGTAGATGCCTGGGTGCCGACACTTTCCGATGGGTACCTCGCGTATGTGCACGGGGGTGTGCCCATCTGGCAAATGGTCGTGCACATGGTGAATCACGGGACCCAACATCGGTCAGAGGCGGCGATGTTGTTGACGGCGGAGGGGCGGTCTCCCGGTGAATTGGACTTAATCAATTACGCGGAGGGGTTGGCTGGGGGGAGCTAGGGATTTGGGGTCGAGTTGCGCGGGCTTTGCGTTTGTCGGGGTTGTTGGCCTGGGCGACCGGTCGCTGGCGCTCGCGGCTAGTGGTGGTGCGTGGTGGTGGTGAACGCTTTGGCGGTGGTGGGCCTGGGACAACCGCTCCATGCCTGTCGCGGCTCGTTGGGTGGCGGCTAGGGTTTGGCGTATTTGGGTGGCTTGGGCGACCGGTCGCTGTCGCTCGCGGCTAGTGGTGGCGCGTGGTGGAGGTGAGGCGTTGGGTGGGTGGCTTGGCTGGGGCGACCGGGCCGTGGGTGGCGCGGCTCTTTTTGGGGTGCGGCACTTTTTGGTGGGTTCGGGACATGATCTGGGCATGATGGTTGGCGTGAAGATGTTGTTGGTGCTGGCGGCCACCGTTGGAGTGGCCTTCGCGGTGGCTGGGTGTTCCGGGAGGGGCAGTGGTGAGTCGACGCCGGACGGGACTTCCACAGTCGCGCCCGATGGAGAGGCGGGCGCCGTGGTGCCGCCAACTACCGGAACGACGCACGGGACGTTGCAGTTTGGTGGGCGCGAGCGAACGTACCGATTGTTCGTCCCGGCTGGATTGAAGGACGGGGCGAAGTTGCCGCTGGTGGTGGCATTGCACGGAGGATTGGGTTCCGGGGACCAATTCGCGGGAGTGACGAATTTTGAGGCGATGGCCCAGGGGGAGGGCTTCGTGGTCGTATTCCCGGATGGTGTTTCGAACACATGGAATGGTGGCGGGTGCTGTGGGCAGGCGGCAAAACAGAAGGTCGACGATGTTGGGTTCCTGGCGGAGTTGATCGGCGTGCTGGTGCACGATGCGCCCGTCGATCCAGCGAGGGTGTTCATGACCGGGCATTCGAACGGGGCAATCATGGCGTTTCGGTTTGGGTGCGAGCGGCCGGAACTGGTGAAAGGCATCGCGCCGGTGGCCGGGTCGCTGGAGGTACCGAACTGCGCGGCGAAGTCGGCAACGAACCTGCTGGCCATACATGGAGACGCCGACCAGAATCATCCGATTAACGGTGGTCAGGGTTCTCGTTCGATCGCGGGGGTGGATTTCATTTCGATGGAGAAGACCCTCGCACTCTGGACTGGTGCGATGGGCTGTGGCGGCACTCCGAGTCGCCAAACCAGCGGGGCGCTGACCACGACCGAGTGGAGCAGTTGCCGCGACGGCGTGACGGCTCGATACATCGTGATCAAGGGCGCCGATCATCCGTGGCCGGGTGGCCCAAGTGGGGCGTTGGGTTCGGTGGCGACGAAGGAGTTGGACGCGAGCAAGGTGGTTTGGGCGTTCTTTAAGGGGCTGGGATAGGGCCCTGCACCGGGGTTGTGCCGACCGGGTCTCGGACTTGGTGGAGTTGTGAAGTAACGATCGCCGGGCCATGCGTGTTGAGTACCGCGAAGAGCCCTGCAAGATAGCCTTGAGCCCGGTCAAAGGGATGCACTTCGAGTGGTCTCTGAACCCGTACATGGGTTGCGTTCACCGTTGCACATTCTGTTACGTTCGGGCGTTCGAGAAGCGGGCAGACAGACCTTCGGATGACCGCTATGGGACTTCGATCCGGGTGAAACCGAACATCGTCGAGGTGTTGCGGCGGGAGTTGCAGTTGCGAAGCCGGCGGCGGGCGCACGTTGCGATTGGTTCGGCGACGGACCCGTATCAGCCCGCTGAAGGGCGATACAAGCTGACGCGAGGATGCATCCAGGCGTTGGGCGAGGCGAAAACGCGGTTCAGCATCATCACGCGCGGGCCGATGGCGGTGCGCGATATCGATGTGATGGTCGAGGCTTCGAAGCGGACGTTGATGAGCGTGAGTTTCTCGGTCCCGACGCTGGACGACGGTGTGTGGCGAAAGACGGAACCGGGGACGGCGCCGCCTCGGCAACGACTCAAGGTGTTGCGGGAACTGGCCGATGCGGGCCTGAACGCCGGGGTGAGCATGGCGCCCATCCTTCCGGGACTCTCAGACGGCCGGGAGCAGATGGAGAACGTGATCAAGGCGGCGCGAGACTCGGGGGCACAGTTCATCTGGTGCGGGACGCTGCGATTGAGCCCGGGAACACGGGAGCACTTCATGGAATGCCTGGCCCGGGACTGGCCGGAACTCCTGCCGCGCTACGAGGGCATGTATTCGCGGGTTGGGGCACCGAGGTGGGTGACCGAACCGATCGAGGCCATGGCGAACGCATTGAAGCAACGGTACGAGGTAACGGGGGAGAGCCTGCGCTCGATGGCATGGGAGCAGGAGGGCGAGCAGTTGGCGCTCTTCAATGTGCAGCCGACTGCTTCGCAACGTTGACGAAATGCTCGACAATTAGGATCGAAGATGCGCCCGGCGCGACAGAGCGTTGGGCAACAGGAGTGTACATATGGCCGCCGACCCTTTGAAGATCTCGTCCGCTGTCGGTTCCGAAATCGAGGCGGCGAACGCGAGCGGAAAGACGCCCGTGCTGTTCATCCACGGGCTCTGGTTGTTGAAGGGCGGGTGGGCTCCGTGGCGGGAGATGTTTGAAGCAGCTGGCTACGCGACGGTCGCGGCCAATTGGCCGGACGAGCCAGAAACGGTGGAGGAAGCGCGAGCGCATCCGGAACTGTTGGCGGGGAAGGGCGTCGCCGAAATCGCCGATCACCTTGAGTTGATCGCGCGGAAGCTGACGAAGAAACCCGCGATCATCGGCCATTCATTCGGCGGGCTTTTCACGCAGATGTTGGCCGGGCGGGGGTGTGCGGCGGTCTCCGTGCCGATAGACCCGGCGCCGTTCCGCGGGGTGCTCCCATTGCCGTTCTCAGCCATCAAGGCTGCATTCCCGGTGCTGGGAAACCCGCTGAACCGTAACAAGGCTATTTCTCTGACGGCGAAGCAGTTCCGCTATGCCTTCGGGAACGCCGTCTCCGCGGAAGAGTCGGACAAGCTTTACGCGGAGTACACCGTCGCGGCGCCAGGGCGCCCGCTGTTCGAGGCCTCTATGGCGAATCTGAACCCATTCACGCCTGTGAAAGTTGATACGCATGCAGCAGACCGGGGGCCAATGCTGGTGGTCTCGGGAGAACACGACCACATCGTTCCGCATGCAATTGCGTACGCTTCGTACAAGCGGCAACGAAACAACAGCGCGCTGACCGAATTTCACGAATTCAAGGACAGAGGCCATTCGCTTGTGATCGACGCTGGCTGGCGGGAGATCGGCGAGGCGGCGCTCGCCTTTGTCCAGCGGTTCGCTCCGGCGTAAGGCCCCCTCGCTGGTCGAAGGACTTGCCGGCTCTGACTCTCCCCTAAGTTTTTACGGGCCGGTTACCAGCGCGCGCGTTTTCTAGGGCCTCCGCTGTCGATTCTCAATTCAACCGGCGAGGCTGGAGCGACGAGACGGCTTCGCCATGGATGGTGTTGATGAACGTGCGCCGTGCGATGTTGGCTGTGGGCGGGTTCTCTCTGCTGGCGGTCTCGCTCCTTGCGGTAGGGCTGCGGCCAGGCGAACACGCGGCGACTGCGGAAGCTGCGGGTGTATTGCCTGCGGGTTGGCCGGCAAGCCTCCAGATCGGCTCAGCTGATTCGCCCGGTGGCGCGGCGGCCATGAAGTCGGTCGCGCCGTATGGCTTTCGCTACCAGTACCTCGCGGGTGGCGTGAACACCGGGTCGGGATGGGCGACGTGGAATGCCAATGGCCAGTTCGCGACCTACTACATCCAGGAGTCGGTGGCGGCGAGCATCGTCCCTGTCTTCACCTACTACCAGATTCGGCAGAGCGCGCCGGGCAACGGTATGGGCGAAACCGACGGAGTGGTCGCCAACCTTCAGAACACTGCGACAATGACGTCGTTCTACAACGACCTGAAGCTGTTCTATGAGCGTGCGGGAGCGTTCCCGAACAACAAGGTCGTGCTTCACGTCGAACCGGACATGTGGGGCTACATCCAGCAGAGGGGCGGCGACAACGCGGCGAACTTCGGCGTGAAAGTCGGTTCGACCGGGATGCCCGAGCTTGCGGGCCTGCCCGATAACGCTTCCGGCCTGGCGAAGGCAGTCGTGAAGCTGCGCGATACGTACGCGCCGAACGTGGTGCTTGGCTATCACCTCAGCATCTGGGGTACGGGGGTCGACATCCAGTGGAGCCAGACGCCGGATTCCCAGACTGATGCGCTGGCGACTCGCGCTGGCGCGTTCTACAACTCCCTCGGTGCGAACTTTGACATTTCGTTCGCTGAATTCAGCGACCGCGACGCTGGCTTCAAGCAGGCGATTTACGGCGATGGCGGAGCTTCGTGGTTCGACGCTGATGACTTCGCCCGGCATGCGCGGTTCCTCGGCATGTTTTCGACCGTCACGCAGAAACGGATCGTGCTCTGGCAGATCCCGCTCGGGAACACGAAGATGCGGGCTGAAAACAACACCTGGAACCATTACCAGGACAACCGCGTCGAGTGGCTGCTGGATGATCCGGGCCGGACGCATTTGCAGACGTACATCAATTCTGGTGTGGTCGCGTTCTTGTTCGGGCGTGGCGCCGATGGCCCGACCTGCGCCTGCGACGCCAACGGCGACGGTGTGACCAACCCTGCGGCGATCAATGGGAACAATCTGACGTCGCTTAATGCGGACGATGACGGCGGCTTCTTTAAGCAGAAGGTTGCTGCCTACTACGCCGCCGGGGCGATGGGCCTTAACGGCACCAGTCCCGCGGCTACGCCGACCACGACTGGCACGGCGACGAATACTCCCGTCGCGACCTCGACGGCGACGAATACCCCGGTGCCTCCGACGGCGACGCCGACCAGGACCACCCTGCCTCCGACGGCCACGCCAACGAGGACCGCGACTCCAACGCAAGCACCAGCGGCAAGCTGGACGGCTTCGGGTTCCGCTTCCAAGACGTCCGTGAGGCGGGGAGCCTCAATTACGCTGCGCGCCTCGGCGCGTTCGACGCAGACGAAGTCGGCCCTCGTCGATGTTGAGGTGTACAACAGCGCTGGCCAAAAGGTGTTCCAGCAGTACTGGGATAATCAGGCTTTCAACGCGAATGTAACGCGGACGTTCTCAACGGCGTGGACGATTCCCTCGACGTTGCCGACGGGGACCTACACCTTGAAGGTTGGGGTGTTTGCGCCGGGATGGGCCGGGATGTTCGCCTGGAACAATTCGGCGGCGACGTTCACGGTTAAGAGGTAGAAATTCGCCCCGGCGGCGGCTTCCCGGCGGAGTGCTAAGGCGCCGGGGGCCGGACGATGCCGGGGTGTCCGCGGTAAACCGAAGTGAGCCCCTGGACGAGCATCGGTGGCTGCTGGTGGCCGACGCGCGGAATGAGCTGGTATTCGACTTGGAGTCCTTCGTACTTTCGGCTTGCGAGTTTTCCCGCGAATTGGAGCGCGTTGCTGACCATCCCCGCCCACGGAGGGAGATTGCCGCCCGGCAACTCTTCATTTTCGCCAGCTGAAATGAAGACTCGCGCGGGCAGCGAACGCGGCCCGGCTGCGCGCGCTTCCTCGGTCTGAAAGATGGTGCGGTTGTCCCACCAGAATGACGGGCTGCCGGCGATGAAGCGATTGAAGCCGGGCTGGTCCTGAAGCAGTGCCCACGCCGTGAACAGGCCGCCGAGCGAAAAACCGAAGAGGCCGCGGTCATTGGGGTCGCCGCCGTAGAGGTCTTCGACGGCTGGTGCGAGTTCGTCGCGGATGAACTGCAGGTAGCCGGGTGCACCAGCCAGGCCTTCCGGCCCGATGGGGCTGCCCTGGGCGGCGGCGCGTTCGATGTACGCCCTGTCGACGGTGGGAGTCAGTTCGTAGTTGCGCATCACCATGCCCTCGGCGGCCGTGATGTCCGGATAGCCGATGCCGACGACGATGACGGGTGGAATTTCGCCGGAGAAGGCCATCAGGCGCGTGCATTCGACGACCTGGCCGAAGCCCATGTTGCCGTCATTCACGTAGAGGATAGGGCCCACTTGCCCTGGCACTTTCCTGGCGGGCGTGGCCACCCAGGCGCGGTAGCGCCGCCCATTCGACTTCGCGACGAAGTCGTGGGTGTGAGAGTTGGGGATCGTAAACGGGCCGAGGTCTTCCATGTGGGGTTCCTGTGTGGAGTGAGGCGAAAGTGTAGACGATCGGTGGGGCGGGTAGGCCGGGCGCTGGTGGCGGAGGGTTTTAGGTTCCTC
>JBDTNM010000076.1:0-12093 GCA_039933735.1 bacterium | reverse complement strand
GGAGGATCGAAAACGGCTCTCGCCTCGCGGGCGACGGATGTTGCGATACGAGTTGCTTGGGCGGGGTATCGACGCTGAATCGGCAGACGCAGCAACCCGAAACATCGACGACCGAGAAACGGCATTGATGTTGGCGCGAGGCCGAGCGCGCCGGGCTCCACGCACGAGCTACGAAGCTTTTTTCGCGAAGGTGGGTGGCTTTTTACGTCGCCGCGGGTTCGATTACGAGGTGACTGCGGAGGCTACGAGGCACGCGTGGGCCGAAGGCCAGGCGGCGAATGAGTCCAATCTGGAAGAGGATGCCCCCAACGGGGCGTGACGATCACGTCACCCTCATTTCCCACGCTTCAATCGTTCTGGCAGAATCGAACTCATACGGTGCCGAGACGATTCGGTGAAAACAAGAAGGTGACATTGGAACTGCGATTTGGAGAGAAGGAAGAAGCCCTGCGACTGGACGTCCGGGACTTCCTGCAGAAGAACAACGGCCGCGACGGTGAGGCGGGTGGCGCTCAACTGGGGAGCCGCAGCGACGACGAGTTCGAGTTCGCCAAGGGCTTCAACGAGAAGCTGGCTCAACGCGGATGGATAGCGCCGGCGTGGCCGAAGGAATATGGCGGCCTGGGCGCATCGATCTATGAACAGATGGTGTTCAACGAAGAGTTTGGCTACTGGGGCGCCCCGGACACAGGCACTCGCGGCTTCGGCGTCGGCATGATCGGGCCTACGATCATCATTCACGGAAACGAAGAGCAGAAGAAGCACTACCTCCCGAAGATCACCAGCGGCGAGCACGTTTGGTGCCAGGGCTATAGCGAACCGGGCGCGGGTTCTGACCTTGCCAGCCTGCAAACGCGGGCCGTGCGCGACGGCGACGACTTCGTGATTAATGGCCAGAAGATCTGGACTTCGGGCGGGCATCGGGCGAACCAGATGTTCTGCCTGGTGCGGACAGACCCTGAAGCACCGAAGCACCGCGGAATCAGCTTCCTGCTTCTCGACGACATCAAGAACACCCCCGGCCTGACGATTCGGCCGTTAATCAACATGGCGAACCGGCACCACTTCAACGAAGTGTTCTTCGAGGATGTCCGCGTGCCTGCCAAGAATCTTCTTGGCGAAGAGAACCGCGGCTGGTACGTGGGGATGACGTTGCTCGACTTCGAGCGTTCCGGAATTGGGACGACGGCTTCTCAGAAGCGGACGCTGGAGGAGCTTGCGAAGAGCCTGCGGGAAGGCCCGAAGGACCGACGGGACAAGTATCGTACGAAGCTCGCCGACCACGTGGTGGCGAACAATGTCGGCCGGTTCCTCGGTTACCGAATCGGTTACATCCAGGCGAGCGGCATGGTTCCGAACTACGAGGCCTCGGTCGTGAAGATCTTCCAGTCGGAGTTGGGTCAGCGGATCTACAACTTCGGTATCAACATGCTGGGTCTTGCCGGGCAGATGATGCCTGAGGAGTCTCGCGCTCCGATGAATGGCGACATGCCGGAATCGCACCTGATGGCGGTGCCCTCGTCGATCTACAGCGGGAGCAACGAAATCCAGCGGAACATCATCGCGACGCGCGGCCTCGGCTTGCCGCGCGGTTAGGATTCGGCAAGCGAATAGACGAACGGGGAGCCCAACCAGGCTCCCCGTTTGATTTACAGCCCTAGAATGAAGTTGTGCTTTCAGCAGCGGGCCTCGATCGGCGTCTTCATTCGACAGGCAGTGTTGCGCTGCTGGTCGGGCTCGTGTTCTTCGGTGCGCTGGGGTATTGGCAGGCGTTCAGGACTGACCTCGCCGATGACGACCGAAATCCGCGGGTGCTGTCATCGTTCTACGATCCGAACCGTGGCCGAATCCTCGACCGAGATGGCAATGTGTTGGCGGAGTCTTTCCCGAGCGGCGTGCGGCACTACACGGATGCATCCACGGCGCACCTGGTCGGATACCTCGACCCGCGCTATGGCTCGCAAGGTATCGAACTGGCGTTCAATGACGTGCTTTCGGGGAGGGCACCGTCGGGGTGGGAAGGCGCATTTCGGGCCGAGTTCGACCGCGGGCGGCGAGCCGGCCACGATGTCGTCCTGACCATCGACCCAGATATCCAAAAGGCCGCGGCTGCAGCGTTGGGCTCGCGCAAGGGGGCGATCGTCGCGATTGACCCTCGAAATGGTGAGGTGCTGGCGATGGTGAGCGTCCCGACGTACGACCCGGGTTCGCTGGGTACGCTCGGAGACGCGCTCTTCAATGATTCCACCTCGCCACTCCTCAACAGGGCCACGCAAGGCTTGTATCCACCGGGATCGACATTCAAGTCAGTCACAGCAACAGGCATCCTGGAGAAGGGCGTGGCGAAGCCAGACACCGTGGTGACCTGCCCCGGGGAGATTGTGATCGACGGGTTCCCGATCTCCTGCGCGAATACGGCCCAGGGCATAGGAACCTACCCGTTCAAGAGCGCCTTCACGTTTTCCGTGAATGCCATTTTTGCGCAACTCGGGGTGAAGCTCGGTTGGACCGGGCTGACGGACATCGCTCGACGATACGGCTTCGATTCACAGCCCGATTTCACGCTGGAAACAGCCGCGAGCCAGATTCACGCTCCCGGGAGCGACGCGACAACGACCCTGCTCGCTTCGACGTCGTTCGGCCAGGGTGAGCTGCTTGCCACGCCGCTGCAGATGGCAATTGTCGCGGCTACGATCGCGAACGGTGGAGTGCTGGCGCGACCGCATCTGACGAAGGAAGAGGCTGCAGACGGCAAGAACCTGGGGGCACTCGAGACGGACAGTTCGAAGCGGATAATCAGCGCGGAATTGGCGAAGACGATGAATGAGTTCATGGTTTCGGTGGTCGCGAACGGGCAAGCGAACGGGGTGCCCTTACCTGGCGTGACTGTCGGCGGAAAAACAGGGACGGCTGAGGCCGGCGACGGGACTTCTCACGCGTGGTTTATTGCGTTCGCACCGGCTGAGGCCCCGCGAATCGCAATCGCCGTAGTGGTCGAACGCGGAGGCCGCGGCGGCGAAGTTGCCTCGCCGATCGCAGCCCAGGTACTCAAGGCGGCGCTCGCCAAGTGACATCAGAGGGTTCCCGACTTGAGAGATTCCTTGCCGGTGCGGCGCGCGTTGCCAGCGGGTCGGCCCTGCACCCACTCGCGATCCTGCAATCGGTGGAGAATGCGGCTGTCCGCAGCTATTCCGAGGGCCACCTGGCGAACGCCTACCTGATCGAAATGAATCCCGGGGATGCAGGTGCAATCGGCAAGAGCCTCGACGAACTAACCAAGGCAACGATCGAGATGCTGGAGGATTACCGGCAGCAGCGTCGTGCCACGATCCTCAGCGGCTGGGATGTAGAGTTCGCGGCGGCACAACGCGTGTCGCCGGGCACGGTCGATGTGACCGCGCTGTTTCGCAACGAACCCGGCAAGGTCGCCCATTCGACTGCGGGACGAAGTACACAGGTGCTGACCCGCCAACGGGGCAAAGTCATTGTGATCGACGGTGCGGGGCGGATCTCGCTGACGCACACCCCATTCGTGATCGGCCGGTCGCCGGACTGCGATCTGACACTTGTGGACTTTTCCGTTTCGCGGCGGCATGCAGTGATCGAACAAGTTGGTCAGTCACAGATGGTCATCAGGGATCTCGGCAGCAGGAATCGCATTGTGGTCGACGGAGAGACCGTCTCGGAGGCCGTGCTTTCGCCGGGGGCGCGCGTCACGCTGGGTTCGACCGTTATCTGGCTGGAGGCAGCGATATGAGCGGCCCGACAGAACTTCTTATCCTACGGCTCGGTCTTATCGCGTTGATGTTCGGATTCCTGGCGATGGTGGCGCTTACGCTCCGCGGCGGACTGGCTCGTGGGGTGGCAAGGAGGCCATCGGAAACCCGGGGCGCCTGGCGATTCGTGGTCATCTCACCGGGTGAGTCGGGGCTGCGACGGGGAGCGGAGTTCGCGCTGGCTGGGACGATGCTGATCGGTCGCGATGCCCGGGCAGGGATTGTCATCCCGGACGGTTCAGTTTCGACGCGCCACGCTTCTATCGAACGGGTCGCGGGTGGCTGGCGGGTGATCGACCTCGGGAGCACCAATGGGACGCTCGTGAACGGGAGACAGATTCCGCCAGATGGCGCTGTGTTGCGGGGCGACGAGAAAGTCTCGTTCGGGAGCGTGGTCGTTCAGCTTTCTTCAGGCTGATCAGAGACGCTCGCGCCGAGCAATAGGCCGATTAGCGCGAAGTTAACGACCAGGCTGGAGCCGCCGTAGCTGACAAAGGGGAGGGTGATTCCAGTCGTGGGGATGAGGCGCAGGTTACCGGCGACGATCACGGCGGCCTGAATGGCGATAAGAAGCGATACGCCGGCACAAAGATACTGGCGGTGCGCGTCCGCGGCATTTAGTGAGGCGCGGAACCCGGCGTAAAGCAGTGCGAGATAGAGGGAAACGACGGCAGCGGCCCCGGCCATGCCAAGTTCTTCGGCAATTGCGCTGAAGACATAATCCGTTGCGACAGCGGGGATGCTATCGGGTTGGCCGAGACCAAGACCTTCGCCTGTGATCCCCCCCGCCTGGACCGCGTAGGTTGCCTGCATCGTCTGGTAGCCAGCGCCCCCCGGGTCGGCTCCGGGGTCGCGCCAGGTATCGATTCGGACCTGAACGTGCCCGAAGACGGCGTAGCCTGCAGCGCCCGTGACGAGCAGCAACGCTCCTCCCCATGCGAGATAGCGGAGACGGCCAGTGACCACGTAAAGCATTGCCACGGTGAAAAGGACGAGCAGGGCGATGGACCCGAGATCCTTCAGCAGGGCGAGTGCAGCGATGGCTGCGAAGAGGAGCCCGACGAGCGGAACCAGGTAGGGGAGGTTCGAATATGAGCGGCCACCGATGCTGAACCGAGGGGTCGCGAGTACCGCTCCATGCTGAGACAAGTATCCGGCGAGAAAGATGACGACGAAGACCTTGATGAGTTCCGTCGTTTGGATTGTCTGGCCTCCAATGACGACCCAGAGGCGTGCACCATTGATGGTGGTCCCGAAAAGGCCCGTGATGACGAGGAGGCCGAGGGCGGCAGCGCCGGCGCTATATGTGTAACGGGTGAGGACCGAGGCGCGACGGCCAGCCCAACATGAAGCGGCGAAGCCGACGATTCCTATCGAGATCCAGTTGACCTGATCCTGGGCTGAATCCGGTGCCAGACGAATGACGAAGGCGAGGCCGACCGCAGAGAGAAAGCAGGCGATCGCGTAGGCCTGGGCGGAACTTCGCGGCGCGAGCAGCCGCAGGGCGAGGTTACCGGCGAGCGCCGAAAGCGCGAATTGGGTTACGATCCGGGTAGTGTTGGATGGTAGAGGGAACGCGGCCGCGTCGAGCGAACGGAGCGCGAGCGCCACGAAGGCGAGGCTCGCGAGAATCAACGCGAACTCGAGGTTTCGCTCCCGGGCGACAAGTTCGCGAGGCCTCAACTTACGTTGAACGCTTCTGAGATCATTGATGGAAGATACCGCCTTGAGCGCCTGCTCGGTAGCGGCGGCATGGCCGAGGTCTGGCTAGCAGAGGACCAACGGCTCGGACGCTGGGTGGCGATCAAGGCACTGCGAGAATCGTTCACGCAGGGCGCCGACCCGGAGACGATTGCTGCCTTCGAACGCGAAGCGACAGTCATCGCAAAGTTACAGCACCCGGGCATCGTCGCGGTGCACGACGCAGGGTCGTTCCAAGGCCGTCGCTACATCGTGATGGAGTACGTGCACGGATACTCACTGCGGCAACTGCTGGAGACGCAGGGACGAATGCCGGAGCGCGAGGCGATCCGGTACGGGGTGCAGATAGCTGCGGCAGTGCATTACGCCCACGAAAAGGGCATCGTGCACTGCGACATTAAGCCCGAGAACATCCTGGTGAACGATTCCGGGGTGGCGAAGGTCGCCGACTTCGGTGTTGCGGAATCGCTGACGAAGACGATGGCGCCTGGACAGGCGCAGGATTTGCTGGGCACCGTGGGGTACCTCGCACCGGAAATTATTGAGGGCTCGCAACCGACTGCCGCCTCGGACATTTACTCCCTGGCGCTGACCGTTTTCGAACTGGTCGCGGGGCGCGGCCCGTTTTCTGGCGCGACGGCCGGGGCGGCTATCGGACAGCGCTTAGGCGCGCCCGCGCCACCGTTGCGGGCGTTCGCACGGAGCGCCTCGCCCGAACTGGAGGCCGTGCTTTCGCGGGCGCTCTCTCTAGCACCAGAGGATCGATATGGCACTGCCGCCCTCTTCGGCGCAGCTCTGCAACGGGTGCCGGCCACATCCAGCAGCGGGGCGGCGCCAATCGCAGCGCCGCCAGGGCGGCCACCGCAGCTGCAAAGCCGCCCAACGACGTCCCGGATCCGGAGGGCACCGGCTCCCGCGCCGAGTCCGGGAATGAGTGGCGGGACGGTTGTGTTGATTATCGGAATCGTGCTGGCCGCTTTGGGATTTGGCATTGCTGCCGCCGTCGTTCTTTCGCGTGGGGAAGGTAACAACGGCGGAACGGACCCGACAGCGACCGCGACAACTAAAGCCACTGCGGTGGCGACGCAAACGCCCCGACCGACTGCTCAATCCACGGCCACAGTAACTCCGGAAGCGAGCCCCAGTGCCTCTCCCAGCCCCTTGCCGACCGTGACGGCGGCGCCCACGGCGACGAAGCCCCCGAGTGCGACTCCAACGCGAACGCCCACGGGCGCGCCGGCCACGGCCGCTCCCACAACGCCCGCCGCGACCGCTGTAGCAACCGCGACTCCGAAACCGTAGACGGGGCCAAAACGACGAAGAGGCCGGTTTGCACCGGCCTCTTCTGAAGAGTTGATTTGGGCGCGGACTAGGCCTTCGCCATGCCTGTCGTCATGCCGGAGCCGGCATCGACGCGGTGGCACCACACCCAGTGTTCCTTTTCGGCGGTGCCGACGTTGCGCCAGTCCGGCTTGCGTGTCCGGCACTCGTCGATGGCGATAGGGCAGCGCGTGTTGAAGACGCAGCCTGGAGGCGGGCGGAGCGGGCTCGGCACGTCGCCAAGCAGAATGATGCGTTCGCGCTTGCGTTCGACTTCCGGGTCCGGGATCGGCACCGCTGAGAGAAGCGCCTTGGTGTACGGATGGAGTGGGTTATCGAAAATCGAGTCCCGGTCCGTGAGTTCCATGATGTGGCCGAGGTACATCACGGCGACGCGGTCGCTGATGTGGCGAACGACGGAGAGATCATGGGCGATGAACAGGTAGGTCAGGTTGAACTGATCCTGGAGATCCTGCAGCAGGTTGATGATCTGGGCCTGGATGGAGACGTCGAGGGCCGAGACGGGCTCGTCGGCGACGATGAAGTCCGGCTCGACGGCGAGGGCGCGAGCAATACCGATACGCTGCCGCTGTCCACCGGAGAACTCGTGCGGGAAGCGGTTGGCGAAGTAGGGGTTGAGGCCGACTGTCTGGAGCAGATTCTGGACCCGCTCCTTCTTGTCCTTGCCGTTGGCCAGCTTATGGATGGTCAGGGGTTCGCTGATGATGCTGCCGACTGACATACGCGGGTTGAGGCTGGCGTATGGGTCCTGGAAGATCATCTGCATCTTGCGGCGGAAGCGGCGGAGTTCGCCGCCCTTGATTTTCGTCAGGTCGGTGCCTTCGAACATCACGCTGCCGGCGGTAGGGCGGGTGAGCTGAAGGACGGCCTTGCCGGTGGTGCTCTTGCCGCAGCCGGATTCGCCCACGAGGCCGAGAGTCTCGCCGCGTTTTACGGAGAACGAGACGCCGTCGACGGCGCGAACATCCGCGACTTTGCGCTGAAAGATGACCCCAGCGGTGACGGGAAAGAAGACCTGCAAGTCTTGAATGTCGACCAGCGTCTCGCCGATCGTGCCTACCCTTTGGCGACCCGCCGAGCTAGTTTGCTGCACCAACTGGCACCTCCCGTCCGACGCGCTCTGATTCCCAACAAGCTGCGTAGTGCTTCTCAGCCACGAGCTTAAATGGTGGGTATTCTTCTTTACAGCGATCAACGCGCCACGAGCAGCGCGGGTAGAAGGGACAACCCGGCGGCAAATGGGCGAGGTCAGGCGGAAGGCCCTCGATCGGGACCAGCTTCTCTTTGCGTGTCTCATCGAGACGAGGCACGGAATTGAGCAGGCCCACGGTATAGGGGTGCTTCGGATTCGCGTAGAGTTCCTGGGCCGAAGCGGTCTCGATCACTTTGCCGGCATACATCACGTTCACGCGGTCGGCGTATCGAGCTACTACGCCGAGGTTGTGGGTGATGATGATGACGGCGGTACCGAACTCGCGGCTGAGTCGGCTCATGACTTCGAGAATCTGTGCCTGGATGGTGACGTCGAGCGCCGTTGTGGGTTCGTCAGCGAGGAGGAGCTTGGGGTTGCAACTCATGGCCATCGCGATCATGACGCGCTGGCGCATGCCTCCCGAGAACTGGTGCGGGTAGTCGTCGAGGCGATTTCGCGCCTCCGGAATACCGACCATCTCGAGGAGTTCCGCGGCGCGGTCGCGTGCGGCTTTGCCATGGAGGTCCATGTGGAGCTCAAGCGCCTCAGTCATCTGGCGCCCGATTGTGAGCACCGGATTGAGCGAGGTCATCGGCTCCTGGAAGACCATTGCAATGTCGTTGCCGCGGATCTTGCGGATTTCGTCTTCATCGAGCTTCAGGATGTCGCGGCCCTGGAAAATGATTTCGCCGGACACGATTTTGCCTGGTGGTTGCGGGATGAGGCGGAGGATGGAGAGTGCCGAAACGCTCTTGCCACAACCCGATTCACCGACCAGCCCCAGCGTTTCGCCTTCCTCAACCACGTAGGAAGTCCCGTCAACAGCTTTGACGGTGCCTTCCTGGGTATAGAAGTACGTTCGCAGGTCTTTGACCTCGAGTAACGACATCCCATCTCCTTTCGCCCACCCGTCCCACCGGGTGGTGCGGCGAAGCCGCGTTTGCTCTCGTGAAATTCGAGTTGGTGGGGAAGAGGAGACTCGAACTCCTACGCCTTGCGGCACATGATCCTAAGTCATGCTCGTCTGCCAGTTCCGACACTTCCCCACGCGAGCGCTGGAGCCTAGCCGAAGCAGGGCTCGATTCGGAACAGGGAGGGAGTTGGTGAGCCGCGAAGGAATCGAACCTTCAACCGGTTGATTAAGAGTCAACTGCTCTGCCAATTGAGCTAGCGGCCCCCCTCAGGACGCGCGGGAGTATATCACGGCACATTTGCTAGGCGGCAACTTGTGACTAGTTAACGATAATACTGACATCGGTTCCATTCGCGAGTCTGATTGAACGTCATCGTGTGCAGTCGGTGGCACTTATGACGGCCCGGTGTTGACCGTCCGAACCGACGTTCCTGCTCGTTAACGAGTGGGGTTCGATAATCCCCCTGTGGGGACGGATTCGGAAGCATTAACGCCCGTGGTCGCGGGGCGTCGGCGGGTGTTTTGTTGCCATTGCGCGACGCTCTCTGGCGAACACCAGCCGAATTCCCTGGCGGCCGTCCAGGAGTGCGTCGCCGCCGGCGCACCGCGCCTGGAAATCGATGTGCGGTTTCTCGCCGACGATTCCATGCTGATCTTCCACGACCGGCGGTTCGAGGCGTCCTCGACGGGCCTCGGCCTCGTGGAGGACGCGACGCAACAGAGCGCCAGATCCGCCATCTATAAGGACAAAGCCGGCACTTCGATTTGTTTCCTCGACGATGTGGTCGAGGCGATGAAATGCGGCACCACGATGTTGCAGGTCGATCTCAAAGGGATGCGGCCGATTTCTCCCAGTCGAGTTCAACTTCTTGAAGACGCATTAAGACCTTTGGGAAACCGGGTGATCATCGGATCGCAGGCACATTGGAACCTGCGCCCGTTCCGGGAGTTGCCGGTCGCCTTCGACACTACGATGCACTGGCGATTCGAAGTGGAGCAGCCCACGGTGCCGCGGACCCTCGGAGTCCACGGTCTCTGGGACGATTCGCCGTTAGCTTCGAACACTCAAGTGCCAGTCGCGGAATACATCGAGCAACGCATCCGTGACCTGCGCGGGATTCTTCCGAACGCGGTCGAGTGGATGGTCGATTATGGGACGATTTTCAAATTGGCCGAACTCGGCGTTTCGCTCGGGGAACGGCTCGGAGCTGATGGTTGTGCACTGGTCGCCTGGACAGTCCATGGCACTGAGCCGGACCTGGGCGGGATGCTTTGGAGGCTGTTCACGCTGGGCGTGGAGACTGTGATCACCGACGTTCCGCAGAGACTGGCCGCTTTGACGCCGTCGGTCTTGTAAACCGTCTGTAAATTCGTCACCGTCGGGCAACGCTTTCGACCCCTGCCCATGGAGTTGGCGGCCGGTACTCTAGCCGAATAAAGGAACAGGGAGAGATTCCGCCAGGAGATGAAAATGGGCATGAACCGTTTGATGATGAAAGTTTTGGTGTGGCGGGCAGGTAGTTCGGAGGAGGCCGGCCAGGGCCTCGCCGAATACGGCCTGATTCTTGCCCTGATCGCGGCTGTTTGCCTCGGCGCGCTTTCCGCGCTCGGAGTTGGGGTTGCCAATTCCGCCGGCTTCGTGGCCCTGCCGGCCGCGCTCTAAGGTTAAAGGCGGACAAAGCCGCAATTCTCGGCGGTACCTTCTACCCAGAAGGTGCCGCCGTTGAGCGTCTGGAGGTTGTTGGCGTAGCCGGGAACGGCCGGAGAGTAGTGGAGCCAGCGGCCATCCTGCTGTTGGTAGACCGAGCGGTAACAGCCTGTGGCGCGATGAAGGACGTCAGCAACGGGTCCCGATGGAAGCACCACGAGGTTCCATCCTTCATGGATTGTCACGGCGGCGCCGTCCGCCCGCGGCGTCGGAGTCGGGGAGGGTGTCCGCGACGGCGTGGGTGAGGCTGTTTTGGTCGCGGTGGGGCTGTTGGAGGCGGACGGGGATGCGGAGGGACTCGGATTGCCCCCGCCGGTGACCTGCTGTGGGCAGGTCGTGGTCGCTGCGAAGATAAGCGTGACCCAGGCGACCTTCTTGCCATTCGCCGAAACGGCTTTTCCGACGCCGACGCACTTGACCGGGAGGCCGACGTTCGAGGGAACCCAAACCCCTCCGCCGTTTTCGGCGGTCATGGTATTCAGTGCCTGTTGGGCGGACACCGAGACTGAGACAGAGGATTCGACTACGGCGAGGCCTTCGCCGCCGGCTGCGAGATTGGCTGGATATCCGCACTGGATTGCGCGTGTGGCCCACGGGAAACCGGACGTCCCATCGGCGAAGTGGCCCTGAGCGCCCGGCGTATCGGCCAGGAACTGGGCGAAACCCATGGCGGCGGCATTCAATGGCGCCGACTGAGCCAGGGCAAACGAGCCGGTAATGTGGGAATCGCGCCACGCCTGGAGGAGGCTGATGAACCCTGCCTCTTCCGTGGTCGGAGTGTGCGCGACACAGGGAGCGATAGCCTTCGCGGAGTTTGTAGCGGAACTGCCCATTCCGAGAATGGCGACTCCAGCGAAAAGCACTACGCCGGTGGCTGATGCGAGCATCGCCCTCAAGCTGAACAAACGGAACATTTTTCACCAACTGCGGGGGCGCTGGGTTGTTGGCGACCATAACATGGAACACATTGCCAAGGTCAAGCCGGGTGCATAGCTTTCGACTGGCAAACGGGGTAACATGTGCTGTCATATATGAGCGAAATTTCGCGCAGGGGACGGAGCCTCGCATGAGCACTACGGGTCGCACAATGATCCCACGAGTTCCTCGCAAAGTCGTCGAGCGGACTCGCCTGAAATCGCAGCTCCACGCTGCGATCGGGAATGGCGTGACCGTGCTCGAATCACCAGCGGGCTTCGGCAAGACGACTCTGCTCGCGCAGTTCGCTTCAGAGATCGACTACGCGGTCCACTGGCTCACGCTTGACCCCGCTTCCGGGTCGCCGGAAGTGTTTGCCCACCAATTGGGGATCACACTTTCGGGGAGTCCCGACATTGAGCCGCCGGCGACCGCCTCGAAGACGAGCGACCTGCGGGCGTACGTCTATGCAGAAGTCTGCAGTGCGATTGCGGCGAGCCCGCTTCCCGTGATGCTCGTCATCGACAACGTCCATGAACTCGTGGAT
>JBDTNM010000075.1:0-12251 GCA_039933735.1 bacterium | reverse complement strand
GGGCCGGGTCTGCCACATAAGAATGACTGGCCATACCATGCGTCAGTGAACGTACGCCGCGGCGCTCTCCTCGTGATGGCGCTCCTCCTCCTGCCGCTCCTTTCGTCCTGCATTCGTGTCTTTAACCCGGTCGGGTGGGCGCCTGTCGCGTTCGACGGCGACTCCGTCTACGTCACTACGTCCAAGGGCCACCTCAGTTCGATCAAAATTACGGACGACACAGCGAACGCGACCTGGACGTTCCCGGACAAGAGCCGGAGCGAAGACAAGTCGCTGGACTTGAAGGCTATTTACGGGGCTCCCGTCATCGACGGCGACCGAATCTACATTGCCTCGTTCCACGCGGGCGTATTCGCCCTGCGAAAAGAGGATGGCCGGCCGATCTGGCCCGCCAGCGGGACCAATGCCAGCAAGCTCCGGGGCGATATCCCGGGCGGAGTGGCGATTTCCGGCGACAACCTCTATTTCGGCACCACTGAGGGCCGAATCTACGGCTGGAAGAAGTCCGATGGCAGTCCCGCGGTGGGCTGGGAGAAGCCCAAGGTTGTGAAGGGCGGTGTCTGGGCCACGCCAGTAATCATGGGCGACACCATGTACGTGGCGACCATGGAAGGCGACCTGCACGCATTTTCTCTCCAGGACGGCACGGAGAAGTGGAAGTTCTCTGCGAGCGGGGCAATTGCCGACCTCACGCGCATCAACGATGACTATTTGTTCGTCCCGAGCATCAACCGGCACGTCTACATGATTCGGACGAAGGACGGCTCTGTGGCGGGAGACTTCAAGGCGGCGGACTGGATTTGGACCGCCCCCGCGGTCCAGGGAACGCAGGTGTTCTTCGGCGACTTTGGCGGGAAGGTCTACGGCCTCGACATAACGTCCGGGAGCATTGTTCCACTTTGGTCTCAGCCGGCTTCGCTGAACAATGAACGGGTAAAGGCGGGCGCGGCTATCATCAATGACGTGGTAGTGGTCGCGGATAGAAAGCCAGTCGTGACGTTCATCAATGCGAAAGACGGCAGCGTGCTGAATGCGGTGCCGCTGACGGACGTTGATACGGTCCGCGCCGATGTCGTCGCGAAAGACGGCGAAGCGTACGTGATTACCACTGACGGTAAGCTCTTCCGGGCTGATCCCGAACAGAAACGGGTCATCCCGATCCCGATCACTGGAGCCAAGAAGTGATCGGGGAGATTTTCACACTTGTTCTGCTGAACCCGTTGGTGAACGTGCTCGTGCTGCTTTCGCACCTGCTGTTCAACAGCTTTGGTCTGGCGATCATCGCGTTCACGCTGCTCGTCCGGGCAGTGACCTTCCCGCTCACCCTGCGCCAGATTCACGCCACTCGCACGATGCAGGCCATCCAGCCTCGCATCGCCGAAGTGAACAAGAAGTACAGCGATCCGAAGCGACGGCAAGAAGAGGTGATGAAGCTCTATCGGGAGTCGGGGGCGAACCCGCTGAGCTGCGTCGGGCCTTTCTTCCTGCAGATCCCGGTATTCATCGCGCTGTACAGCGCAATCCGCATCGCCCTGCCGAATTCTCCGGAAGCCCTGGAGAAACTTTCGGGCCACATCTACGGCTGGAGTTACCTGCAGCATGCGTTGCCGCTCAGTGAGCGGTTCCTTGGGTTCGATTTGCGGGCGAACGGCAATGCATCGATAGCGGGCTACGTCTTCGTGGTGCTCGTGGGCGCAACCACGTGGGCGCAATCGAAGACAACAGTGACAGCCACCACGGATGAACGCGCCAAGGCGCAGCAACAGATGATGAACGTGATGCTGCCGCTGATGTTCGCGTTCTTCGCGCTGAGTTTTCCGCTCGGCGTGAGTCTCTACTGGGTGGTGAACTCCTCCGCCCAGATCGGGTTCAATATCCTCACCTACGGCCTCCCGGCATTCGGGATTGAACCCATCATGAAGGCGCGTTCCGCGCCGATTTTGACACCGGCAGCGCTTACCGCGCCCGAAGTTGCTGCAACCACTACCTCTGCTCGGGAATTGAGGACAGCTAATGGATCAGGCCGAAGCAAGCGGCAAAACCGTCGAAGACGCCCGTAACAAGGCGCTCGCCAAACTCGGAGCTCGAGTTGATGAAGTCGAGCTCATCGTGCTGGATGAAGGGAAACGTGGCGGTCTATTTGGCCGCGGAGCGCAGGATGCGATAGTCCGGGTAGTGCGTCTCGCACCCCAGGACCGCGTCTCGGATGCCTCTCAGGCGCCCGACACGCGGATTCCTCGCCAGGGACAGCAATCTGGCGCTCGTCGTGATGGCGGCGGGCGTGGACGGGGTCAGGGACAGCCACAGGGCAACCGTGGCGGTGGCGACCGTGCTCCGCGCACCCAGGGCGGCGGAGGTGGCGGACGTGCGGGCTTCGAAGCGCCTCCACAGAAGCTCACTGATGCTGACTTCAACCGTGGCGGCGGCGGCGCTCGCCCCGCGGCTAATGGTGCCGGTGCTGGTGCTGGACGGGACAATGGCTCCGACCGCCGGGGTGCCCCGCGCCGCGACCGTGCCCCGCGCGCAGAGGGAGGCCAGGACACGGCCGACCGTCCCGACCGGCCGGCGCGGCCCAGTCGTCCCCCGCGCGAACGCTCTTCGCGGGAGAACGAACCCGAAATCAAGCCGGACATCAACGCCGAAGAAGTCGATTTCGCGGCGCAGACGGTCGATGACCTGCTCCGAATCCTCGATATTGAGTCTGAGATCTCGATTCGCGAGCCTGTGACCCCCGGCGATGGCCTCGGCTCGGTGCTCGCAGTCATCGACATCAAGGGCGAAGATCTCGGCCTGCTTATTGGCCGGCGTGGCGACACGTTGATCGCGATGCAGTACCTCGTGAACCTCATCCTCGGCCGGAAATACCCGGGCCGGGGCGGCGTCACCATCGATGTGGAGCACTACAAGCACCGCAACGAAGAGCGCATCATGAATATGGCGAAGCGCATGGGCGACCGCGTTCGTGAAAGCGGAAACGCGATCACGCTGGAGCCGATGTCGGCTGCGGAACGGCGATTGGTACACATGCTCTTCGCCGATGACGCGGAACTCGAAACAAACAGCATTGGCGAAGGCGAAAACCGGAAGGTCGTCATTAGCCCGAAGAACTGAGGAGGAGACGCGACGCACATCCTGGTCGCCGGCAACGTTACGCTGGACCGTACATCCAATGGTGGATGGACGCCGGGGGGTCCGTCGCTCTACGCCTCACGGGCTGCGCTCGCGATTGGCGGCCGCGTCACGCTCGTCACCGGGCTCGAAGACGAATTCGACACGCGGGTGCTGGCCGGGCTCGATGTGCGCGCGTTCGACGCTGAACTGCCGCGCTACGCCAATTCCTATGACCGCCAGGGGAACCGCCGCCAGACGCTGGTGCATGAAGGCAGCCCACTGGAGATCGCGCCCCTGCTTCGGGAGGACGATGACCCCGACGTGGTACTCATCAACCCTGCCTACCACGAATTCCGGCGGGCGCCGCTGCGATTCCGCGATTCGATCGTCGGGGTTTCGCTGCAAGGCCCACTTCGTTCGACTACCGGGCGGCAACGTGTGATCCCGCATTCGCACCCGCTCGTCGTCGCCGAACGATTCGTACGGCCGGGGTGGATTGCGTTCTTCAGCGAGGAAGATACGACCGACCCCGAAGGCCTGGCGCGGCATATCGCGGGTTTGCGCGCGGTGGCCGTCCTGACGCGTGGCTACAATGGGGCTACACTGTTCGATAGCGATGGATCGCAACACCATTGGGACGCAATCGAGGCTGACGCCGTGGACCCCACGGGGGCCGGCGATTGCTTCGCCAGCGCTTTCATGTACCGCCTTGCGGAAACGGAAGTGCTGGATACCGCAATGCACTTTGCTCTGGCGGCCGGTTCGCTGGCAGTTGAGGGCCAAGGCCTCGCCGGGATCCCCACCCGCGAGGCTATCGAAGCTCGGATGACGCGGGAGGCGGCCTGATGGGTGCAACAATCGTTTCGCTGGTGAACCAGAAGGGCGGCGTGGGCAAAACCACGACTGCCGTATCGCTCGCAGTCGCGCTCGGCCGAACCGGGCAACGTGTCTTACTCGTTGACCTCGATCCTCAGGCGAACGCCACCAGTGCCCTGGGCGTGAACGGCAAGGAGCTGGCCGGTACGTACGACGCTATCCTCGATGACGCGCCGATGGCCGATTGCGTGATCCCGGTCGAGGCTGAGCACGTGAGCGTCGTGCCCTCGAGTGCCGAACTTTCCGGCGCCGAAGTCGAACTTGTGCCCGTGATGGCTCGCGAGCGCCGGCTGACGAATGCGTTGGCGCAGGTGAAGGACAGCTTCGACTGGATCCTCATCGATTGCCCGCCTTCGCTCGGACTGCTGACGATCAACGCGCTCACGGCAAGCGATGCGGTGATCATCCCGGTGCAATGCGAGTACATGGCACTCGAGGGCTTAAGCCGCCTCGTGGAGACGCTCGACCTCGTGAAGCGAAACCTGAACCCGCGTCTGCATGTGCTCGGCGTGGTGCTGACGATGTTCGATGCGCGCACGCGCCTGGCCCAGCAGGTGGTGGATGAGGTGCGGAAGCATTTCCCGCAGACTTTTTCGACGATCATTCCGCGCTCAGTGCGCCTGAGCGAAGCGCCCAGCCATGGGAAGTCGATCTTCCTGTACGACCAGGGTGGCCGCGCGGCCACCGCCTACGAGGCCGTCGCCAGCGAACTTCTTGAACGTGCAGGAGTAGCAGCATGACTCAGCCGAAACGTGGTCTTGGTCGCGGGCTGGATGCCCTGTTCGGTGGCGCGGCCACCCCAACCGCGGAACCCGAAGTCGTACCGGAACAAGCTGCAGCCGCACCTCCGCCGCCGGCGCCCGCTGCGCGAGAGCACACACCCCCGCCCGCGCCGACGCCAATCGCGAGGCGCGAGCCGGAACCCGAGCCAGAATACGAACGACGGCCTGCGCCCGCCTACGCTTCGCCCGCGCCGACTCCAACTCGTGCCCGCGGGCCTGAGCACCTCGATATCGACCTGATTTCGCCGAACCCGGAACAGCCGCGCACGAACTTCGAACCGGAGAAGCTGCGTGAGCTTTCGGAATCGATCCGCGAACACGGGATCATTCAGCCGCTCGTCGTGAGCCGGGATGATGACGGCGGCTACTTCTTGATCGCGGGCGAACGCCGCTTGCAGGCTGCCCGCCTGGCCGGCATGGACACGGTCCCCGTGGTCGTTCGCCAGGCTGCCGACAGTGAACTGCTCGAACTGGCCCTGATCGAAAACATCCAGCGCGCCGACCTGAACGCGGTGGAAGAAGCAATGGCCTACCGCCGCCTCGTGGAGGAGTACAACCTCACCCAGGAAGAAGTGGCGAAGCGCGTGGGCAAAAACCGCGCGACGGTGGCGAACGCGCTGCGCCTGCTGCAGCTTGAGTCTGAGATTCGTCGCAGCCTGGTGGCCGGGGAGATCAGCGAAGGGCATGCGCGTGCCCTGCTCGGCCTGCCCGAAGGCAAAGGCCGCGTGAACGCCTGGCGCGAAGTAGTGAAGCGAAAGCTCTCCGTGCGCGACACCGAAGGCTTCGTCCGGCGGCAACTCGCCGATACTCCGGCGACCACTTCGATGCCCGGGGCCGTGACTGCCCGGCGGGATTCGGCGTATGGAGATATTGAGTCGCGTTTGCGCCGGGCGCTGAGCACCCGCGTGAAGGTGGAGCCCCAGAAAAAGGGCGCCAAAATCGTCATCGAGTGCTACAGCGACGAAGAGTTTGAGAACGTCGTGAGTGCGTTGCTGGGCGAGTACCAGTGAGCCACGAGGCAAAGCTCAAGGAGCTCGGCATCGAACTTCCGCCGGTACCGGCCGCTGCGGGCCTCTACGCCCCATGCGTGCGCAGCGGCAACCAGCTCTTCGTCTCTGGCCAGGTGCCAATGAAAGATGGCGCTCCGATGCGCAAGGGAAAGCTCGGTCAGGGCGTGACCATCGACGAGGCCAATGCCCTCGCGCGGCAGTGCGCGCTGCAGGCCCTCGCAATCGTCCGCGGCGAACTGGGGACACTCGATTCCGTTTCGCGAGTGATTCGGGTAGCTGGATACGTGGCCAGCGCGGAGGGTTTTGTCGACCACCCGAAGGTCATCAATGGTGCTTCGCAGGTATTGCTCGACGTGTTTGGCGAAGCTGGACGGCACGCGCGCATCGCGGTGGGGCTGGCGGAGCTGCCCTTCGGTGTACCCGTAGAGGTTGAGTTCCTGTTCGAAGTCGCCTGAGCGCGACCGAGGGTTAGTCCGAATCTGTTGCCTTAGAAAACGGCGCGTGATATACGTTTCCCGCTTCGGAACCGGACACAAATCCGCCGAGCGAGGGATACTCGTTTGCCTACAACTTCCGTGATTCACTCCGTGGATGGCACATCGTTCGACGTGCATTGGAATGAAGACGGCTGGGAGAAGCTCTCGTTCGGGTTGAACCAGGAGCACTGGGCCTATCCAGCTTCGATGATGGACCGCTGGTTGGACCCGATTGCGCCAAAGCGCGGACGGGCCGCCTTCGATGAAGTCGGCCTGGTCAACGTGGTACGCACCCAATTCGCCGGGCCGTTCCAGTACGTCTCGGTCGCCGAGATGCAGCCCGCCGAACTGCAGCAAATGATGGCCGCGGTGGGTGCGCTGATTGCGCGCCACGGGTCGGCGCTCGGCTTCTGGCGGAATTACTGCGAGCCGCGAGCGCGCAAGGCCGTCGCCGATCTCGATGGGCCATTACGGTCTGCAGGAATGGAGGAGCTTGCCGGGGTCTACGCCTACGGGATGGCCCAAACGTTCACCTCACTCGCGCCCGTGATGGGGGCAATGTTTCCGTTGCGAATGATGCTCGGACAGCGGTTCGGCCCGGAAGGCGCTCTCCTCGCAGACGAGGCCACGCAGGGCGGGGAGAACGCTTCCCAGGCAGTCGATGCGCAGTTGGTGGCGCTGGCGGAAGTTGCCCGCGCCAACCCGGCCGTCTCCCGCATCATGAGCGAGCGGGACGGGTCAGCGAGACTCGAAGCGCTTCGGGCGGAGCCTGCCGCGACCGGGTTCCTCGAACGCTTCGACGCGCTGATCGCGGAGCACCAGGGACGCTCATTTGGCTGGGAACTTACGCTCCCAACGTGGGGCGAGGATCCTGCGGCCGTACTCTCGATGGTCGCGTTGCACGCCAGGTCCGAGAATCCCTCCGGGACAGCGCCGACGAGTACCGCCTTGCGCGACGCCGCTCGGGAGCGAGTGACTGCCCAACTCACGGGACCTGAGCTCGGCCAATTCCAGCACTTCGTGGGGATGCTCGACGGGCTGGTGGAAATCCGCGAGGACCGAGCCTACTGGCAGATGCGGCTCCACGGTGCGATGCGACTCCTCCTTCTCGAGCGGGGGCAGGCATTGGTGGATTCAGGCCAGCTTGAGCGGCCTGACGACATCCTTCACCTCGTCCCCGAGGAGTTCGAAAACGGTGGCGTGGCGGATCTTGACGACCTCGCCAAACGCCGGCGAGCGGAATGGGAGCACCTTAAGAGCGTGGTCCCACCGACGTACATCGGCGATGGAACACCGCAAATCGCAGTACCACCGGGAAGTGAACGCCCCGGCGAATTGCGAGGGATTGGGGTCAGCCGCGGAACGGCCACCGGCACTGCGCGCATCATTCACGAACCCGAAGACATCGACCGCTTCAATGCCGGAGACATCCTTGTCTGCCGCATGACGACGCCCGCCTGGACCCCGCTCTTCGGCCTCGCGGCGGCGGTGGTAACGGAAACGGGGCAGGCGCTTTCGCACCCGGCCATTACTGCCCGCGAGTACGGCATCCCCTGCGTGCTGAGCGTCGAGGGCGCGGTATCGCGCATCGCTGACGGTTCGACGATCACGGTGGATGGCACGGCCGGCGTTGTGAGACTTGGCAGCGGCTGACAATTGTCAGCAGAGAGTCACTGGCGTTGGTCCCGGAAGCCTGCGCGCCTGCGGACTGCGGCGTAGCATTCGCGCCACATGAACGATGAGCCTGAGCCGCTACTTTTCGAAGGCCTGAAGGTCGTGGATTGCGGGACCTGGATAGCGGGGCCGGTGGCCGGGACAATCCTCGCCGACTTCGGTGCGAGTGTGATCAAAGTCGAAATCCCGGGCGCTGGCGACCCGTATCGTGCGCTCGCGAACGGCCCCCTGAGCCCCTCCGCCCCGATGAATTACATGTGGGAGTGCGACGGGCGGAACAAGCGCAGCATCGCCCTCAACCTGGCGAGCGACGAAGGGCGCGAAATTCTGTTGCGGCTGGTGCGCGACTGCGATGTGTTCATCACCAATCAGCCCTTCCCGACGCGGCGGAAGCTGCGCTTGAACTACGAGGACCTGGCCGAAGAGAACGAGCGCATGATCTACGCCTCGCTGACCGCCTACGGAGAGACGGGGCCCGACGCCGAGAACGAAGGATTCGACCACACCGCCTGGTGGGCACGCAGCGGGCTGATGGACCGCGTCCGGCCGCCCGGTGGGCTGCCCGGGAACTCCGTCCCAGGCATGGGCGACCACCCGACCGCGGTCACCCTCTACGCGGCGATCGTGACGGCACTGCTTCGCCGGGAACGGACTGGCCGCGGTGGAAAAGTCCACACCAGCCTGCTGGCGAACGGTGTCTGGGCGAACGGTTGCCTCGCGCAGGCAGCGGCTGTCGGCGCTGAGTTTCCCATTCGGGAAGTCCCAGCGCCGCCGGCGCGCTTTCCGAACCGGGTGCTTTTCGAAACGAGTGACCACCGCTACTTCAGCTTCTACATGGTCCGCACGCACGAAGACTTCGATGCGGTACTCGTGGCCATCGGCCGCGAGGACGTGCTTGCGGATCCGCGCTTCTCCGACCCGGAAGCGCGGATGGAGAACGGCGCCGAGTTGGTCGCGTCCCTGAGGGCGACGTTCGGCGCCAAGCCCATGGCGCACTGGCGCGAAGTGTTCGGTGAGTACGGCATCATCGCGACGGTGGTGGCGGAGATGGAAGACCTGCCGTACGACCCGCAAGTGATAGCGAACAACATCCTCGTCGAGCCAACCGGCGACGGCGTTGCTTCGCCGTTCGTGGTCAATCACCCGTTGAACGTCGATGGACTGCCGAGGCGAGGCCCATGGCACGCACCGGAAGTCGGCGAACACACGGCCGATGTATTGCGGGAGTTAGGGTTCGGCGATGATGCCATCGCCGACTTTCGGACGCGCGGAGTGACTGGCTAGGCTGCGAGGCGCCAGGTTTTAACGTCCTCCGTTTCGGGATGGTGCGCGCCCCCGTGAGGGCCAACCTGAGCTCTGCCGCAGTCGCGGCTAAGTGGTTCGGCAGGTAGATTCCGCTTGGAGAGAACACATGCCCGGAGCTTCTGCCGTGTACAACGACCTGGCGATTTTCACGGGCCGCGCGCATCCGCAGCTGGCCGAGGCGATCTGCGCGCGACTCGGGCGGCCCCTGGGCAAAGTGGACGTCTTCGAGTTCTCAAACGAGAACATCTTCGTCCAGTTCCAGGAGAACATCCGTCAGCACGACGTCTATCTCGTGCAGCCGTTCGTTTCGCCCGTGAACACCTCGATCATGGAACTGCTGATCATGATCGATGCCGCCCGGCGCGCATCGGCCGGCCGGATTACCGCGGTGATCCCGTATTACGCTTATGGCCGTAGCGACAAGAAAGACCAGCCGCGCGTACCGATCACGGCCCGGCTCGTGGCAAATATGCTCGAAACGGCCGGCGCCGACCGGATCCTGACCTTGAACCTCCACGCCGGGCAGATCCAGGGCTTCTTCAACGTACCTCTCGATGAGCTGAATGCGCTCTTCACGATGACGGCTCACTTCCGCAGCCAGAAGCTGGAGAACTACGTGGTTGTCGCGCCGGATGTCGGCGATGAGAAGCGCGCACGCGACGTGGCGGCCCGGCTGGATATGCCGCTCGCCATCATCGAGAAACGGCGCCACGGAAACACCGGCCGCACCGAGGCGATGAACGTCATCGGTGACGTTGAGGGTCGCAACGTGCTCGTGATCGACGACGAAATCGACACCGCCGGGACGATCACCGAGGCCGTCCGCATCCTTCGCGACCGGGGCAGCCGCGAAGCGATCATCGCCGGGTACCATGGGCTGTTCACCGGCCCCGCTATCGAACGTCTGCGGTCGGCCGATGTCCGCGAAATCGTCGTCACGGATTCGATCCCAATCGCCCCGGAGAAACGGTTGCCGAACATGACGGTGCTTCCCATTGCCCCGCTCCTTGGCGACGCCATCGGCCGGATTCACACCGGCCAGTCGGTCGGCGCGCTCTTCGTCTGATTCGGGCCGCTTACAAGAAAGTCAATTTTACGTCTGGTTAACACCACCCTTCCCCGGGTTGTGGTACAAATCCCGTGCCGAGTCGATGGAGACATCGAACGGGGGAACCAACTTCTGGGGTGTATCCGGGCGATTTCGCCTGGTAGGTGACTCCCATCACCGAACCCGTCAGCTAACCCCGTAGGCGTATTGGGAGAGGCGTGGCAGCCGCTCAGCCTGCCGCACACAAGCCTCTCGACCTGGATGGTGTTGTTCGTCGCGCGCGGTGCAAGCCGGGTGCAGCCTTCGGCACCGCCTTTCGAACTGGAGGCAATGCCTGTGCTTCGCGATCCCAACTCTTCCTGGTGGAAACGATTCCTGACACCCGCGCCTGCGCTGGCGCGCATTGTTGACCCGCAGATAGAACGCCGTTGCCCCGATTGCAGCGAGATGTATGACGCCCGAGACCGGTACTGCCCGCGTTGCCACACGGCCACGCCTGAGTGGCGGTACGGATAACAGTAGGTCCGTTCCCTCCTCCGGTGGTGCTGTACCCCCTGACAGCCCACCACCCTCCGGGCAGGCCACTCGCGGAAGGCGCGAGTGGCCTGTTCGGATCCTGCTCCAGTGCTAAATTGCGGGCTGCAGCCAGCCGCCGAGCGCGGATTCGATGATCGCCGCAACGGCCAGGGCGTCGGCTTCCCGCCAGGGCTTCGCGACCACCTGGACCCCGATTGGCAGGCCAGCGCCAGAACTCCCCGCGCGAACCGTCGCGGCCGGCCAGCCGGTCAGGCTGAAGGGCAGCGTGTAGATGTAGCTCTGGGCTGTGGTCTTCCCGTGCAAGGGAGCGGCCTCTTCTGCTACCGGACAGATGATTGCGTCGAAGGGCGCCATGAATGCGAGCATCGTCCGGCGGAAACGGTCCCACTCGAAGATTGAGCGTTCGATCTCTTCCGCCGTGAGGGAGCTGCTGCGGCCGGGCAGCCATTCGGCCCAACTTGGGCTCTGGAGGCGGGCCCAGTAGATGCGCGTGAGCGGCATCGATTCTTCGAGCCGGGGCAGTTCGACGCGTTCCGTGGTCGCCTCCGCAGCGCTGACGGCGCTGACGGCGGCTTCCACCGCTTTGACTGTTTCCGCTGACGGTTGTGCCCCGGGCATTGCCGTGAACCAGCCGATGCGCCGGCCGGACATGCCCGCTTCGGGTGGTTCGAGCGGCACGGGCGCCACGCTGGGGTCGCGCTGGTCCACGCCCGAAATGGCAACGAGCATCGGCCAAAGATCTTCGACCCACCGGCTCATTGGGCCGATCACCGTGCGCGGATCGTGCGAGGCGCCGATGCGCGGATAGTGCCCCGTCAACGGCACCCGGCCCGTTGTCGGCTTGAGGGTGGCGATGCCGCAGCAGTGGGCGGGGAAGCGGAGGCTGCCGCCGGAATCGCTGCCGAGGCCCATGGGCGAGCCGCCCGCGGCGATGATCGCTGCCTCGCCGCTGCTGCTCGCACCCGGCGAACGGCCCAGGTCGTACGGGTTGCGGGTGGCGCCATAGACCGGGTTCTCTTCGAGGACGTTGGTCTTGCCGAGGAGAATCGCGCCGGTTTCGCGCATGCGGATGGCGACCGTAGCGTCCCGTTTGGGAATGTACCCCGCACGTTCCGTCATGCCCGCGGCGCACACCAATCCAGTCGTCTCGATCCAATCCTTGAGGGTGAATGGCACACCATGGAACGGCCCGACGTCTTCACCGGCTGCCGTCCGAGAGTCGGCCCGGCGTGCGGATTCGAGTGCGCCAGCTTCGTCGATCTGAACGACGGCGTTGATCTGCGGGTTGAGTTCAGCGATCCGTGCGAGATGAAGACGGACCAGCTGCTCCGATGAAATCTCCCGCCTCCGAATCAGGCTGGCCTGGGCAACGGCGGAGAGCGAAAGTAGTTCATCCACGCCGGGAGTCTACCGTGCGGTTGGCCGACTCGTT
>JBDTNM010000074.1:0-12280 GCA_039933735.1 bacterium | reverse complement strand
ATGCCCTTATCGGTCATGCGCTTCCAGAAGCCATCCATGATGGTCTGGGCGCGCTTGTAGCCGGAGTAGGAAAGATAGGAGTAGAGGTAGCCCATGTCGGCGCACCACTCCCACGTCTCGATCGAACCGCCGCCGGGAATCCAGATGGGCGGGTTCGGCTGCTGCAACGGTCGCGGCCACGGATTCATGTAGCGGACCTGGTTGTATTTACCGTTGAAGTTGCTGACGCCCTTGTCGTGCCACGCCTGCATGATCAGGTCGTGGGCCTCGTAGTAGCGGTCGCGGAGCTGGGCGCCTGGGACGCCGTAGGCGTAGTTCGTATCCATGCTCGTGCCGACCGGGAAGCCGGCGACGAGGCGGCCGCCGGAGAGGATGTCGAGCATTGCGAACTCTTCAGCCACGCGTAGGGGCGGGTTGTACAGGGCGATGGAGTTGCCCATGACCACGATGGCGGCGTTCTTCGTGCGGCGCGTGAGCGTCGCCGCCATGATGTTCGGGCTCGGCATCATGCCGTAGGCATTCGAGTGGTGCTCGTTTACGCAGATCCCGTCGTAGCCCATCTTTTCGGCGAATTCGAGCTCATCGAGGTACTCGTTGTAGACCTCGTTGCAGCGTTCCGCGTTGAACAGCTTGTAGTCGACATCGACCCAGACGGAGCGGTTCTTCTGCTGGAAGTCGTCTGGCAGGTCCGGCCAGGGCATCAGGTGGAACCAATGGAACTTCATGGTGCATTCTCCACAATGGCTTTTGGCGGCAGGTACTTTGCCTCTGCCTAACGGTCACCGGCGAGTATAGACGAATCGAAGGGCAAAAGTAGAGCAATTCGATTCCTCGGCCGCGGCCGCGGAGTTTGGATTTCTGTCACGGTTTCAGGTGTCCCGTAAACTGCATCCACGTGGAGCATTTCTCGCTCTTAACGTCGATCGCCGTTGCCCTTGGTCTCGCGCTCACCGGTGGGGTTGCCGCCCGCCTTGCCGGGCTGTCGCCGATCGTGGGCTACCTCGCCGCGGGCGTTGTCATTTCCCCGTTCACGCCCGGCTACGATGCAGACCTCGACGCGCTGCGGGAACTGGCCGAACTCGGCGTGATCTTCCTGATGTTCGGCGTCGGCCTGCACTTCAACGTCCGCGACCTTCTCCGCGTCAAGAACATCGCGATCCCCGGCGCGATCATCCAGGTCGCGCTCGCCACCGGGCTCGGATTCGTGATTGGCTCCGCGTTCGGCCTGCCCTGGCGCGAATCGCTCGTCCTCGGCCTCGCCATGAGCATCGCCAGCACCGTGGTCCTCATTCGCTCTCTGGAAGAACGCGGGCTGATGGCCACCGTCCACGCGCGTGTGGTCATCGGTTGGCTCATCGCCCAGGACATCCTCACCGTCCTCATCCTCGCCATCCTCCCCACGCTGGACCCCGAACACAGCGGCAGTCTCGGCGTCGGCATCGCCATCGCGCTCGCCAAGGCCGCTATCTTCGTGGCCATCATGCTCGTGGTCGGCGCCCGAATCGTCCCCAGGGTTCTCTCGATCATCGCGCGGACCGGCAGCCGAGAGCTCTTCATTCTCGCCTTCGTCGCCGGCGCGCTTGGAATCGCCACGGGCGCCGCGGCTTTCGGGCTTTCGGTGGCCCTCGGTGCCTTCGTCGCTGGCGTCGTCGTCTCCGAAACAGAAACCAGCCATCAGGTGGCGGCTGACGTGGTGCCCCTGCGCGACGCCTTCGCCGTACTCTTCTTCGTTTCCGTCGGCATGCTGCTCGACCCGGGCGAGGTCGCCGATCACCTCGATTTGTTCGTGGTCGTCACGCTCGCCGTGCTCTTTGCCAACGCGGCCATTGCCTTCTTCACGGCTGCCGCGTTTCCCTACTCCGGCCGCACCGCTCTGGTCGTCGGCGCCGGGCTTGCTCAACTCGGCGAGTTCTCGTTCATCATCGCGGACGACAGCCTCAGGCACGGCCTCATGTCCAGTGCCACCTACAACGTCGTGCTCGCTGCCGCGGCAACGTCGATTTGTCTCAATCCGCTCGCCTTCGCATCAATCGGCGCACTTGAGAAAGGGCTTTCCCGGCTCGGCCCTATCTGGCGGTTGATCGACCACCAGGGCGAAATCCCCGAACCGCCGCTCCCTCGCGCCGGCCACGTCGTCATCGTCGGGTACGGCCGGGTGGGCGAACTCGTTGGGCACGCGCTGCTGCAACTCGGTGCACCCTTCATCGTCATCGAATCGGACCTCGACCACGTTCGCAGGCTTGTCGCTGCGGGTCTGCCCGCCGTTTGGGGCGATGCCGGCCGCCACGAAGTGCTGGATCGCGCCAACATCCCCACCGCCCGTGCGGTAGTCATCGCCGTGCCCGATGAGAGCACGGCACTCGTCGCCACCGCCGCCGTCCGCGCCCGCAACCCGGCCATCCCAATCCTCGTCCGCGCCCGCAGCGGCGGCGAAATCGCCACCTTCCGAAGCCTGGGCGCCAACGAAGTCATCGTCCCCGCGTACGAAGGCGGCCTCGAAATGATGCGCCAGACCCTCGTCGCACTCGGCCACGACCCCGAGGAATCCCTCCACCTCAGCCACGCCGTCCGCGACATCCATTACCAGGCCGCGGAACACGGGTAGGAGGCCGTCTCGCGATTCGGATTCGATGCCGCTAGCCTTGTCTGCATCGTGGAGGAACTGCAATGGAATATGGCATCGGCGTCGACGCCAGCCTTGGGTTGAGTTTTGAAGAGTCGCGGGCACTCGTTGCCGAAGCGGCGGGGCTGGGCTACCTGAGCGCCTGGACGCCGAGCGGACCGCCAAACCGCGACGGATTCCAGGTCTGCGCGCAGTGGCACGGGGCGACCACAAACGTGGTGGACGGTGGCCTGACGACGGGTATCGCGGTCATCCCCGTTCCGGTTTGGACGGTCCAATCACTCGTCCAACAGGCGGGCGCCCTTTCGGCGTTGACCGGCGGGAAGTTCATCCTCGGAATTGGTACCGGGGGGATCTACGGGACCGACTACCAGGAGATGCACGGCCTGCCGGCCTGGCCCGTGGTCCGCATGATGCGCGAATACCTCGTGACCTTGCGTGCCTCGCTCGCCGGGGAGGTGGTGACGCACAAGGGCACGGTCGTAAATTTGAGTGGCCTTCAAATGATTGGCCGTCCCCTCGAGGTCCCGCTTTACACGGCCGCCCTGGGACCGCAGATGTTGCACCTGGCGGGCGAACTTGCCGATGGCGTCAGCCTGAACTGGACCGCGCCTTCGATGCGGGCGTGGGTGCGGGAAGAAGTCGCGAAAGGCGCGGCGAAGGCGGGCCGGGACCCTTCGAGCATCCGCATCACCGAGTACATCCGCGTCTGCATCGGTGACGACGAAGACGCCGCCCGGGTCGCGTTCGTTCGGGCATTCATGGGCTACGCGCTTTCCCGGCCGGGCGCACCAAAGACGAGCGGCTACCGCGGTCACTTCATCCGCATGGGCTACGACGAGGTGTTGACGAAGATTGAAGCGCGTCGTGATGCTGGAGCGGCCGAAGCCGACCTGATCGACATGTTCCCGCAGGAGTTCCTGCGCGAAATGGGCTACTACGGTAAGGCAGCGGGCGCTCCTGCAGCACTCGCCCGGCTCTCAGAAGGTCTGGACCTCGCCATCGTCCGCATTGTTGGCGTGCGCCCGGGCATCGAAGCGGCCCGGGCCGTCATGCGGGCCTGCCGCCCGACGTGAGCGTCACTTGCCGGTAAAGGTTGGCTCGCGCTTCTCCTGGAACGCCGCAACCGCCTCCCGGTGGTCGGCGGTGCGCATCGAAACCTCTTCCACGGCGAGCGAGTACGGCAGCACAAGATTCGAAACGGCTTTGATGAACTTGTTCACGGCAGTCTTCGAAGTCTGAACCGCGTACGGCGCCCCGGCCGCCAGCTTCTGGGCGATAGCCATCGCCGCGGGGAACGCTTCGCCTTCATCCACCACCTTGTTCACAAGGCCCATGGAGAATGCTTCGTCAGCCGGGATCAGGTCCCCGCTCATCAGCATGTACTTCGCGCGGTTTACCCCGATGAGCAACGGCCAGATGACCGCGCCGCCGTCGCCGGCCGTGATGCCCATCTTGGCGTGCGGGTCGCCGATGCGGGCGTTTCGCGAAGCCACGACAACGTCGCAGAGCAGTGCGATCGTGGCGCCGAGCCCGGCGGCCGCACCGTTGACGGCCGAGACAATCGGCTTTTCGCAATCGAGGAGATTGTCCACTATGCGGCGCGCCTCCTGCATCATCGTGAGGCCGCTCTTGCTGGCCATGTTCGATCCGCCACCGAAGTCCCCGCCGGCGCAGAAGGCTCGGCCGGCCCCCGTCAGCACTGCCGCCCGGACGTCCGGGTCGGCCTGCACATCGAGAAACACCTGCATCAATTCGGAGTGCATCGCCCCGTTGACTGCGTTCAGCCTCTCCGGCCGGTTCAGGCGCAGCACCGCGACCGCCCCATCGCGCTCGATCTGGATGGTTTCAAAGTTGTCCTGTCGCAGCATGTCTAATCCCTCTTCTCCCGGAGTGCCCGCATGGTACGCCCGGGAGCGGCGCGTGACCGGAAGTTTCTCCCAAAAGAAAAACGGCCCCTCCTTGCGGAGAGGCCGTTACTGTTCGCTTTAGAGCGAGCTCACTCGATGTCGACGGTGGCGCCAGCTTCGGTGAGCTTGGCCTTGATCGACTCGGCTTCTTCCTTGCCGATGCCTTCCTTGACCTTGGCGGGAGCGGCCTCAACGAGGTCCTTGGCTTCCTTCAGGCCGAGGCCGCTGACGACCTCGCGGATGGCCTTGATGACATTGATCTTGTTCTCGCCGAAGCTCTTGAGAACGACGTTGAATTCCGTCTTCTCTTCTTCAGCGGCGGCCGGGGCGGCAGCAGCGCCAGCGGCTGGCCCAGCGGCCATCATCATCGGGGCGGCGGCAGTGATGCCGAACTCTTCTTCGATCGCCTTGTTCAGGTCACGGAGTTCGAGGAGGGTCATGCCCTTGATGATTTCGAGTGCGTCTTCGACTTTAGCCATTGTTGAATCTCCTGCGAGTGGTGGGGCTTAGCCCGCGGCTTCGAGCTGGTTGGCGCGCGAATCGATCAATCCGGCGAAATTCCGCATTGTCGATTGGAGCAGACCAGCGAAGTTGTAGAGCGGGCTCTGGAGCTTGCCGACTACATCGGCAATGAGCTGCTCCTTCGGCGGCATCGTGGCCAGGCTTTCGACTTCGGCGCGTGAAAGCACCTTGCCTTCGAGCCAACCGCCGTGGATGTCGATGGTGAGCCGGCGAGCGCGAAGGTGCTCGGTCAGCGCCTTCACCGGGGCGATTGGGTCGCCAAAACCGATGGTCAGGGCTGTTGGGCCTTGCACGATTTCCGCCATGTTGTCGCGGCCGGCGGCACGAGCAGCCATCCCCGCGAGCGTGTTCTTAACAACCTTCACTTCTGCGTTCGACGGACGAAGGGCCCGGCGAAGTTCGGTGAGCTGGGCAACGGTAAGCCCACGATAGTCGGCGCTGATGGCGATCGAGGCCCTCGTCATGAGGTCCTGGATTTCGGCCAGCATTGCCACTTTCCGTGGAGTCGGCATAGCCACCTCCGATGGGTGAACAGTCCTTCCGTGAAAGGACGGGTGCGTATGAGCCCGGAAAACCAAAAATCCCTGCACAAGGGCAGGGATCGAACCATCCTTCCGGGGAAGGACGAAATCGCTGCCTCGACAGGCGCCTCTCGGCATTACCCCTGTCCTTCCGAAGAAGGACTCGCATAGGGACCTGCGGTCTCTGGCTCTTGAGTTGTCGCTATGCAAAGTATCAGGTTTCGGGTTTCAGGGAAATCCGGGAACATCGGAACGATTCGACGATTTTGAGATGCTTCGTCTTCCGGTGCCAAGTACGGATGCACACCAATTCCGCTACCATCGCTTCGTGCTCGAACTCACTCGCCGCCTCCTGGTGGCAGCCGAAGGCGGCGATCCCGTCTTTCTCGCCTCGATTCTCGAACCCGGGCCCCGGCCCCTTGAGGCCGGGACGCGGATGCTGGTCGAGCGGTCGGGCGAACGGCTCGGTTCGTTGGGCGATCCGGTGCTCGACGACGCGATCGCGACATTTGCCCCCGAAGCGTTTCCACGCCACATCGCCGCGACGCTGTACGTCACACCCGATGGCCTTTCCGAGCGCACTGTTAAAGACGCGACGGCAATCTATGTGGAAATCGTCGAAGCGAAGCCAGTGTTCCTCGTCGTTGGCGGCGGCCACATCGGTCGGTCCCTCGCGCAGCTCGCCGACTTCCTCGATTTCCACGTAGTTGTGCTCGATGACCGGGAGGACTTCGCGAATTCCGAACGCATTCCCGAGGCCGACGAAATCCTCTGCGAGGACTACGAAGAGGCGCTCGACCGCTACCCGATCAACTCGAGCACGTACATCACGCTGGTGACGCGCGGCCACAAGCAAGACGAACTCTCGTTGCGGCACTGCCTCGGGCGTGGCGCAGCCTACCTCGGGATGATCGGCTCGAAACGGCGCACGGGAGCTGTCCTTCAGCACCTGGAAGAGGAAGGTTTCGACCCAGCCGAACTGGCTAAGGTCCGGACCCCGATTGGCCTGAACATCGGCGCCGAAACCCCGGAAGAGATCGCCATCAGCATCATGGCTGAGGTGATCATGACCCGCCGTGGTGGCACCGGCGCGGTGATGTACCACCGCTAAGGCGACGAACAAAACGGGCTCGCTACTCGCTCACTCCATTGCGCCCGCGACCGCGCCGCGTCGCAGTAATTCCTGCCTGAGATCGAGCATTGCCGTGTAGGTTGGGATGACGAAGACATCGTCGCCCGGTTGGGTACCCGCGAGCACGGAGTCGAGCAGTTTCCCGGCGTCGTGGTCGACAATTCCCGGGGCGGGCCAGCGGGCGTACTTCATGCGTACGGCGAGGTCTTCCGCCCTGTCGCCGGCCGCCCACCATGCACCCGTGGAGTCCCGCAAGAACTCGTAGTCCACGTCCCAGATCCAGCTGACGTCCTGGCCGTCGGCGAAGCGGTCGTTGAGGAGCGCGGCGATCTTCAGCGGTGGACGTCCGCGCGCGATTTCGCGAAGGAGGAGGATTACCTGGTTCGCGCCGGCCGGGTTCTTGGCGAGGAAGAGCCGCAGTTGCCGGCCATCGAGATTCACGACTTCCTGCCGGCCGAAGGCTGGCTGCACGTGCTGAAGGCCGACCCGGACTGCATCCTCACTAACGCCGAACACTCTGCAGGCGGCGATCGCTGCCAGCGCGTTGTAGACGTTGTAGAGACCGGTCAACGGCATCTCGACTTCGCCCAGGCCGCCTACGTCTAATCTCGCGTGGTCGAGGTCTAGCCGAATCGATGTCGCCGACGTGTCCGGAGTCGGACGCTTGCGGTCGCAGTTTGTGCATCGCCAGTAGCCGACGTGCGCGAAGTAGCGGCGTTCGTAGCGGTAGTCGCCGCCACAAAAACACCAGCGCGCGTCGAACGCTCCGCCAGTGTCGGAGGCATAGGCCGGGTCATCGAGTCCGAACCAGTGGATAGGCCCAGGCCAACCGGTCGCCAGTTCGGCGACCGAAGGATCGTCGGCGTTCAGGACGAGTGTCGCGTCGCGCGGCGCTGAGAGGAGCGACTTTCGCCAGAGCCCGGCGACGGTATCGACTTCGCCGTAGCGGTCGAGTTGATCGCGAAAGAGGTTCGTGAAAACGATGAGGCGCGGTTGTAGCGCCGCTACGGCGGCTGGCATCGTCGCCTCGTCGGTTTCGAAAAGACCGGCAAGGCGGTCAGCTCCCGAAATTGTGCCGAGTGCGCCCGCGCGAGCGAGGAGGGTGCTCGCCATGCCGCGCACGAGATTGCTTCCTTCGCGATTGTGGACGTACGGAATGCCCCCGGCATCGAAGGCAGCGGCGATGATCCTGCTCGTCGTGGTCTTGCCGTTGGTGCCCGTCACCATCAGCCGACCGCGTCCGAGCGTCCGTCCAAGATGCGCGACGAGTTCCGGATCGATGCGGGCTGCCACGAGGCCCGGCAGGGCGGTGCCACCGCCGCGGCGGGCGAGGCGCGTCGCGAGACCGGCGGCCTTCCCGGCGGCGACGGCTACGGCGGTTCGCGGTCGAATCATCGACGCATGGTCGCGTCCGCGAACCCAGCAATCAAAGGCCGAGGATCAGGCGTGAGCAGGCAGTAAGCCTGCCTGGCGGAGCAACCCCATGATTCGATCGCGCGCGACGATGCCGATGACCCGGCCATTTTCGACGACCGGCATGTGAAAGAGGTCCTCGGTCTCCATCTCCAGGAGTACATCGGAGATCAATCGTTCTCGGGTTGCCGCGCGCAGTGCCGACTTGGGCACCATCGCCTGCCTGGCGGTCACGGTGTCCCAGAGGTTCAACGGCACTTCTCGCAACTCGTGGCCGCTGATGATCCCGGCCAGCGAGCCGCGGTCCTGCACCATGTAGCAAACGCGCGGATTCAGGTCGATAACGCCGCGGGCCAGTGAACCGACCGTCTGGGCGCCATCGACGACTGGTGGGTCGCGGTGCATCAGGTCCTCCGCTTTGTAGAGGCGCAATTCTTTGACCATCCGATTCTGGACGAGGCTCTTGCGGGCCGCGTTTTCGAGGAACAGCCCAAGGAAAATCAGCCACGCCCCGCCGATAGCGTCTTCGGCGATGTAGACGTCGCGCCCCAGCACGGCGGCGAGACCCAGAGCAATGCCGGTGAAGGCGAATCCACGGCCAGCCCATGCCGCGATACTGGTCGCGAGGTTGTAGTTGCCAGTCACCATCCACGCGAGGGACCGAAAGACGCGCCCGCCATCCATCGGGAAGGCTGGCAGAAGGTTGAACACGCCGAGGATGATGTTCATCAGCGCAAGCCAGACAAGCACGTAGTCGATAGGCCGCGAGTCGTTCGCTCCGAGCAGGAACCAAATGCCGAAAAATACGCCGGAAAGCAGAAAGCTCATGAACGGGCCGGCTGCTGCCATCAACAGTTCGTGGAGCGGCTTCGCGGCTTCTCGGGTGATCTGTGCGACCCCCCCGAGCAAGAAGAGCGTGATACTGCGGACCGGGATTTTGTATGCCCGGGCGACCAGAGAGTGAGCGAGTTCGTGCAGGATGATCGACACGAAGAAGAGGGCGACGCTCGCGATAGCCATCGCGTAGTGCGTTGGGCGGCTCGCGTCCTGCAGGGCATCCGGGTAGAACTGCGTGGCCAACAACCAGGTGGTCAGCCCAAAGAGAAGAAACCAGCTTGGGCTAATGAGGATAGGGATCCCGGCCAGCGAGCCGACTCGAAAGGTGCGTAGTCGCATGGGGATACCTTACTCGCGCCAGGGTTAGGGCGGTGTAGAGGGCCGAACCTAGCCCATGTTTTTGCGGGCTGGTGGCGCGGGAGGCGCATCGTCGTCGTCTTCGACCACGGCTTCCCAACAGAGGTAGAAGTAAAAGAGCCCGATCAGGATCGGCACGAGGAACGCCGGGTGATGGCTCTGAAGCAGCCCCCAGAACCCTCCGAGCGTGACGAAGACCAACGCCACAACGTAAACGAAGAATGCTCCCCAGCTGAAACCGAGTGGCAACATTGCTCGCTCCTTATGCCGGGAATAGTACAGCCCGAAATCGGCGCCAGGCAGCCCTTAAACAGGGAGAAACCCGTAAGAATGGAGTGGATACTCGTTCGCCGTCACACACGCGAACCACGCCCACCGCGGTGCCTCGATGCGGGGCGATAGGACGCCGCCACAAACAGCTGTTGGGCCTTCCCTCGACGCTGAGCGCTGGGACAGGCCTAGACGGCTGCCAGCTCCGGGACCGCGCTTACCGGGACCATGCCCTCAAGCACGCGCGCGAGCGCCATGGTGTGGCTGCACGTACTCCAGGTAAGGAAGAAATCGCAGTTGCAACGCCATTGGCCGTCGTGGAGCACAACATCGTGCTCGCTATTTTCGCCGTGGAAGGCGACGTGAAGGTCGTCGATTTGCATTCGGTGGCGCTCACCCGCGTACACCTTTGCCTTCTCAACTTTGCCGATCAAGCTCGACTGCATGAGGGGCTACTCCTTCCTCTGGAAAACGCGAAACGGCGGCCCGGTGAGGCCGCCGTCATTCAAAATGGATGCCAACAAACACACCCATACCAAGGCAACGTACGCCCGGCTTTCGGGCATGTCAACCTGATTTTTCGGGGACGAGTGGAATGTTCAACCAGCGATCTCGCGACATGAAATAAGGCTCGCGGCCGTGAACTTCCGGTGGCACGATCTTGCCTGCTTCGCGCGTCACGATGTTGGCGACAACGCGCAGGCCCTGTTGCTTTCTCGGGTTCCACCGGAAGGCATCGATGCTCAGGATGACCGGGGTAATTACGCCTTCCGGCACATCCCACCAGAGCAAGAACGGATTGGTTTCCTCGTTGACGGGGCGGGCATCGTCGAACTCCGGGTTCTTTTCGGCAAAGCGGCTGACTCCCTCGATATAGCCGCGGGCGAAACCAGAATGCAGCCACAGCACCTGGGTCTCACCAAATTTCGTGGTGACGTTCTCCACTGCTCGGCGGCGGGCCTCGTCTTCATCTGAACAAGGAAGTTTGCCACCGGCGCGCCAGAGGTGAACTTCGCGGGCGAAGATCGTTTTCGAAAGGGGGATCTGGATCGGCGATTTCTCGCTGAACGGTCCCATCACCGGGAGGAGCTTTCCTGGCGCCGTGGGAATCTCTTCGCCGTCGACGGCGATCTGTGTGCACATGCTGGAAACGTAGCACCGGCGTCGTCAATCGTGAACATCCCCCTGGCCCCGACCGGAGATCTGTTGTTGATTCATTTTTAGATTCGCGGACCTGTCGGCGCTGGCCTCATCTTTCCGCCGCAGCGATGCCACCACCGACCCAACCAGGACCTGTTGCTGGCGAACTGAAGAATCGCTCGAACTCGCCGCGCTCCTGGCCTTCATGCCCGGTCGGTCGCGCCCTGCGTTCCGCAACGGGGCCCTCCTTTCGTCTCGCCTGGCCCGTGGGCACGTTTGGCGACCGCAACTAGCCCGATCGGGCCTACCCCGCAGGCACGAATTGCCGTTCTGTTAACGGGTGGGAGTGTGCGCTCGAAGCACCCCCGCAAGCGGGGAATTGTCATGACGCAGGTTGTACCGTCCGAACCCAAATGGTCTCCCGGCTCCAACGGTGTCTCGGCCGGCGGACCCACGGAATCCTTAAAGCACGAACTGCTCGCGGTCCTCCGCGCCGTCCTCCCCGGGGACACCGAGATCAACGACGAGACGCTCTCCGCTATCGCCGAGGCGATCCATTCGACCAACTGGGTGTCGATGCCGGACCACGTGGTCTTGCAGGAAGAGCTGAGCGATCTCCATACCTCCCGCGAGTTCATCCAGTTGCTCCGCACCAAGAACGTGAACGTTTCCCGCGTCAAGCGCGCGATGCAATACGAATACGACCTCGAAAGCCTCCAGGTCGAACTCGTGAAGCTGCAACGTTGGGTTCAGGATTCCGGCCGCCGCGTCGCAATCCTCTTTGAAGGTCGCGATGCCGCAGGCAAGGGCGGCACGATTCGCCGCTTCATCGAACACATGAACCCTCGCGCGATGCGTGTCGTCGCCCTTCCGAAACCCACCGACGATGAGACTGGCCAGTGGTACTTCCAGCGGTACATGCGTCAGCTTCCAAACCGCGGCGAAATCGTCTTCTTCGACCGATCGTGGTACAACCGCGCCGTCGTCGAGCCCGTGAACGGGTTCTGCAACCCGGACCAGTACGAACGCTTCATGCGCCAGACGCCTGAGTTCGAACACATGCTCGTCGAAGACGGCGTGGACATCGTCAAATTCTGGTTCTCAATCTCGAAAGAGGTGCAGGCCGCCCGCTTCGATTCCCGCCGTAACAATCCGCTGAAGCAGTGGAAGCTCAGTCCCATCGACGAGCGCGGGCAGGAGCTCTGGGACGACTACACGCGCTACAAAGAGCGGATGTTCAGCATTACCCACACGAGCTTCAGCCCCTGGATTATCGTGAAAGCGAACGACAAACGCGCCGCCAGGCTCGAAAGCATTCGCTACGTCCTGTCTGCCTTCGATTACACCGGGAAAGACCATGCTCGTGTCTCGATCATCCCGGACCCGGATGTCGTTGGCCGCTTCCATCGCTCCGCCGTGCGAATCGACTAAGCGGGCCGTCGAACCGGCGCCATTACCACCAGATCTTGTTTTCGACCTCGCCTGGCTGGTCTTCCCACTCTGTCGTCCACAGATTCGACGAAAGGTACTTCCAGCCGCCGTCCGCCAGCAGGCA
>JBDTNM010000073.1:0-12281 GCA_039933735.1 bacterium | reverse complement strand
GGAAAGCACATCGCGATCGCCGCCCAGGACCAGGGCTTCTGGGAGAAGATGTGCGTTGCGATTGGAGCTCCCGAGTTGCGGACGGACGAGCGGTTCGCCTCGCCGTGGGGCCGCGCAGCAAACAAGGACGCGCTGGTCGTTGAGCTTGAACGTGTTTTTCGGACACGACCGAGAGACGAGTGGCTGGAGCCTTTGGAGCGGGCGGATGTGCCGCACGCCCCAGTGTTGGACTACGCAGGCATGTCGGCCCACCCGCAGTACTGGGCGAACGACTACCTGGTGGAAATCGAAACGCCGCACCTCGGCCACATGCGCGTACCGGGCGCGCCGATCCACATGAGCGCCACACCGCCTCGAGTGGATTCGGCGGGGCCAATGCTGAGTGAGCACGCGGAGGAGATCCTGTTGGCGGTGGGCTACTCGTGGGACGAGATTGCGGCGTTCAAGGAGTGCGGCGCCACCCGAATGGCGTGAGGCGTGCTATGGATACGAAAGGCGCGAATGACAGGCAGCGCTGCGATGCCAGGCGAAAGAGAAGCGCCACCAAATCCTAGATCCGACCGTCAGGGAGGCGGCCCGCTAGCCGCAACCACGCCGCCGATTCCCACCACGCTCGCCCAAGAAGCGCCACCAAATCCTAGATCCGACCGTCAGGGAGGCGGCCCGCTCTCCGCAAACACGCCGCCGATTCCCACCACCACCCCAAGAAATGCCAGGCCCCGCAGCGGAAAGGTGATGGGACGCGGTCTTTCTCAGAAATGTCCCGCCCACCGCTCTCTGCGACTGCGACCGGAGAGGGGGAGGCACCTGGCGCGGGCATTCTCTGGTGGATGGCGCTAGCGGCCACAGAGGGCCGCGACTACGGGGTGCTCGGCGCTGGGCCTTCCGAAAATCAGCCGGCTCGCGGGAGCAACGGCAGATCAATGGCTTCGATAGTGGTGAGATCTAGTCTGGTGCCTGCGTGTTCGATATCCAGGCCGACCACCCGGCCCTGATCGTCAACGTCTGCAACGAGCCCGTCGCTGATTTCAAGTGCATCGACGGCCGGTGATTCCGATAAGGCAATGTACAGAGAGTCTGTTTCCGGGTAGTAGTGAAGCTTCATGATTCCTCGTCCGCGGTTTCGGGAGGGATGAACCCTCGATCCGGAAATGCGTTGTGAATCGTAATTCCGTCTTCGAGGGTGATGACTCTTAGCCATCGGCCCTGTAACTCATCGATCCGCTTCCAGTATCGCACACGACCATCGGCCGAATGGCTGAATGCTCCGGGTTCGCGACGGCCCGCTCGCACCACTCGAGTCGAAGATATGGCCGCCTCACGAGCACCTGTTCATCGAAGTATCGAGTCGTTCGCACCCACGCTAGTCCTTGCGCATGTGAAGCAGTTCGCGCACCGATAGGTCTTTCACTTCGTATACGTGGGTTGCGATGCCGTCGACGATGCCGGGGTCGTGGCTTGCACAGACGATGGTGCCTTCGTAGCCCTGCAGAGCGTCGATCAGCTTGCGCCGGGTGGTGCGGTCGAGGTGGTTCGTCGGTTCGTCGAGCAGGAGCACGTTGGTCGGCTGAATCAGGAACTTGGCGAGCGCCACGCGGCTACGTTCGCCACCGGAAAGCACGCGCACCGGTTTGAAGACTTCGTCGCCCTTGAACAGGAACTGGCCGAGGACGGTCCGGATCTTCACATCGGGCGCGCTGCCGGAAGCGGAGCGCACTTCTTCGATGACGGTGCGGTCGTAGTTCAGGGCTTCGTCCTGGTGCTGGTCGTAATAGCCGGGGCGGGCGCGTTCAGCCCACTCGACCGTTCCCTCGGTGGGTGCGATCAACTCCGCGGCGATGCGCAAGAGCGTGCTTTTGCCGCTCCCGTTCGGGCCGACGAACACAACCTTGTGGCCGCGCTCGACGTGCAAATTCACGTCGACGAGCACGACGTGGTCGCCGTAGGCGTGGCCGATGTGCTTCATCATCAGCACGTCCAGCTCGGTTCGGCCGTGGGATGTGAGGACGAAGTTGACTTCGTCGTCCTTCTTCGTGCGGTCGATGCGGTCGATTTTCGCGATGAGCTTTTCGCGAGACTGGACTTGAGTGGTCTTGGTCGCCTTGGCGCGGAACCGTTCGATAAAGCGTTCCTGCTTGCCAATCTCGCGTTCCTGGCGCGCCGCGGCCTGGTCCTGGGCCTGAAGCTTGGCGGCCTTCTGGCGTTGATAGGCGGTGTAATTGCCGGTGTAGCTTTCGACTTTGCCATCGCGCAGGTCGAGGATGCGAGTGGCGACCTGATCGAGGAACGGGCCATCGTGTGTGACGATCAGTAAGGCAGCGTCCCAGTCCTGGAGTTCTTCGGCCAGCCAGTTCCGGGTCTTCGCGTCGAGGTGGTTGGTCGGTTCGTCGAGGAGTGCGTTCTCAGGGCGGCGGACCAGCACCTTGGCCAGGGCGATGCGCATCTGCCAGCCACCGGAGAAATCGCCGCAGCGCTTCGTGCGCTCGGCCTCCGCGAACCCGAGGCCGTTGAGCACCCGGCCGATGCGGGCCTCGATGCGATAGCCGTCCATCGCTTCGAAGTCGTCGAAAAGGGCTGCTTGCTTCTCGATCAGTGCATCGAGGTCGCCTTCTCCGCGTTCGATCTGGCCGGAGATGTCTTCGAGCTGGAGTTCGATGGCGCGAGCTTCGGGGAAAGCTTCCCACAGTTCCTGGACAAGGGTGTTGTGGTCTTCGAGGCCAGCCTCTTGGCGGAGGTAGCCCATTGACGTGCCGCGGAACCCGGCGCCGCCGGTGTCGACTTTGTGGTCCCCGGCGAGCAAGCGAAGGATGGTGGACTTGCCGCCACCGTTCGGTCCGACGAGTCCGACGTGTTCGCCATCACCGACGATGAAGCTGAGATCCCGAATGACATCGTTCGGGCCGAAAGACTTAGTAGCGTTGTCTGCGTAAAGCATGAAGGTTCAATAATCCCGGGGAAGAACGCCCGCGCGGTTTCGCGAAACGGGCATGGGCAGAGTTCAAAGGTAACAGAGCTTTTCGGCACGGGATGGCAAGGCTCGGAGTTGAGCCGTGAAGATCCATCGCCAGGCCGGTCTCACACCGGCCGTGGTCTGCTCATCAGTACACGGAAGTCGGTCGACTGCATATGGATCGATGATAGCCGATAGCGCCGAAAGAACAGAACCAGGCCTTACCCGCCCGACTCCGGAGCAACCGTGCGGCGCCAGAAGTACGAGTTTTGGGAGCCATCCGGGTTTCGCGGCGGGCGCATCCTCACCAGGCAGGGTTCGAGAAACTGGAAGTTCCGGTGCTGGTCGCCGTTGACGCGTTGGGGCGCTGAGCCCGCGAGGACATGCAGGACGATCAGCCCGGAATCGCCGTCATCCGCCTTCCACGTGCCATAGAACGAAATGTATCCGGCACCGTTCGTGACGCCGTCCGGCCCGAGTTGGACCGAGTAGTAACCCGAGGCGTCCCAGGAGAGCAGGCCGGAAGGTGCATCGCCCCAGGGCCGCGAAAGCGTCCCATCGGCGGCCTCCGATTCGAACCGCTCGAGCAACCAGGCGCCGGGGAATCGTGTATTCATGCGGGGAGCATGACGGAAACGCTCGGGCGGTGAAAGCTCGGGACCTAGCGACGCCCCACGAATGACTTGGGCAAACGAACAGTGAAACGCGCACCTTCACCGGGCGGGCTTTCGACCGTCGCGGTGCCCCCGTGCGATCGGACGAGGTGCTTCACGATGGCCAGCCCCAACCCGACACCGGCGGTGGCACGCGACGCCTCGCCTTTGTAGAAGCGTTCGAAAACACGCGGCAAGTCCTGGTCCGGGATGCCCGGGCCTTCATCCTGCACCCAGAGCGCGACGAGTTCGCCCTCATCGATCGCTCCGACGTGGACGGTGGTCCCGTTCGGGCTCCACTTGGTCGCGTTATCGAGCAGGTTGCTGACGATGCGAAGGCACGAAGGCCGGTCGGCTTCAACCGTCAGAGGGAGACCTTCGAAGGCGATCTTCAGCCCGAGCGGTTCCGTGCGTGGCCGCAGCAGCGAAGCGGCTTCCGAGACAATCGCGCTGACATCGATCGGCTCCGGGGCCAGGTTGATTGCCCCAGACTCGATACGGCTGAGGTCCAGCAGTTCGTTCACCAGTGAGGTGAGCCGTTCGACCTGCTGGTGGATGCGGCGTAAGAATTCCGGGGCGTCTTCGTCGTCGACTCCGTCGTCCATCGTCTCGACGAGCGCCCGAATGGCCGCCAGCGGTGTGCGCAGTTCGTGCGAGACATTGCTGAGGAAGTCCCTGCGCACCTGATCCACCCGCTGGACTTCGGTCAGGTCGGTAAGCATCAAAAGCACTGCCCAGTCACCGCCATCGCGGATCGGGAGGGTGGCGGCGCGAAGGGGTAAGCGGTTCGGCCCGAAGCTGACGACTGCGGTCTCTCCGTGTGTGCGGTCGGCGATCACCCGGCGGACGAGCGAATCGAGTTCGTAGTCGCGGGCGGTTTCGATGAAGGAGCGGCCGATTGCGTCGGTCATGAGTTTCCCGAATAGCTCGACGGCGGCGGGGTTGAGGAACCGCACGGTCGTATCGGCGGAGAGGGCGACCATGGCGTCGCTCGACGCATCGAAGACGGCTTCGAGCCTGGCATGTTCGGCGGCGACGGAATCGAAGAGGTGCTCGATTCGCCCGGCCATGACGTTGAACGAGTAGGTGAGGTCGCCCGCAGGCCCGCTGGCCTCGGGCACACGTTCCGCGAGTTCGCCTTCACCGATGTGGCCGGCCGCTTCCGTGACTGTCCGGAGGGCGGCGGCGGGCTTTCTGAACGCGAGGTAGCCGGCAACCATCCCGGCGAGGCAGGCGAGGATGATTCCGTACAGGTAGGCCAAATTCGGCGCATCGGCCTGGCGTTCGATGAATCCGACGATCAGGCCGCCGCCCGCCGCAAGGAACCCGACGAGGGCGCCGCGCATGGCGAGATCGCGTCTCATAGGCGGCCTACGGGGCAACTGAATAACGTGACCGACGAACTAGCCCTCGAAGAGATACCCGCTGCCCCGGACCGTCTTGAGACGTGTGGGGACGGCCGCATCGTCTTCGATTTTTTGGCGGAGCCAGCGAACGTGGACATCGACCGTCCTCGGGCCACCGTAGAAGTCGTAGCCCCAGACCTCATCGAGGATTTGTTCTCTGGAGAACACTCTTCCCGGATGTTGGAGGAAGAATAGCAGCAGTTCGAATTCCTTCGGCTTCATGCGGACAACTTTGCCGCGTCGGGTGACTTCGCGGCGTTCGCGATCGACGGCGATGTCGCCCGAGATAACCATGCTTGGGCCGAGGTCGGCGGTTGCGCGCGGGCCGGAGCGCCGCAGCAACGCGCGAACGCGGGCCATCAGTTCTCGCATGCCGAAGGGCTTTGCCATGTAGTCGTCGGCGCCGGTATCGAGGCCGGCGACGCGGTCGCTCTCCCCGCCGAGGGCCGTGAGCATGATGATCGGCACATCGGAATCCCGGCGCAGGAGCCGGCAGATCTGGATGCCGTCGATTCCCGGGAGCATAACGTCGAGCAGGATCAGGTCCGGGCTCTGCTCGCGCGCCATCTTCAGGCCGTCGTCGCCGCGGTTGGCGGTGATGACGTGGTAGCCCTCTTTTTTCATGCTATGCGCGAGCGTGAAGAGGAGCGTCTCTTCGTCTTCGACGATGAGGACCCTGGAACGCTCGGGTGTCGCAGTAACCATCAGCTTCCATCGTAGCTCTTCCCGTTAACGATGAATGAACATGGCAGCCTGCTACCATTTCGGTTGATGCAGGAAACCCCGGACAACGAAGCGATGCCTTCACCATCAGCCCCGGTTGGGCAACGGCGGACGGCTGGATATGTGGTGCTTGGCGCCGCCGTGTTCGTCGCTATCCTCGCCGGCGCCTACCTCTTCGTTTCCGGCGGAGGTTCGGACGATGAAAACCAGGTGCAGGCGCCGACCGGCCTGGCGAACCCTTACCCGAATACCGGGCCGCTCGACCCAAACCGCCCCAAGGAAGGCGAGACGGCTCCCGATTTCGCCCTGGTCGATGCCCGCGATCCGTCGAAGGTCGTGAAGCTCTCGGATTACCGGGGCAAGGCAGTGATCTTGAACTGGTTCGCGAGCTGGTGTGACCCCTGCAAGAACGAAATCCCGGAGTTCCAGGCGGCCCAGGCGAAGCTCGGCGACGAACTCGTTGTGCTTGGGGTTGATTACCTGGAGCACCCTTCCGACGCAACCGGAATCCTGGACAAGCTCGGGGCGACCTACCCGGCCGTCCTCGATGGCTCGGGGAGCGTGGCCGAGCACTACCGCGTGACCTATATGCCGACGACGTTCTTCATCGATAAGGACGGTGTGCTGCAAGTGATCAAGACCGGAGAAGTGCACGAAGACGCACTTGTCACCTTCCTCGCTAAGGCAGGCGTGACCTACTCGCCCTAAATCCGAACGGCGTTCGATAAGGGAATACCCCTACACTTTTCCCCACTGTGACAGCACTCACAGAGGCCTCGCGCATCCCCGGATAGATTGGATCCACGGGCCGCCAGGGAGGATGCAAACAATTCCGGCGGACCCTTCGGAGAAGAAGTTCTTGACCACCCAGACCGTTCTCACGGAAGACGCTACAAGCCTCAGACCCGTCGCGCGGGCGCTCCTCCTGGTCGATGTGCCAGGGTCACTGCGGATAACGCGCCAACTCGGCGACGCCCGTGCCTACCACGTCCTCAAGTTCCTCGCGGAGACGGTGCGATTGGCGGGCACCAATACCGGGCGCGTTGTTCGCTCCCTCGGCGATGGGTTCCTGCTGACCTTCGATACAGTCGATGAAGCGCTCGCCCACGCGGTGACGGCCCAGGCCGAAGTGACCCGCGGAAATCCGACGGAAGTCCCTTTGAAGATCCGCTGTGGCGTTCACTACGGCGAAATCATCGAAGCAGATGGTGGGGCGTTTGGCGTGGCCGTCTACCTGGCCAGCCGGGTTTGCGGACATGCTCACGGCGGAGAAATCCTGCTGACGGACGCGGCCCAGGATGCGAGTTCGGTTTCGGTCGGTTCATTTAACGATTTTGGCCCGACCTTGTTGCCCGGTTTCGAAGACCCGGTGCATCTCTACGAGTACCCCTGGCACTAAAGACCGTCCGGGACTAAATCGCAGGTGGTTCGGCGAACCCTGAGCGCGAGTGCGTCTTCGACCGAAGATTCACCTATCGGTATGAAGCGCTTCAACCCCACGGTCACTGCTTTTGCAGTTGTTGGGCCGCTGACGATGGGCATGGTGGCGCTGGTCGTATTCACGCGTCCCGGTTCTGAGGCGCCGGCTGGCGCTATCCCGACGGCCACGTCAACGAGCGCGGCGCCAACGGCGACCCCGACTGGACCAATGGTTGCAACGGCGACGCCCATTCCAGCGAAACCTTCGTCAACGCCTCCATCGCTGCCGATCGCAACGCCCCAGACCGAACTCATGCGCGAACTCAGCGGCCTCCGTTTTGGCGTCATCGATGTGGTCTCGAACGAGACCGGCGAGGACCTGCCGTTCCCGGCGGAGTACGCCATCGACGGGCACTTCATCCGCGAAACCACTTCCTCCGGTGAACGCGTTTCGTTCCTGCTCGAAGGCCCGCCGATCATCCCAAAGCTGAGCGGCACCGCGATGGTGGGCGGCGAGTTCAACGGATCCGGAGGCCATGGGATCGCTTCAGGTAGTGGGCGATTCATGGGCGTGACCACGGACTTCTCGATGGACTTCGAGGTAACCAACGACGTCTTGTCGGCGAGTGTTGTCATTGGCCGCCAGGGGAACCTGCCGGGAGCAAAGCCGCTGGAGCTTTCGGTGACGGTCGGCGGCCCGGTATACCAGCCCTATTCGCCCTAGAGGCCGACGTTCACCGGCGCATTCGGGTAGATGCCGGCGATGAGCGGCGCCAGGAGATCCGCGAAGTTCGCCGGGACTAACGTCTCGTCGTGCGCCCGCAGGTCATCGACCGTGAACCAACGATGCTCCAGCAGAAAGTCGCGCTCTTCCTCCTCGTGATTCGCCGTGCTGACGTCGAACGGTTCGGTGCAGACCAGGAAGTACGCCTCGATCTGCCGAAGCATGCCGTCGCCCCAGGGGAACGTGTGGTCGCGGCGCCAAACGCAGGGGCCGAGCTCGAAGTCAGCGAGGCCTGTCTCTTCGAACACTTCGCGGCGGACGGCGGTGAGTTCGTCTTCTCCGTCCTGGATGCCGCCGCCCGGCGTAATCCAGAAAACCCTCGGGGTCATCCCCGGGACGCGCGCGCGAAAGAGCAACGTCCGCCCGGCCGTGTCGATGATGACGGCGCGGGCGGCGTGGCGGATTCGGACGGTTTCCGGCATGCGGAAAGCCTATCGGATTGAGGGACCGGGGGCGCGGCTCAGGCTGGTTTGCGGGCGCGCATGACGCCGATCGGAATCGTGAAGGACCACGGCTCCTCGCGGACTTCGAAGGCCGCACGGGTTGCCGGGTTCGCCTCGGAAAGAAGTTCCTTCAACATCGCGACCTTCGAGGGTGGGGTCTGCATCCGCTTCACCCAATCGCCGCCATCGAGCGTCAGCGGGAATCGCTCGAGCATTTCGGGCTCGAAGCCAACCCCTTTGAGCATCCGCATCCACTCGGAACCCCGGTAATTGCGGACGTGAGACGAGTCCCGAAGAAATTCGAGGGTGTTGAAGAACGTGTCGAGGGCCGGATCTTCCGGGGCGACGGTGTCCGAGATCAGCATGAGGCCACCGGGCTTGAGCACACGGAAGGCTTCGCTTAACGCCTGGGTGGGGTTCGAGTAGTGGTGCGCGCTGACACGGCTGGTGACGACATCGAAGCTTCCGGTGACGAACGGCAGCGCTTCGACGTTGCCAACGCGAAATTCGCAGTTGTTCAACGAACGCTGGTTCGCGAGGGCGGTGGCCGCGACGATCATCTCCGGCGTGACATCGATGCCGATGACGCGCGCTGCTTTGCGGGCGCAGGCGAGGGCGGTGTGCCCCGGTCCACAGCCAAGGTCGATAACGCATTCGTTCCCGCTGAAGCCGGCGCTCTCGACGAGCAAGGCAAGGTCCGGGCCGGATGCATGGAACGAACTGTTGACGTAGGCCTCGGCGACGGCGCCGAACTGTTGTTTCACCTGTTCCGTAACGCTGGACATGGATTCCTCCGATTTTCCCGAGGACCGGCCGGTTACGAAATCGCGCATCACTTCATGCTGAAGGTTCCGCAAATCGCTGGCGTCCGACCAAGGACGGAGAAAACGTATCGACTGGAACGATTCGCGTCTAAGATATGAATGCGATTTAACTCATAGCTGTGAGGAATGTATGGAACTACATCACCTTCGCTACCTGCGGGCGGTTGTACGGACGGGCTCGGTGACAGCTGCGGCGGAGGCGGAATTCGTCGCGCAGCCTTCGGTTTCGAAGCAGCTCCGGCAACTCGAAACCGAACTCGGCGTGCCACTGTTTCACCGGGTGGGCCGAAAGGTGGTGCCAACCGAAGCCGCCTACGCCCTCGCCGATTGCGCCGACCGAGTCTTCGACGAGATCAGCGCGACGCTGGCAGCCGTGGCGGGACCTGATTCTTCCCACGGCGGTTCGCTGCGGATGTGCGCCACGGAGACCGTCTCGGACAACCTCTTGCCGCCGGCGCTGGCCGAACTGCGCCAGCGCTATCCCCGTTCGCACGTGCAGGTGGAGATGCTGGGCAGTGAAGATTCCATCCAGCGCGTGCTCGCCGACGACTTCGATTTCGCGATTGTCGTGTTGCCGGTCGCCGACTCGCGCCTCGAGATCCAACCCCTCCTGACCGAGGACGTGCTGCTTGCGGTGCCCGCTGCCCACTCCTGGGCCACGCGCTCGTCGGTCACGCTCCCGGAGGCCCTCGCCGACACTTCGCTGCTGCTTTCGATGCCGGGCCTGGGCCTGCGTTCGATGGTCGACCGGGCCGCCCGAGACGGCGGAATTCCCTTGCGTGCGAACCTCGAAATGCGATCGCAGCAAGCCATCCTGTCGCTGGTCGCCTCCGGCGGAGGCATCGCGTTTTCGCCGCGCATGAGCGTGCAAAACCGTGCGGATGTCCGTGGCATCCCGCTGGAGCCGCCGCAATCGCGCGAAGTCGGCTGGATCAGGCGGCGCGGCCGCCACCTTCCGCCGATCGCCGTGGAACTGCTGGCATTGCTCGGATCGAAGCTCTAACGCTGCTCGGCAGCAAGATCTTCGAGCACGGCTTTCAGTGCACGTTCATTGATCGGAGCCCGAGCGATCTCGTCGCCATCGACCGCTATCACCGGGATCTCAAGGAAGTAGCGCTTCTGAAGGTCCTCATCCGAGTCGATGTCCACGGTCGTCAGGACGAGCGGCAGCTTCTTGCCAATTCGTGTGAGCATCGCTTCGGCCTGGTCGCAAAGGCCACAGCCCGGCTTGCGGTACAGCGTCACCGCGATAGGTAAAGCCATCTCAGGCTGGTGCGGCCTCATCCGGCTCGGTCGATTCTCCCGGCAGGGGGAGGTCGCCCCAAACGCGTTCGGCGTATTCGGGCGTGATTGGCCCCGGCTTCCTGTAGAGGATCCCCGCTGCTATCACCGCCGTGCCTAGCAGGATGCCGCTGACCAATTGCGGCACCGGGACCTGCCCGATCGTCTGCTCATCGAACCGGAAGTAGGAGAGGATGAAGCGAAGCGCGCCGTACATGGCGACGTAACTGCAGAACACCCAGCCGGGGACACGGACGAAGCGGTACATCACGAAAAGGAGCAGGCCGAGGATGACGAAGTCGCCGAGTAACTCGTAACCGCCTGCCACCGGGTGAACGGCGTAAGTGTCGAGCGGCTTGAGTGGCTTGTTTGGATCGGGGTGGTTGAGCCAGTAGATGAACTGGGGGCTATCGGGGTGGAGGTACTTCACGCCCCAGGGAAGACTTGTCTTGTTGGCCAGGTGTTCACCGTTGATGAGGTCGCCGATGCGGCCAAGGGCCTGGCCAAGCACCATCCCCGGAGCCGCCGCATCGAGCGTGATGCCGATCGGCCACTTGTGCCAGAGCGCGTAAATCAGGCCGCCGAGCACGCCGCCAAGCAATCCACCGTAGAGCGTGATGCCACCCTCGGTGATCCCAGAGATGATCTTGATCGGCTCATCGCCGAAGCGGTCCCAGTGTTCAAACACGAAGAAGAGCCGGGCGCCGACAATCGCGCACGGCACACCAACAAGCGCGATTTCCTGCGCGACCTCGGGGGGAATGCCGTCGCGCTTCGCCAGCCACACGGAAAGCGAGACGCCACAAATGATGCCCACGGCCGTGAACAGGCCGTGCCACGTCAACGTGAATGGCCCGAAATCGGCCATCACTGGATTGATGTCGATGTTGATCGTCAGAAACGAGAGAAAAGCGAGTGCGCTCATCGCCCGCCATCGTACGGGGAACCGCCCGTTCGCCATAGGCCACGGTGGTCAAGGGCAGTTTCGGCGCGCGGACGCGCCCGTAGGGTCCCTCCGGCGGCCGTGGCGGTGCCAACAGGGTCGTGCTCTCCGTGGCGGCGTGGTGAATACTTAGACGATGCGCCGAAACCCCATACGCGAACGGTTCGAAGTAGAGCGGCGGCGGTCCGCTTTCCTTTCGTTCCTCCCTGCGACGGGCATCGGGATCATCGCGAGCGACACCTGGGTGGCCCCTTGGGCCGGTATCCCGGGCGGCCTGCTCGTCGGCGGGATGGCCTACGCGCTGGTCTGGTCATACGAATCTCTGATGTGGCGGCGCCACCATGGCAACTGACGAACACAGCGGGGGCCTTTCGCACCTCGATGCCAGTGGCGCGGCCCGCATGGTCGATGTTTCGGCCAAGGCCGAGACGGCTCGGACGGCGACGGCCGAAGCCATCGTGCGGATGAAGCCCGAAACCCTCGCACTCATTCAGCAGGGTGGGATGCCCAAGGGTGACGTGATCGCCACGGCGCGGATTGCCGGGATCATGGCGGCCAAGCGCACCCCGGACCTCATCCCACTTTGCCACCCGCTGCCGATCACCGGCGTCGTCCTCGAACTGGTGCCGCAAGGCGCGGATTCGCTCGTCATCCGCGCGACCGTGAAGACCACCGGCAAGACCGGCGTCGAAATGGAAGCGCTCACGGCGGCCTCAGTCGCCGCGCTGACCGTCTATGACATGTGCAAGGCAGTCGAAAAAGGGATGCGGATCGAATCGGTGCGGCTGCTGGAAAAGCATGGCGGCAAATCGGGCGACTGGCTGGCGGAATAGCGGCCCTCTCAGGATTGCCGTA
>JBDTNM010000072.1:0-12321 GCA_039933735.1 bacterium | reverse complement strand
ATCCCCCTCGACTACCGCCAGATGTTCGGCGAGATGCTCATCTACAACCACAACCAGCCCTTGCGCTGTCTCGCCTGAAGGCGATTAGCTCCAGCGATCCCAGCGCATAATTTCATTCACTGGCTTGCGTGTCACCGGGCCGAAGTTGCCCATCGGGTAGCCCACCGGGATCAGGCAGAAGGGCAAAATGTCCTCCGGCAGCCCGAGGACTTCGCTGGCTGCCTTGCGATCGGCGATGGCGAAGGTCGTCGGCGTTGCCGCAAGGCCGAGCGCGCGTGCCGCGAGCAAGAGGTTCTGCACTCCCGGCCAGATTGACCCACCCGATCCGGCGCCCGCCGAAAAGCTCTCGCGGAGGGGCAAGGCCACCTGCAGGCAGGCAATCACAAGCGCCGGGATCTCGGCGAAATGGTCCGCCTGCCAGCGCACGGCTTCGACCATGCGGGCGCGTTTATCCGCTGACTGGTGCGGGAGGGCATCCATTCGACCGCCACCCGGCGCCGTGTACGCCTCGAACACCTTGCGGTTCAACTCACCGAGCTTTTCCTTCTGCGCCTGGTCGCGGACCACGATCCAGCGGCCGTTCTGAACGTTAGAACCCGAAGCCGCCTGGTTAGCGGCGTCGATCAGCTTCACCAGCATCTCTTCCGGCACAACGTCCGGCTTGATCCGCCGCATTGCACGGCAGCTGTACATGACTTCGAAAATGCCCATCTCGTCGGCCAAAAGTAACTCCTGATTTGTTCGTGTACGGGCACTATAGCGAGTTCGGCCAGCTTCACGTCGGTGCCTCGAACTCGCTGCTCAAGGCCTCACCGTTACACTCCAACAATGAAGCACGAGATCCCTGGCCTGCTGCTCGCCCCGAATTGGACCAGCGCCGCCGCCTCGCTCGAAGGGATCCTCGAATTCCTCGGCCAGCCGCTGCCTCGCCACGCCGTGATGGGGCTGACTGGCCACGCATGGCACTTCTGCCTCGGCACCAAGAACGACATCACAGCGCTGCCCTCCGGGCCTGCCGACCTCGATTGGGAAGCCATGGTCGCCCGCTACGAGCGCACCGGCTTCCACTGGGAGCGTTTCGGCGGTGAACTCCCGGCCGAAGGCTCATGGGACGAAATGCGCGCGGCCGCCGTCGAGTGGGCGATTGGCCACCTTGATGCCGGGCGGCCGCTCATCGGTTGGGACTTCCATCTGCACGAACACGGCATCGTCTACGGCTACGACCGCGAACGAGCGGGCTTCCTAGTCCACGACATGCTTTCCGAAGAACTGGGACCGTTCATCCTCTGGGATGTCTGGCCCACGGCGATTGGCCGGGTCGAACTGTTCGCCCCCATCGAACCAGTCGAACTCGACGCGCTCGAAAGCATCGGCGGCGCCCTCGAAACAGCGCTCGATTGCTTCGCAGGCGGCGACGGCCCTGCCGACGGCCAACCTCGGGGCACGGCGGCGCTCGATGCCTGGGCCGAGGCACTCGACGGCGAGGTCGAAGTCGACCGCGCGGGCAACGCCTACACATTGGTCGTGTTACAGGCAGCGCGCACCGATGGCGCGGCATTCCTCGCCGATGTCGCCGCCTCGATCCCGGAACTCGGAGGACCTCTGGCCGTTGCCGAACGCGCCATCCTCGATGAAGCGAAGGCGCTGGCGCCGCTGATCACGTTGTTCCCGTTCCCCAGCGGGGGCCATGGCAACGTGAACAACGCCGGGCTTCGCCGTGCCGCAGCGATGGCCCTCCGGCGAGCTGCGAATCACGAACGCGAAGCAGCGGCGGGAATCCGCGAGGCCCTGGCGCTCCTCACAGGCGACTGAGCACGGGAAGAATCAGTTCACGGGGACTGATGCCTTCAGCGCGGCCCCGCGGCGAGCCTGGGCAATCGCTTCCTCGACTCTCGCGGCCGGCACGGCGCGATTAATGACCGCGACCAGAAGCGTGACCACGAGGAAATCATCCGCATGGCCAACCACCGGGATGAAGTCCGGAATAATGTCGATTGGCAGCGCGAGGTATCCCGCGGCGAGGCCGACAAGAACGCGAGTCCCAAGCGGCAATTCGCCATCGCGAAGCATCACGCGGGCGAACTCAAGCCGTTCAGCTCGGTTGAGCTCGAGAAAACGCCGTCCGCGCCTGCGAACCCGTCTGACTTTGAACACGACAAGGCCGATCCCGATGAGCGGGATGAGCGGCAACAACATCCACCAGTGGAAATCCATGATCCGATCGTAACGTGTCCGGCAAGCGGGGTTGGTACGGTGGCGACCCTCTCGGTTTAAGCGAACAGATCCCTCAAGTACGGCGAGAGGAAGCGCCCCTCCGGGTCCATCGAGCGCCGGACGCCGAGGAATGCCTCGAACTCAGGGTAGCTCGCGGCGAGATCCGCCTTGGTCAGCCAATGAATTTTCCCCCAGTGCGGGCGGCCTTCGTAGCGCCGGCAGATAGCCTCCACCTCGCGGAAATAGGGCTCGTACGGCCTGCGAGCGTCCTGGTGCACCGAAATCGTGACCGTTGCCCGGCCATTGGCGGTGCTCAACATCGCGTCGTCGGCTGCCAGTGTTCGGTACTCCACCGGCCAGATCCATTTCGGGAACTGCGTCCGCATCAACTCCCGAACTTCCATGAAGCAATCTGGACCGGCCTCGGCCGGTACCGAGTACTCCATCTCGTTGAATTTCTGTTCGCGTACCGAGGGGTAGATTCGGTGACTCCAGCCGATCCGTTCGCCGGGCCCCTCCAATGGTGGCGGCGCCTCGGAATCCGGCAGCGTATCCGTCGGGTTGAGGGCCTTGCACTCCGCCTGGTCGGTGCCCGGGTACCAGAAGAATTCAAAGTGGTCGTTGGCAACGATGTTCGCCGCGAGCGTCTCCACGCACTCGTCAGTCGACGCCTGCCACCGACGCTCGTGTAGCGCGTAGCGGGGAAGGCACGAAATCGTGACCTGGCTGGTCACACCCAGCATGCCCAGGGAAACTCTCCCCGCGCGGAGTACGTCCGGGTGTGCGTCGCGCGTGTCGAAGATCTCGCCCGACGCCGTTATCAGGCGCATCGCGACCACTCGGCTCGGGATGTTGCCGTAGGAGGGACCCGTCCCATGTGTGCCTGTGCCGATCGCTCCGGCGACAGACTGGACATCGATGTCGCCCTGGTTAGCGAGCCCGAGGCCGGCCTCCCAGAGGTAATGCGTCCCAACGGTTAACTTCGTGCCGCCCCAGAGAGTCGCTTCCCCCGAGTTCGAGTCTGCGGCGACCAGCCCTTCGAGGCCGTCCAGCGAAATGATAACCCCATCGGTGGCGACCACAGGTGTGAACGAATGCGCCGTGCCCACAACGCGGACATCGAGCGTTTCGGAGGCGGCACGGCGGACGGCGGCCTGCAGTTCCTCTTCCGAGGTTGGTCGTTCGATACGTCGTGGCTCGGAGGTCACACCTCCCGACCAGTTGGACCATTCTTCAGGCATGGAATTCTCCGGCGCGGTTGTGAGCGGATTCTATGCGGCAGCGACTAGAATTCGCCGGTGAAGAACTATCCCATCTCTCCCGACCTTTCCACGCCTCGCGGCTACAGCCACGTCGTCACCGCCAGCGGCACCATGGTCTTCGTCGCAGGCCAGATCTCTGTCGATAAGTCCGGTGCCGTCGTTGGCGCTGGCGACCTGCGCGCCCAGACCGTCCAGGTGCTCGAAAACGTAAAGGCGGCGCTTGCCGCCGCTGGCGCGACCATCAGTGACGTCGTCAAGCAGAACACCTACGTAGTCAACCTGAACGCCGATGCACTGCCGATCATTCGTGAAGTCCGCGGCCAATACTTCCCGGCCGAAAACCCGCCAGCCAGCACGCTCGTCGGCGTCACCGCACTCGCGATGGAAGGTCTCCTCATCGAAGTCGAAGTAGTAGCCGTCATCAACTAGCCGAAGTTCCCGCAAAAAGGAGAAGCCTCTCGCTTCTCCCTTCTCCCTTTCCCCGTATGATGCCGCTCCACTCAGGGGAGGCTTCTGTGGCTAGCTGGGAACTCACAACGCTTGCGAACGGGATGCGCATCGTCACGACGCCGATGCCATCGACGCAGGCGGTTTCGGTCAACATTTTCGTCGGCGTAGGTTCGCGATCCGAGCCGGCGCGGCTCAACGGCATCACCCACTTCCTCGAACACATGGTCTTCAAGGGCACCGAAAAGCGCCCCGATGCCATCCTCATCGCTCAAGAAATCGAAGGCGCTGGCGGCACGCTCAACGCATATACGAACAAGGAATTCACCTGCTACTGGAACATCGTCCCGTTCGACCGCTTTCCGATCGCGCTGGATGTCGCGGCCGATATGCTGCTCCATTCGAAGCTCGAGCAGGTCGAGATCGATCGCGAGTGCCCGGTCGTCCAGCAGGAACTGAAGCGCAACCACGACAATCCCGGCGCCTGGGCCGGTCGGCTCATTGGCACCTCGGTCTATGGCGAACAGCCGGCCGGCTGGGATGTCGGCGGTCCCGTCGAACTTATCCCGACCTGGACGCGGCCGGACTTCATTGGTCACATTAGCGATTGGTACAAACCGTCGAACGTTGTGCTTTCGGTCGCTGGAAATGTCACGCACGAAACGGTGGTCAAGCTCGCCACCCCACTGTTCTCTGAGATGGTTGACGGCGGGCTGCCGGAGATCACTCCCTACGACCCGTCGATCGCAGGACCGCGCGTCGCGACTGATTCGCGGCCCATCGACCAGTGCACGATGTACATCGGCCTGCCCATGTTCGGCCGCGATGACCCGGATCGGTTCGCGATCCGGATCATGAACGACGTGCTCGGCGGCGGAATGTCGTCCAGGCTCTTCCGCGAAGTGCGCGAACGTCGCGGCCTCGCGTACTCCGTTGGTTCCGGATACGGGTACCTCTCGGATGCGGGCGTGTTCACGATTTCGGCCGGAGTAAACCGCGACAAACTCAAGGAAACGATTAGCGTCTGCCTGGAAGAAACCGAGAAGCTCTGCACCGAGATTGTCCCGGCCGACGAACTGCGTAAGGCGAAGGACCACAACATCGGCCGATTCCGGCTCTCGTTGGAGACGGCCTTCTCTTTGGGGCAGCGCCACGGCGAACTGCTGCTGACGAAAGGAGCCATCGAGGACGTCGACGCCGTCGTCGCCCAGATCGAGGAGATTGATGCCGACCGCGTTCGCGAAGTTGCGAAGCGGGTCATCCTTCGCGAGAAACTGCACTGTTCCGTGGTAGGCCCGGAACTGGATGAGGCCGAAATCGAAGCGGCGATGGCCTGATCCAGCCTCGGCTTCGGCGATCCGTAAAGGCCGCCAAACCGGGACCCGGGCGACCCTGCCGCGTCGCGACGATTCGATCTAGGATTGTGACGCTGAGAACTAATGCATGGCTGACCTGAGCATCTACCTCTTCTGGGCAGGGTTCGTAACCTCGCTGATGGCTGCGGCGGCGTACATCGCGTATGTCGCAAGCGCCTCCGTGGCCATGCGTCGCGTGACGGCGCAGACGGCCGCCGGCACGGTCACGATCAGCACCTCCCCCGGTATCCCGAATCCCGGCATCGGCCGCCTCGCGACCACGTTCGCCGGATTCACCGTGCTGTTCCTCGGAGCGCAGGTTGCCACCCGGTGGTCGGCGACCGGCCATGCGCCCATTTCGAACCTCTACGAATTCACAGCGGCCTTCGGCTTCGGAATCTCCGCTGCCTACCTCGCCTTCGAGGCATACACCGGCTACCGCCGATTCGGGATTCTGGCGCTGCCGATCGTGTCGGGCATGCTCGCCATCGCATCGACCTTCCCGAACGAGATAACGCCGCTCATTCCGGCCCTCCAGAACGGTCCCCTGCTGACCATCCACGTCAGCGTGATGATGATTTCCTACGCCGTCCTCACCGTCGCTTTCTGTGGCGCCGCGATCTATCTCATACAGGGCGGCGAGGGCAAACGGCGGTTCGCCTCGTTGCCGAGTTCCGAAGCAGCCGGTGACCTCGCGAACAAGGCTGTCATCGTCGGATTCCCGATGCTCGGGCTGGGAATAGCCCTGGGCGCCTGGTGGGCGAACAGCGCCTGGGGCCGTTACTGGGGCTGGGACCCGAAGGAAACGAGCGCGCTCGTGACCTGGTTGAGCATCGCCGCGTACTTCCACGCGCGCGCCGGAAACGGCTCCGTCGCCGGCGCCCCTGGCATCCGCAAAGTGGTGCCGGAGCGAGTCCGCCGGGGCTGGCGCCCCGACCCGATGTGGTGGCTCATCGTCATGTGGGGGCTGGTGATGTTCACCTACTTCGCGGTGAACCTCTGGGTGAGCGGCCTGCACAGCTACGCCGGGGTCTAGCCGAAACAGTTCAATTCGATCTCCATGACCTCGATGGGTTTTCCTGCCCGGCGGAGGGAGATCGCGCCAGCAGCGAAGCCCAAGCACAAACTGCAACGGTTCTGGGATACCCATTGCTTGCCGGCGGGCGGATGCTGGCAGCCATGGAGATAAGCAAGAAGCGACACATTCTTCCGTTGGCGTTGGCCTCGCTGCTCATCTCTATGCTTCTCGTAGCGTGCGGTGACGACGGAGACTCACCTGCCCCCGCGACGGCAACGCCCACCCGCCGGACCGCGCCCGACACTCCCGAGACCACTGCCGTGCCTTCCGTTGTCGCCACTGCGGCCGCCACTGGGCCGCCCACGGTCTCCGTGCCGGCGCTGCGCCTGCAAGTGGTGAACGTCGTCAGCGGCGAGTCCCGCAGCCTCCCTGTGGGATTTCCGGGACTGGGCCGCGACGTCGCGTGGTCTCGTGACAGCAGAGAACTCGCGGTTGCCGGCGTCGGGCTGGATGCCGGCATGATCGATGGCGGCCCGTTTTCTCGTCTCTGGCCCTCAAATTGCTTCGATGTCGAGTGGTCGCCCACGCAGGACCTGTTGGCGGCCGCGTGCGCGGATGGCCTGGTCGTCCTTGATTCGGGAGGCCGTCAACTCGCGACGGACCTCGTCGCGCCGCTTAGCTGGGCAGGTCTTTCACCCTGGCTTCACTGGTCGCCCGATGGACACACGATCGCTTACGGCGTCGCGAACGCGCCGATCCAGCTGCTTCAGAACGACGGTGGCCGCGACGTGATCGCTGGCAGCTTCAACGGTGGTCAGTGGCTTTCGGATGGCAGGCTGGCCTCAATCGAGCAGGCGGACTACCGCTCGCCTGCCACAATCCGCATCCACGACCCCGCTCGGAACTTTGAGGAGGTTACGAGCGTAATGACTCCGGCAGCCCCGTACGCCATCGCCATTGGCCGGGACGGGAGGTCGGTCGCGTACGCTGTCTACGGGGAAGCGCAAGCGGCTTCGAGAATCCTGCCGTCGACGGTCGTTATCGCAGACCTCGCGACCGGCAAGACCGTCGCATCGTTTGCCGCCTACGGGTCCAACTACGGTCCGGGCAGCTTCTCTCCCGATGGTTCATCTCTCGTCGTTCAGACCGATGTCTGCGGCGCGGATTGGTCGCTGGGACTGGCGAGTCTGACCGGCACAATTCGGACGCTCGCCCGCGGTGGAGTCATGCACGCGAAGGTCTCGCCGGACGGCTCCCTCGTGGGCTTCACGCGAGGGACCGAATTGTGGGTGGTAGCGAGCGATGGCGGCTCTCCCGCCCGCAGACTGGCGGAGGGAGTGCACGGCCCGGCCGGGTTCGATTGGTCACCGGATAGCCAGACGATCAGCTACCAGCCGTTTTTCGGCGGATTCGATCAATGCCCATGATCCAGGCACTCAGCGTTTAGGGTTCCCTACCGCGTACAATGTCCGATGTGGATGGATTTACCGAAAACGAAGTCCGCGGGCTTCGTTCCCCTGTGGTCGTCATGGCCTTCACCGGGTGGAGCGATACCGGCACCGTTACGACTGATGTCGCCGACCGGCTCGTCGATGCGTTCGACGGCGAACAGTTCCTCACGGTCGACCCGGAAGACTACTACGACTTCACCGAGACGCGCCCGCACGTTCGCATCGACGATGAGGGCATTCGAAAGCTCGACTGGCCTGAGAACGAAGCCTTCGCCGTGCGTTTGCCCAACAGCCCCAATGACCTGATCGTCGTCCGTGGCGTCGAACCGAACCTCCGTTGGCGGACGTTTTCGGAGCGGCTGTCCGAGGCAGTCTTTAAGTTCGAACCGTCGCTCATTTGCACGCTTGTAGCGCGGCCGGCTCAGACCCCGCACACCCGGCCAATCCCGGTCACCGGCTCCTCCGCCGATCCCAAGCTGGCAGCAAAGTTCGGCCTTGGCCGTTCGCTCTACCAGGGCCCAACCGGCATCCTCGGCGTGATTCACGATTCGCTTCGCCGCCGGGGTCTCGGACTGATTTCCCTCGCCGCCGGGGTGCCTCACTACCTCAACGTCGAAGAAAACCCGGCCGCGACGATCGCACTCCTGAAGGCGCTTGAACCCGTCATCGGTGTTTCGACGCCCCTGGGCGAGCTTGAAGACGAAGTGTCTCGATTTGCCGCCCGTGTCGAAGAGGCCTCCCGCGGAGACGACCAGATTGGCGCCTACGTCCGCACTCTCGAAGAACACTACAGCGAGAACGACGACGCAACCCCAACCGACGACGAAGGCGGCGAGCTCCCGTCCGCCGACGACATCCTGCGCGATGTCGAGGATTTCCTGCGCGGGGGCAACGGACAGTAACCGGAGGGCAGCATGGGCATTCAAACACTGGTCTGGAAACTAGGCTCGCCGTACGACGCCTACGTTTCCCACGTCTCGCGCCTTAACACCGCAATCGACCGACTGAAATTCATGAGCGACCAGGCCCTGCGCTACGAAGCAGGCTTGCGAAGCTCCGTGCGCCTCGTTCCCGGCGGGGCGGCCCCAGAAACCCGGATTCAACGGTTCCGTGAGCAACTCGGCGAAGCCGCTTCGCAAATGAGCGATACGGAGTTCGAGGACTTTATCTCGCACCTCGGTGGCGGAGCCGCAGCGAACGTCGAAGACAATCGCGCGAACGTCGTTTCGCGGATGAGCAATGCCACCCGCGGCCTCGAAGAGTACTTCGCCATCGCGGCCAGCGAACTCGGGACATTGGAGTCGCGCGGGTACAATCCATCGCGAGGCGATATCGCCCGCCAGCTCCGGGAGAACAAGCTCCCCACGAGTTCTGTGGCCGACTACCGGCGGGTCCTTCACGAACTCGGCGCGAAAGTCGGGGCTCACGCCACGGCATGACGCGCCCCGGCGATAACTCTCGGCTGGTCTATTCAACCGATGGTGGCAAGGTGCGCGACACCCGCCCGCCTGTTCCTCAACGCACCCAATCACGCCCTGGTCCCGTCGCGGCGCCGAAGGTGCCCGATGATGGCATCGTCCGGATCCAGCGGGACAAAAAGGGCCGCGGTGGAAAGACCGCAACCACCATCACCGGTCTCCCCGGCAGCGAAACTGACCTCGACGCCCTGCTCAAGGCCTTGAAGCAGCATTGCGGCACGGGCGGCTCACGTGAGGGCAGGACACTCGTGCTCCAGGGTGACATGCGCGATCGTCTGCTCGAACGAATGATTGCGCTCGGCCACAAGGCCAAGCTGGCCGGGGGCTAGCTGGTTTCGCCGATCTCCCAGCGCTTGAGCGAACGGAATGCCAGCCAGATGGCAACGCCCGTCACCAGGCAGGCCAGTACAATCGCCGTCGGACCTTGCAGGCGGGGATCGAACACGCGTTTCGGCACCGACATCAGTTCGCCGGCAATGCCCAGCGTGTACTGGCGGACGGAGAACAGTCGCACGCCCTTAAACAGATTCACGACAACGCCTTCCCAGATGAAGACGTAGAGCAGGCCCGCAATGAGCGCTCGGCTGGTCGCGATGCTCAACCAGAGGAACGCGGCGCAGTAGATCAGCGCGCCGAAAACAGCCGCGATCGCGAACGCCACGACAATTCCATCCTGGGGCTCCCCTGAGAGCGCCAGGAACCCCGTAGGGAACGTCGAGACCAGGACTACGACGACCGTCGCGCCCCAGGCCACGAGCAACTTCGAGAGCACGATCGTCGATCGCGGGATGGGCTTCGAGAGCAAGTAGACCGCGGTGCCGTCTTCGAACTCCGTCCCGAGCGCCGCTGTGCCGAAGACCAGCGCCGTGAAAGGCAGCACGAGCCCAACGACGAGCCGCGCGAGCGCGACCGTCGCCGTCCATTCCTGCGGGTCGTGACGAACGTGGTCGCCGTTCAGCCGGTAGAGCAGCGCAACGAGAACGGGGATGAGGGCGAACGCGAGCATCAGGATGGTGCGTTTCTGCCCGAGCAACTGCCGCATGGTGAGGCGGACGATGGTGCTATCGATCATCATCGCTTCACCAGGTACGAGAACACACTCTCCAGTGATTCATCGGTCGGCCGGATTTCGAAAATCGAGACGTCGGCTCGGCGGGCCACACCGGCCACGGCCCTGGTGAAGGCCGCGAACTCTGAGGTCCGCACCTGGAGGTCGTTGCCCTGCAATTCAACGCCGTACACGGAGGGGTCAGAAACAAGGTCCGCCGCGAGCTTGCGGTTGTCGCTCGCGCGGACCACGAACGTGTGCGGCCGGTCGGTCATCAGCTTGCGAATCTCGCGGAAGTCGCCGGAGGCAGCGAGGCGGCCGCTGACGATGACGAGGACGTCCTCGGCAAGCCGTTCCACCTCTTCGAGGATGTGGGACGAGAAGACAATCGTGCGGCCGTTCGCCGCCATCTCCCGAAGCAGGTCCATCAGGTGCAACCGCTGGCGCGGGTCGGCGCCGTTAAACGGCTCGTCGAGCAACAGTACGTCCGGTTCGTGGACCAGCGCGGCAGCGATCTTGATGCGCTGCTTCATGCCTTTCGAATAGCCGCCGGAGGCGCGGCCCATGGCGTCCTCCAGTTCGACCATCCGAATGGCTTTCATCGTTGCCTCTTCGGCGTTGGCCAGGTGATGGAGCCGGGCGCTGTCGAGAACGAACTCGTAACCCGTCAGGAACGGGTACACCGACTCCCGCTCGGGCACGAGGCCGACACGGCGGTACATTTCCGGATTGCCCCAGGCTGGCTGCCCGAGAACGCGCACATTGCCGGACGACGGCTGGAGGAAGCCGGCGAGCATGTGCAGCATCGTCGACTTTCCGGCTCCGTTCGGTCCCAGGAGACCCGTGATACCAGCGTTCAGTGAGAACGAGATGTCGTTCACCGCCACGATGTTTCCGTACCAACGTGAGACGTGGTCGAACTCGATCGCAGCGGGCGCGGTGGGCTCGGTGGCGATGGGAGGCGCAATCGGCTCGGTCACGCGGCGATCCGATCGAAACGACGCACCACGTAGGCGAACCCGGCGGCTCCGTACGCGAGGACAGTGATGAAATACACCCAGAGCGGGTACCCGGCGACTTCCAGCGGTGAATCGACAGTAGGAGATCCGTTGAAGATCCAGAGCGTGCAGCCGTGCATGAACTCGAATGGGCTGATGAAGGTAGCCAGCTTACCGGCTCCGCCGATCTCAGTGGTCAGGATGCCGGCGATCGGCCACGTGATCAGGAACCAGGCGACGACCGCGATGGTCGCGTACGCCCGCCTCGGCGTTTGCGAGGCGATAGCGAGGCAGACGCAGGCGGCCATGGCGGCCATCAGCAGGCCGGATCCGATTGTCCGGGGAAGGTCCGCCCAGTTGTCCTGGATGTAGCCCCAGAGGTCCTTGCTGGCCAGGCCGTTGCCGATGACGAGTACCACCTGGGGCATCAGCGTGAGGAATGTTAGGGCGGTCGCGAACGCAGCCAGCTTCGCCAGTGCGTAATCCCGGCGGTGCAGCGCCCGCGAAAAGTAGAGCGAGAGCGTCCGCTGGCGCATGTCGCGGCCGCAGATCTCCGGCGCAATGGCCGCACAGAAGAGAGCGACCGGGATCTCGATGTAAGCGAAGTAATTCGAAGGCGTGTAGACCTCGACGTTCGAAACAAGGGCTGCAATCGCCAACTGCCCCACCGCTGGGATGAACGCGATGATGACAATCGCGATGGGCATGATCTTGCTGCCGGTGCGTCGGCCAATCCCAAACGCACTGCGGAGCGTGTACCAATAGAGCGAGGTAATCGCATGGCGGCGGCCGAGACGCAGCCCGTCGTAACCCCGGTAACCGAGGTCATAGATGCTGCCAGTGCGCGATTCAGCTTGCTGCACTGGCAACCTCCTGGGTGGGCACTTCTCGGAAAATGTCTTCGAGGTTCTGGCGGCGCCGTTCGATGCGCACAAGCCCCAACGAAAGGTCGTCGCAGGCATCACGGATCACGTCGTATGCATGGTCTCCGTCCATCGCCACCAGGACGAGACGGCCCTCGCGCGCGACGGTCAGTCCCGCCCCAATGAG
>JBDTNM010000071.1:0-12394 GCA_039933735.1 bacterium | reverse complement strand
TCTTTGGCGGCACCGTCGTGCTCGAATCCATCTTCAGCCTGCCAGGCCTCGGCGGCCTGACGCTCAGCGCCGTCAACGCAAAGGATTACACCCAGGTGCAGGGTCTGGTCCTGTTGTTCGCGACGGTGCTCGTCACAATCAACCTCTTGGTCGATCTCAGCTACGCGTGGATCGACCCTCGGATCAGGTACGGCGGATGACTTCGATCGCTGAACGCTCCCCGATCTTCCAGCAGGAACTCCGCCGCCGGCCGAGTGTGTGGTACCGCCTCTGGCGCACCGCGCGCTCAAAGCCGATTGGCGCCGTATCGGGCCTGGTTTGCCTCGCCCTGATCTTGGTCGCGATTTTCGCTTCACAACTGACTCCACACGCCGTGGATGCCGCGAAATTCCCGCGCCTCAAGCCACCGTCCTCCACCTACCCACTGGGCACGGATAACCTCTTCCGCGATCAGCTCAGCCGGGTCATTGTCGGCAGCCGCATTTCCCTCGGCGTCGGTTTCGGTGCGGTCGCCGTAGGGACTGTCTTCGGGACGCTCCTCGGTATCGTCAGCGGTTACCTCGGAGGATGGGCCGACTTCATCATTGGCCGCATGCTCGATGTCATGCTCGGGTTCCCGCCGCTCGTTGCCGCGATCTTCTTCCTCGTAATCTTCAAGACGGACAGCGGGTACAGCACCAAATCGTTCCTGCTCGTCTGCTTCTCCATCGGCATCATTATCACGCCGACGACTGCACGAATCGTGCGCGGGTCAGTGCTCGGTATTCGTAACCTGCAGTACATCGAGGCGGCCGAAAGCGTCGGCAACACCTCGGCGCGGATCATGTTCCGGCACGTCCTGCCGAACGTCTTCGCACCGATCATCATCATCGCCAGCATCCAGATCGGGAACGCAATCCTCGCTGAGGCCGCGCTGAGCTTCCTCGGCCTGGGCATCCAGGACGCAGCTCATCCAAGCTGGGGCGGAATGCTCCAGGACACCCGCCAGTGGTGGCAGGCCGCCTGGTGGACAGCTGTCATTCCGGGCCTGGCCATCAGCATCGCAGTGCTTAGCTTCAACCTTTTCGGAGACGCCCTGCGAGACGTCCTGGATCCACGCCTACGACAGTCGTCGTAATTACATTGGGACATTGCGGCTCAGGCCGCTTGTTACAGGGGGAAGTACATCTATGGAAGACCGCACGAACTACTGGCTGCGCAGGAAAGTCTCCCGGCGCACCACCATCCGCGGCGCCGCGGTCGCCGGTGTTGGAGCTGGAGCATTCGCCCTCGTCGGCTGCGGAGACGATGACGACGACAGCGCCAGCCCAACCGCTGGCCTCCAGCCCACGACCGGCGCATCGCCGACCGTTGCCAAGCAGCCGAAGCCCGGTGGGTCGCTGGCGTTCCAGATGCCGAACATCCCGGCCACGCTGGACCCGTACACCGTCACCTCGTACCAGACGGCGTACCTGAACGGCCTCAGCTACAGCAAGTTGCTTCGCTTCAAGGCGGGTACGCCCGAAGTTCAGCCGGCCGATAACGCAATGGAGCCGGACCTCGCAACGGCATTGCCAGAGCAGCCCGACCCGCTCAACTACACGTTCAAGCTCAAGCCAAACGTGAAGTTCCACAACGGCCGCGCCCTCACCTCCGAGGATGTGAAGTACGCGTTCGACCGATACCTCAACTACGACAAGTCGGTCCACAAGACTGGCCTCAGCTTCATCGACAAGATGGAGACCCCGGATGCCAGCACCTTCAAGATCACGACCAAGCTCCCGTACGCGGATACCGCCTTCTACATCGGCGGCAACCTGGGCGCATGGATTTCGCCGAAGGAACACGCAGAATCGGCTGACGCGACCACCAAGATGGTGGGCTCGGGGCCGTTCATTCACACCGGCACCGAAGCCAACGTTTCGATGTCCTTCAAGAAAAACCCGGACTACTTCGACAAGCCGTACCCCTACTTCGATGACGTAAAGGTCTTCGGCGTGGCCGATACGGCGAAGCGTGTGGCCGACTTCGCGGCCAAGCAGATCAACATCACCTGGCTGTTCCTGCCGGAACCTCGCGACCAGTTGAAGAAGAGCCGCCCCGACGCCCAGAGCGAAGAGACGCAGGGCATCGGCGGGTACATCTACCTGCGCACGGACAAGCCCCCGTTCAACGACAAGCGCGTCCGCCAGGCCATTTCCATGGGCCTCAACCGCAAGGCCATCCGCGACGCCATCACCAAGGGCGAAGGCGTGCCGGATCAGCTCTACTTCGTGGGCTACCCGTTCGCTCGCCAGGTGAAGGACCTTCCGCAGGCAAAGCTCTGGGACTACAACGTCTCCGAAGCCAAGAAGCTCATGGCGGCCGCTATCGGCGAAGGCAAGACGATCGACACCACCTGGAGCCACGCCGACATCGCGGCCTACGGCCAGGAATACATCGACACCGCAACCCTCGCCCAGGCACAGCTGAAGGAAATCGGGATCAACATCACCGACAACTCCCAGCCGTACACCACGAGCTACCTGACCTCGACCTACCAGGGCAACTACGAAGGCATGGGCCACAGCCCGCGCGCCATCGCCTACTGGTTGGACTACGTCACCGAGCGCTTCACCATGAAGCCGAAGCGCGGCCGCATTAACCTCTCCTACGTGAACGACCCTGCCCTGGAAGACCTCATGGACAAGCAGCGCAGCCAGTTCAAGATGGAAGAACGCCTCGCGACCGTGAAGCAGATCGAAGAGAAGGTGGCGGACGAGCAGTACGAAATCTACTTCTCCACCGACACCCGGACCTACTTCTGGGACAAGGACATCACGAACTACCGCCCGACGGCGTGGTTCCCCTACACCCACCTCATGAAGACCTGGCGCGACGCTTAGTCGACCCGGAATCCATGAAACATCGAGAGGGCTCCCGCGAGGGAGCCCTTTTCGGTATGCCCTGGTGGCGCTGGATCAGTCGCGAGCGAGCAGCGGGAGGATGCGCTTGTATGTAGTCACCGGCGGCGGCCCGCTGGCCAGGCGCGTGATGATGACGTCGTGCCCGGCGCCGCCCTTGTAGGTGATCTTGAACTTCAAACTGGAGTTGCCAGAATCGCCCAGGGGACCGGGAACGGTGAACGTGGCACCCTCTGCGAGGAGCGGGGCGTTCTGTCCGTCGTAGAAGTTCTTCATCGTGTCGAGGAGCGCGGTCGCGCCCTTGATGAGCGTGAGGTTCTGCCCGACCGGCGGAACGTAGCCTCCGAAGTCCAGGCGCAGGTAGACGCTGTCGAGGACAATCTGCCCGGTCATCACGATCTGCGTGTAACCCGTCCCGGCGGTGCCTCCCTGGAACTCGAAATCCAGGAGATCGTTGGGGGCGAACTGCAACCCGGGGAACCTCGCGAACCCGAACTGGTCGTTGATTGCTGAAAGAGCAAGATCGCCGCCCGTGATGATCGTATCGCCGAAGGTGCCGTAGCCAACGAGGCTCGCCCGGAACTGGCCGTCGCCCTGGACCGTAATCGTCGATGCGGCAGGGAACCTCGCGCCCCCGAAGTAGAGAGCGCCGCTGTTCACGAAGATGCCGCCGGTGAACGTCGAAGTTCCGCGGAGCGTCTGGCCGCCGTTCGAACAGCAAATGATGGTCGATGGCGCTGCCCCGGTGAATTTTCCATCGAAGACAGCACCGCCCCCGGCCCCCGCGATGAACAGACGCGATTGGTCGCTGAACATCTCGATCTCTCCGGTTCCCTTCACGGACTTTATGGAGACGACGCAGGCGGCCGAAAGGATAGCCGAACTCAAGGCAAACGAGGCGTTCGGAGCGCTGCCGCAAAAGCCGGTGCCGTTGCCGAGAACGGTGAGCAGCGCGCGCGTGCCCGGCAGCAACACGATGGTGCCGCCGAATGTGACCGGGTAGATGAAGCTCACTTCGCCGGTTTGCACACCAAACCCGCCCGTACCAACGAGGTCGGAGTCGAATTCAATATCGCCCGCCCCGTTTTTCACGAGCGAGTGGCTCCCCATGTCCAGTCCCACGGTCCCCATTGGAGAGAGACGCTGGCGCATAAACATGCGCGAGTTCGTGGCGACAATCACTTCGATGTCAGCTTTCAGCGTGATCGGGATGTCGAGCGTCACATCGGCGTTTCCGGCGCCTTGCTGAAGGCTGTTGGAAACGCCGAAGCCGTTGCCGACGATGGTTGTCGATGTGCCGAAAGCGACCGACGCCAGCACCAGGCTGGCGGGGCGGTCGTTGTTCAGTGTCTTGCCGAATGCGGGAGCGCCGATGAATACCGAGTCCCCATCGACGGGGACGCCGCTCGGGTTCCAGTTGCCGGCGGTGTTCCAGTTGAGATTCACTGCGCCGGTCCAGGTCCGCGTGGTGGCCGCGTGCGCGGAATGGGGCGCTTCGGAAATGGTCGCGAAGGCGAGTAAGACGAGGATGAGGGCGGGCAGTTTCCAGCGGTGCAAAGTTCTCGATTCGGACCGGAAGCTCCCGGCCCGGTGGATGCTACAGGAGTGGAATCCCCGAAGGGCGATTTTCGCTAGTTGAGCATTCGCTTCGGCAGCGCGCCTTCGAGTTCGAGCAGTGCCGACTTCATCGCCAGTCCACCGCCGAAGCCGTGAAGCGATCCGTCCGAGGCGACCACTCGGTGGCAGGGTAGCCAGAGCGGGATCGGGTTCGCGCCAACGGCTGCACCGATTGCTCGTGGCGCGTGCGGTTCGCCCACGTAGCGGGCGAGCCAGCCATAGCTCCGGGTCTCTCCACGAGGAATATCGCGTAGCGAGAGCCAGATTTTGCGTTGCATCGGCGTGCATTCCGGCAAATCCACAGGGAAGGACTCGATATCTGCGGGTAGCCCGGCGCCATAGTCGCGGAGCAGTTGCGTGGCGCTATCCGCGAGGTCATGTCGCCCCTCGTGAGCACCGTATGCGCGCAGTTCACCGCGGACCGACGCCTCGGTGTGGTGGAAGAGCGTTGCGTAGCGGATGCCGTCGCGGCTCAACGCCACACCGGCCCAGCCCATTTCCGTGTTTGTCGCCACAGCGACCAGTGTGTCAGTCATCGTTTGCATACCCTGAGAACGCGACCGGGCCTGCTTCGTAACGGGATCAGTCTTTCTTCTTCGGCTTGCGGCGGGTGAGCTTTGCAAAGAGCGCGCCTCGGAGGTTCTTGTAGGATCGCTCTGCATCCGCGTCGTCGATTCGCACGAGGTCTGGACGTCCATACCGCGCTTCTTCGTAGGCGTCCGAAAGCTGGATCGCGGCAGGCTCCTGGTCGATCGCCTTACCCATCCGCCGCGACCACTCGCGCGGAGTTTCGTGCTGGCGGCTACCGAGCTTCGCCCAGCCGGCCAGCCGCTGCGTCTTTGCCCAGAGCTTTGCGCGCCCGTCCAGGCTGCCCAGGCCCCAGTTCCATGCGACCCGGCCGCTAAACGCGATTGCCGCGAAGGCCGCCAGCGCACCGCAGAGACTGAGGATGAGTGTCCACGGCAGCGCACCGTTCTCGACCGGCTTTTCGGCCAGGGCGCCGGGGACAGAGTCAGGGTCGAGGTCGACGCCGTGTGCCGGGTCATCAAACAAACCGGTCAGGTCGGGTTCGACGAACGGGTCACTCGAAGGCGTGAAATCGAGCGAGCCGAGGCCGCCGGCGCCACCGGAGGGCCGGTTCGCGGTCGGATTGAAGTTGATCCAGCCGTACTTCGGGAAGAAGACTTCGACCCAGCTGTAGGCACTGTCCTTGCGGATGATGTAGCTGGTTTCGTCTCCGGTTTGGGGGTCGAGCACGTAGCCGACAGCGATGCGGCAGGGCACGCCCTGGGTCCGCAGCATCACGCACATGGCCGTCGCCTGGTAGTCGAAGTAGCCGCGCTTTGAGTCGAACAGCAGGTAGTCAGCCACGTCCCGGCCGGGAGGCGGCGTCGGCACGAGCAGGTCGTAGGGGAGCGTGCGAAGGTACTCCTCGATCGCCTTGGCCTCCTCGTACGGGGTGCTCACGCTCTTCTCTTCGATGATTCGCTGGGTTTCATCGCGGACGCGTTGAGGGAGTTCCTTCGGCAACTGCAGGTACTTGTCGGTCACCCACGACGGATACTCTTCGCCGGCAGTCAGGAGCTGCTGGATGTTCGCCCGGCTCTCCGAGCCGATGGCGTTGTACGTGTCGTCGGTGTTCAGCCCGCGGCGGCTATTCATCTCCTCGATATCGCCCGTGTAGCCCTTCGGCGTCTCGACCGTCGTGTCGATGTTCGCGCCCAGCGGTGTGCCGGGCGTGAGCAGCGTGTTGTCCGGGTCGAGCACTTTGACGCGGAGGATTGAGACATCCCGCGCGGTATAGCTCTCAGCGACCGACTCATCCGGCGCGAGCGTCCCGGCGTTGATGCGTTCGGTTTCGCGGCCGGTGACTTTCCAGCCCGCTCCGGTGTAGTTGTCGTAACTCGTCGCGCGAATCAGGCCCGGTTGGGGGCTGTTTACTTCGAAGAGTTGCTTCGTGCCGAGCTTTACATTTCCCTGGATCGGCAGCGTATTGCCGAAGGTGTGCAGGCGCGCGCCCTTGCGCGAGTCAATGCTATGGAAGAGCCGCACGAGCGAATCGGATTGGCCGGTGATGGGCTTCGCGGCGAAATCGAAGACGTTCTCCACGGCTTTCGCCTGGTTGCCAAGAGGGATGAACCACGCCCCCAGGATCAGGCCGACGGTGGCCATCACCGTTAGCTGAATCGCACTGACGCTGATGAACTCGGGGTAATCGACGCCGTCCTTTGTCCATTTATCCTGGCTCTTCTGAAGGTGGAGCCGGGCGATGAGGACGATGGCGCCGAAGAGGAAGACGACGAACGTTTCGCTGGGCTTCCCCTGCAGAAAGCTGATGTTGGTGAGGAGAATGACGCCGCTCGGAATGACCGCCAGCCACGCGTTTCGCCAGCGGAACAGGCACCAGGCAGCGAAGTAGGTCGCCAGGAACGTCAGCCCGTGCACCAGGGCGACGAACGGCAGGTTGTCGTTGCTGATGTCTCCGGCGCGCACCACCTGGTACCACTCGTCCATGCGTACCCGGAAGTCGCCCAACCGTTCGCTCAGGGTCGCGCCATCGGCGTACGTCTGGACTGCCAGCACGACGACCACGGCCCCGAGCAGCAATGCAATCGGGTGGATGACCGCCGCGTAGTAGCGGATGCGAGCAGCGATCATGCCGATGAGGAGGCCTGCGATCGCCGTCGGCACGAAGTCCGGCATGTTGTCGACCCAGTGGGCCTGCTGGAGCGAGACGCCAACCGCCGTGAACGTGATCGCGGCCGCGGCAAACGTGAGCCAATCTTCCCAGCTCATTACAAGCCGGGGGGCCCGCAGGGCGGCCGAACCGATGCGCCGCGCCGCAGGACGTTCCATGGGAGGATTTATGCTTGCCATGCATTCACTCCGCTGCTGGTTGGGCTGAGGGCGAGGCCCAGGTCGTCGCCGCGCCGGACCACATAGGTAAGGATATCGCTTGCTGTCAGCTGTCCGTAAAGCAGCAGCGGCGAACGGTCGTCGCCGAACGTCGTCGGGTCCAGCAAGACAACGGCGGCCCGCACACCACGCTGGGTGAGGGACTGGATAGCTGTTAGCCAGTGGTCGTCCGTCGCCGAGGTCACAACTACCAGGGTCGTGTGGCGGCCGAAGCGGCGCTGCTCTTCCATCAGCAGGTTGCCGAGAGGGGCATCGCCCACCGCGTAGGCTGTCGCAAGGGTCTCGAGGATACGCGTGAACTGATGCTGGCCCCGCTCGGGCTCCAGGATGCGGAGATCCTTGCCGAACGTGATGAGGCCGACGGGCCGGTTGTTGATGATGTAGTGGCGCGCGACGCTCGCGGCGATCCGCACGCCGTACTCTTCCGTGCTCTCCTCATCGCGGCCCGCGTGTACCCGTCGCTCGAGGTCCATGACGACCCAGATGTCACTGGCGGGGTCGAGTTCGAAGGTCTTCACCATGAGTTCGCCGGTGCGCGCGGTGCTGCGCCAGTGGATGCGGTTGAAGGCATCGCCCGGGGCGTATTCCCGGACTCCGGAAGCGTTAGGAGTCACATGATGGGTGCGGCGGCGGATGTTCCCTTCGCCCGGCAAGTTCGCGGGTGGCGCCTGGAAGTGGGGCAAATCGACCACCGGCGGATAGACCAGGATCTGCTGAGCGCCGCCGATGTAGCGATGCCGGGTGAACAGCCCGAAAGGGTCGCTCGCCGTGATGCGCAACGGGCCCCAGTCGTAAAGGCCGCGGCGGCGAAGGGGGGTGTTCACGACCCAGTTTCGGCTTCGGCGAGGCGGGATGATGACCACTCGCCTGGACTTGTGCCCGGGGAGGTCGCTGGGGTCTTCGATCTCGAGCCAGACTTTCGGAAAAACCGCGCGGTTCCGGACTTCGATGATCTCTTGCGCTTCCTGGCCGACCTGGGCGCGCATCGTCCGGCGATCTACGTCGGCTTCGAGGTCGCGGGTGTTCCACCACACAAGCAGCCAGCAAAGCGGGATCGCCAGCGCGATGATGTAGACAAGCCGGAACAGCAGCCAAAACCCCGTGCCGAACGCGATGAACATGGAGACCAGGAGGATCGTGACGACGAGCGTCAGGATCCGGCGTTCCGGGCCAAGCAATGTTCGCCACGCTTGTGCCACGAGTTACACCCGCGCCCGGGCGCCCGGGACCGGCACACGCGAAAGGCACTGGGCAACGACGTCGAGGTCGGTCATGCCTTTCACCTTCGCCCCCGGGGCGACGATGACCCGGTGGGCCAGGGTTGGGAGCGCAAGCGATTTCACGTCATCGGGAGTGACGAAGTCGCGGCCTTCGAGGAGCGCCTTCGCCTGCGACGTCCGGAACAGGGCGATCGAGCCGCGCGGGCTGGCGCCGAGGTACACGGCCTCGTGTTCACGCGTCGCTGTGGCGAGCTGGACGATGTACTGCTTGATTAGAGGGTCGACGTAGATCTCGCGAACGGCCTTCTGCAGCTGCAAGATCTCGTTCGCGTCGGTGACCTGCTTGAGTGACTCGATCGGATGCGCGGACTGCTGATTGTCGAGCACGAGCACTTCGTCCGTCGGGCTCGGGTAGCCGAGAGCGAACCGGATCAGGAACCGGTCCAGCTGGGCTTCGGGAAGCGGGAATGTGGCTTCGAACTCGATCGGGTTCTGGGTCGCCAGCACCATGAATGGCGCCGGCATTTTGTGAGTGACCCCGTCGACCGTCGTCTGGCGCTCTTCCATCGCTTCGAGGAGCGCGCTCTGGGTCTTCGGGGTCGCCCGGTTGATTTCGTCGGCGAGCACGATCTGGGCCAGGATCGGGCCTGGCCTGAACTCGAAGTCGGAGATCTTCTGGTTATAGATGGAGACGCCGGTGATGTCGCTCGGTAAGAGGTCCGGTGTGAACTGAATTCGGCTGAATGTGCACCCGGTGGAAACAGCGATCGCTCGCGCGAGCATCGTTTTACCGACGCCGGGGACGTCGGAAATCAACATGTGTCCGCCGCAGAGCAGCGCCGTCACGGCGAGGCGAAGGTCTTGCGTCTTGCCGACAATGACGTGCTCGACGTTATCGATGATTCGTTCTGCGACGATCTTTGGGTCTTCCACGAAAGGTGACTCCCGAAATGAGGTACGAATCGCGGGCCCGAATTCGTGCCACGCTGCGCCCGTGTTGATTTCGCGGGATTATAGCAAGCGCCAATCTCACTCTGGTTAAGCGACTTACCGATTGGTTGGGACGCGTTACTCGGGGGCGACGACCGCGCGGAGGATGAGGTCGGTGAAGCCGGCAGTCATCTCTTCGCGGGGCATTTCGCCCTGCACCGCGAGATAGACCATGGGATCGCAGATGTTTGCGAGCAGGCCGCGCGCGAGCCCCACGGGGAGGTCTTTGCGGAATTTTCCCTGGGCGATCCCTTTCCGAAAAAGCTCCTCGAGACGCTTGTCCTGGAGGAACTCCATGAATCGCTGCTTGATTTCTTCCGTGAACGCGCCAGAAAGCATGGCCATCACGGCGGGGCTCCACCGCTCCAGCACCGCGTACATCTCACTGATGTACACGCGGATGCCGGCGATGGGGTCCTCGGCACTCAGCGCACGCGTGTTGATGTCCTGAAACTGGTCGATCACGTCATCGAGGATGCCGCGCATGAGATCGTCTTTGGTTGCGAAGTTTCGGTAGATGGTGCCGACACCCACGCCGGCCCGCTCAGCGACTTCCTTGATTTCGGCGGCAGCGCCGCGCTCGGCGAGCACTTCGAGCGCCGCCTGGATGATGCGCTGCCTGTTGGCCCGCGCGTCGGCGCGTTCCGGTGCTGCAACCATGTGCCTTACTACCCCTCTCGCGTCAGTCTACTGACATTCGATGAGAACCGGAATTCCGCTTTCGATTACAAAATGTCCAGCTGAGTGCTCGCCAACGTTAACGGGCGTGGAAGAAGCTGCACCAGGGCCAAAGGAACCGCTTTTGCCGGAAAACACTGCCCAATTGGACGGTTGACCCGAACCGGAATTCCGTTTCAAGATAGGTAAACCGGAATTCCGATTCCGCAACGTCAACGTCATACGAAGACCACCCAAAAGGATGAGGCCAAGCCTCTCACCTGCCGCCTAACCTCGAACTTCACTTCGCCGTCCTTCATTCCCAAGGAGCACTCCATGGCCGCACGTTCCACGCGGAAATCCGCACCAATGCTCGAACGCTGGGCGCGATTCACGCATCGCCGCCGAGGGACAGTCATGGGCGCCTGGGTTGCTGCCCTCGCGATCCTGATCTTTTCCATGATCAATTTCGGCGGCACCTTCTCCACCGAGTTCAGCCTCCCCGGCTCCGAGTCCCAGAAGGCGCTGGACCTGCTCAAGTCCACCTTCCCGGCGCAGGCGGCCGGTACCGCTGACCTCGTGTTCGAAACTCCGGCTGGCGTTGATTCCGCCGCCGAAAAAGCCGCGATCCAGAAGGCCATCGACGACGTGAAGACCTCGCCCCAGGTGGCCGACGTCGAATCGCCGTTCGACAACCCTGACTACATTTCGAAGGACGGGACGATCGCCCGGGCAGTCATCCGCTTTGATGCCCCCATCGACGATATCGAACTGTCCTCGGCAGAGGCGGTCATGAAGATCGTCGATGCTCACACCGGTGACGCTGACGTTCGTATCGAGACCGGCGGCGACGCCATCCTCTTCAATGAGCAGCCGGCCTTCGGCTCGGAAATGCTCGGCATGTTGGCCGCCGTCGTCATCCTGATGATTGCCTTCGGCTCCGTCGTCGCGATGGGGCTGCCCATCATTTCAGCAATCTTCGGCCTGCTCTCCGGGTTCGCGACGCTGGCCATCCTCGCCAACTTCTTCGGCTTCCCGGACTTCAGCTCGCAGTTCGCCGCGATGATCGGGATCGGCGTCGGCATCGACTACTCGCTGCTGGTCGTCACGAGATTCCGCGAGGGCCTGCACACCGGTAATTCGGTTGAAGAGTCCGTCGTGCTGGCGGTTACAACGGCAGGGAAGTCGGTCATTTTCGCCGGCATCGTCGTTGCCCTCGCCTTCCTCGGGCTGTTCGTCATGGGGTTGCCGTTCGTGGCAATGCTCGGCACGGCGGGAGCTATCGTCGTGGTCCTGGCCGTCATCGTCGCCCTGACGATCACACCGGCCTCGTTGTCGCTCGTCGGGCACCGCATCGACAGCTGGAAAGTCCCGTTCCTCTCACAGAAGGAAGGCGTGGACGAGACGAGCATGTGGTACCGCCTCAGCCGCCGCATCCAGCGCAACCCGCTTCCGTTCGCGTTGATTTCGGCAGGCATCTTGCTGACGATGGCGCTGCCACTGCTGAAGATGGACCTGGGCTTCACGGACGCCGGCAACGGCAAAGAAACGCTGCACAGCCGCCGCGCATACGACCTGCTGGCGAAAGGTTTCGGCCCCGGCTTCAACGGGCCGATCCTGGGCGTCGTTGACCTTAAGAATGGCGGCAAGGACAGCCTGGATCGGGCCAAGGAAGTCATCGGCAAAGCTCCCGGCGTTGCTCAAGTTGGCCCCGCCATCCTGAACCAGACCGGCGACACCGCCATCATCACCATCTTCCCGACCACCAAGCCGCAGGCCGACGAGACCGTCGCCACTGTGAAGAGCCTGCGCGACGACGTGACGCCGCAGTTGGAGAACACCGGGGCGCGCTACTACCTGACTGGTTCCACCGCGGGCAACGTGGACGCCGCGACGCAGATCCAGTCGCGCATGCCGTTGTTGTTTGCTGGCGTCATCGGGCTGAGCTTCATCCTCCTGACCGCCGTCTTCCGTTCGGTCGTCATCGCCTTGAAGGCAGCGATCATGAACCTCTTGTCGATCGGCGCCGCTTATGGCGTCATCGTCGCAATCTTCCAGTTCGGTTGGGGCGGCAGCATCATCGGCGTCGACAAAGGCCCGGTCGAAGTCTTC
>JBDTNM010000070.1:0-12418 GCA_039933735.1 bacterium | reverse complement strand
TGGCCTGCACCAGCATCACGCGCGGCCCCATCCGCTGGAACTGGACGATCCGGCCACCGACCGAGCGCGCCTACTATCTCTACATAATCGACGACGAGCGTCGCCTCCAAGGCGTCGCATCCATTCGCGACCTGCTCGTTTCGGCCCCGAAGACGACGCTCGGCGAAATAACCCAGCGCGATGTCCACGCCGTAACCACCGGGACGGACCAGGAAGAGGCTGCGCGATTGCTGCAGCGCTACAACCTGCTCGCCGTCCCGGTTGTTGATGATGAAGGCCGCCTCGAAGGCATCATGTCGGCCGACGACCTCATTGACGTCCTCCAGGAAGAGGCAACCGAGGACATGTACCGCATGGTCGGCCTCGATGAGGACGAGCGGATCTTCAGCTCCGTGCGGATCAGTGTCCGTCGGCGCATCCCGTGGATGCTCGTGAACCTGGTGACGGCATTCATTGCGGCCGCGGTCGTGGGGCTGTTCGACAGCGCGTTGAGTAAGGCCGCCGTGCTCGCGTACTTCATGCCCGTTGTAGCGGGCCAGGGCGGGAACGCAGGTACGCAGACGGCAACCATCGCCGTCCGCAGCATCGCCCTGGGCGACCTCGATGTGCCCGACATCTTCCGGGCTTGTCGCAAGGAGATTCTCGTTGCCATGACGAATGGGCTGGTCATTGGCCTGGCGGCGGCCCTTGCTTCGTTCGTCTGGAAGCACAACGAGGCCCTGTCTCTCGTGCTCGGGGTGGCCCTCTTCCTGAATATTTGCGCCGCGACGATGGGGGGTGTCCTCATCCCGCTCGGCCTCAAGGCGGCCAAGGTCGATCCGGCGCTCGCGGCCAACATCTTCGTGACGACGATCACTGACGTGATGGGCTTCGTTTTCTTCCTCGGAATCGCCTCGCTGGTGATTAACCGGATCGCGTAGCTTCCCGGGCCGCCGCGTAATCGGCGATTGCGCGATCACGTTCGATCGCGTGGTTAACGATCGGCGCCGGATAGTCCTTTCCGATAACGCATCCGGCGGCTGCCTGTTCGAGAGGCGCCATGGTCGCTGGCTCGTGGATCCACGCTGTCGGCACGTCCTTCAATTCGGCCACCCAGCGACGGATGTAAACGCCCTCGGGGTCGAAGCGTTTCGACTGAAGCAGCGGATTGAATATGCGGAAGTACGGCTGCGGATCGGTGCCCGTTGAAGCGGCCCATTGCCAGCCGCCGTTGTTCGAGGCCGGGTCGCCGTCCACCAGATGTTCCATGAAGTGCGCTTCGCCGAGCCGCCAGTCGATATGCAAGTCCTTCGTCAGAAAGGAGGCGACGATCATCCGGCCGCGGTTGTGCATGTAACCTGTCGCCAGCAACTGGCGCATCGCCGCGTCGACGACGGGAAAGCCGGTTCGTCCAGTCTTCCACGCTTCGAATCGCACCGAGTCGTTGTCCCATCGAATCGTGGCAAATTGGGACAGGAATGGCTCTCGCAGGACAGTCGGATGGTGCCAGAGCACATGGAAGTAGAACTCACGCCAGGCTAACTCACTGATGAACTTCTCCCGGTCGACGCCGGAGGTGGGCAGCGCGGAGACGATCTGCGAGGGCGAAAGGCTGCCCCAACGGAGATCCTGGCTGAGCCTCGACGTCCGTTCGTTCGCGAGGACGTCCCGGTCGCTCGCGTAACCGGGCAGTCCGGAGTTCGCCCATATCTCCAACCGACGCAGTGCCGCTGCCTCGCCCGGTTCGATGACTTCGGCGGAGCCTCTGAGGATTCCCAGCGTTGCCAAGTCGGGTAGTTCACCTGCCTCGATCCGTGACACGCCTGGAATCTGGTCGGGGGCAGGAGTCACGCGAGGCGTTGCCAGTTTTGCCCACGTTCGAAAGAACGGCGAGAACACGGAGTATGGCTCGCCAGCGCCGGTGGCTATCTCTTCCGGTTCGTGGATCAGGGTTCCGCGGTGTGCGTGAAAGGCGACGCTATTTTGCTCGAGTGCCCGCTTCACGTCGCCGTCGCGTCTGCGTGCATACGGGCTGTAGTCACGGCTGACGAAGACATCGATAGCTCCAGCTGCGGCGGCGAACGCAGGCACGGCGACTCTCGGATTTCCAATTCGCACGTGGAGTTGGTTACCCCTGGCCCGGAGGTCGACGTCCAGTTCCCTGAGACAAGCGAGCATAAAGGCGACCCGGTTCGGACTTCGCCAGCGTCCATTGATGAGCGCCTCGTCGAGGACGAACAAGGGCGCCACTGGACCACGCTCGAGAGCGGCCTGTAATGCCGGATGGTCGTGGAGGCGGAGGTCGCGGCGAAACCAGAGTACGGAAGTCACTTCCCTGATGGTGAGCCAGCCTCGCGGCGCACTGAAGTAAGCCCGCCCGAACGGCCATCAGAAGCTGCACTGGGAGTTCGTGACAGGACGGGGCGGAACTCGGAAGCTGGAGATGATGCGAATTGTCTCTCTCGACGAAGCGGTCGGGGTCGTTGCCAGCGGCCAGCGCGTATACGTACATGGTGGTGCGGCCACGCCACATGTCTTGATTGAAGGTCTCGTCGCGCTCAGGACCGATCTCCGGGACGTCGAAGTAGTGCATATGCACACGGACGGTGGAGCGCCCTATGCGGCGCCGGAAATGGAAGGCCGCTTCCGCCACAACGCACTCTTTATCGGCGCCAACGTCCGCCGGGCCGTCCAGGAGGGCCGCGCGGACTACACACCCGTGTTCCTCAGCGAGATCCCTTCCTTGTTTCAACCGGGAGGGCCACTGCCGCTGGATGTCGCGTTTCTCCACGTCACTCCTCCCGACGCCGACGGAAATTGCTCTCTCGGAGTCTCGGTGGATTGCGCCGTTTCGGCGGCGGCCAATGCCGCACTCGTCGTCGCTCAGGTCAATCCGCGCATGCCACGGACGCGGGGAATCTCCATCTCGGAAAGCATGATCGACCTCGCTATCGAGATCGATGAACCTTTGCCGGCGGTCCTGCGCGAGGAACCCGGCCCCGAGGCGGTGGCCATCGGCGGGCATGTCGCTTCGTTGATTGAGGATGGGGCGACCATGCAGATGGGGATCGGCGCTATTCCGAGCGCTGTGCTGGCGCAGCTCTCCGGTCACCAGCATCTCGGGGTGCACACGGAAATGTTCACCGAAGCGCTCTTGCCGCTCCTCCGCGCCGGAGTCGTGGATGGTTCGAGGAAGACTTTGGACCGGGGCAAGACTGTGAGTTCGTTCGTGACCGGCAATGCCGAGCTCTACGACTACATTGATGGCAACTCCACGGTGGAACTGCACACCGTGGACTACACCAACAACGTCGACGTCATATCGGCGCAGGACCAAATGGTCGCGATAAACTCGGCCCTCAGCGTCGACCTGACCGGCCAGGTGGTGGCTGATTCGATAGGACCGCGTTTCTACAGCGGCATCGGCGGCCAGGTTGACTTCATTCGAGGTTCGGCGCGTTCACGCGGTGGAGTGCCGATCATCGCGCTGCCTTCAACGGCGAAAGCCGGGACGCTTTCCCGCATCTGCCCCGAATTACTCGAGGGCTCCGGGGTGGTCACCACGCGCGGTGACGTGCACTGGGTAGTGACCGAGTATGGCGCTCGAAACCTCCACGGAAGGACCATCCGCGAGCGAGCGTCGATGCTCATCGAGATCGCCCATCCCGGCTTCCGAGCATCGCTGCACGAAGCCGCCGGGAAGCTCGGCTACCTGGGCAGGCGCCCTAGCTGAAGAGTCCCGGCGCGTTGTCTTCATCGAATTGTGGCGCGCTCGAACCCTGTAAGGCCGCGATCAGGTCGGCGGCATCCTGGGGCGTGATCTTTCCCTGTTCCAGCATCTGCAGGACGCGCATCTCTTCACCTTCGCGGCGATTCGCGGTGCGGGCGGCGCGGCTGCCTCTTTGCGGCCGGGGCTGGCCAACCGGTGAAACCGGCGCAGCGGATTGCGCTGCTTTTGCCGCCGCTTCAGAAGCACCGGCATCTCGCGACTTCACAACGCATTCGCCAATGCCGGAGTTCAATCGCAATCGAGCAGGCGCCGATTCTGGAGCACTTGGGTACTCGATGCGTGATTTACCAATGCCGCTGGACGCTTTGATGAACACCTGGCCGCCGGCGGGCAGGCGCACTTCGGCGCGCCCGAGTCCGACATCGACTTTGTATTCGCCGTCCGCGAGCTCGGCCACATCGAGAAGAACGTCTCCGGTGCCGCTGTCGCAGCGCGCGAGGCCACTGTGCGAAAGCACGGCGAGCTTGCCCGCACCGACGTTCACATCGATGGAACCGCGCGTGAGGATGCTCTGGAAAGAACCCGCGCCAATGTTGACCCGGATGTCATCGGCAATGGTGCCCTGCAGTTCCATGTCGCCGTAGCCATTGTCGATGCGCAACTGTTCGAGCGATTGGTTGCCCAGGCGAACGAGGGTAGTGGCGCCCTGCTTGCGGCGGAACAACCAGCCCTTCGAGAGCTTCACTTCGATCTGAAGCTTGTCGCCATCGCGGGTGAGCAGGATTTCAGGTGACGCCTTATTTCCGGATGAAACGATCCCGGGCGTTTCACCCTCTTTACAGGGGCGCACCGTGAGCTTGCCGGCGGTCTGATCGATCTGGACCCGGCGCACACCTTCGAACTCAATCGCCTGCTCGCTGCGGATGCTGCCAGCGTCGTCGTTCTCTTCGCGCCGGCCTCCGGAGCCGTGGGAGTGAATCCCATGCGGAGGCGGTGGCGGGCCGAAACCGGAGCCGAACCCATGCGAGCTCTTGCGTTCGTTGCGTGCCTGGTCGCGCAGCCGCCGGGCATCGTCCCGGGCGCGTCGCGCATCGTCTTTTATGCGTTCCGCTTCCTGCCGTGCTTCGCGGCGAAGGCGGTCGGCCTCTTCGCGTGCTCGGCGCGCCTCTTCAAGAGCAGCCTTGATCTCGTCGTTTGTATCAGCCATCTCGGGACGCCAGCGCTCGGAGTTGTTCGGCGGCTTCGGCGGCCGTGAGCGTGCCCGCGGAAAGCTCATCGAGCACGCGCTGGCGGCGTTCGGCATCGCGCGGGTCTTCACCCGCTTCGAAGCCCATCGCCACCAGGACATCGTTCAGGCGGCCAACGACAGTTGGATAGGAGATGCCGAGTTCTTCTTCGACATCTTTGATTTTGCCGCGAGCCCTCAGGAAGGTCTCGACGAATGCGAGTTGATCGCGGCCCAGGCGGACGAGCGGCCCCCCATCGAACCGGCCTTCGACGGCAACGCCACAATTTGGGCATTCCAGCCGCCGAACGACCATTCCGCTATCGCAACTGGGGCAGGCGCCGACGAAGCGAGCCATCGAATTCCTCCGCGGTTCCCTATTGAACCGACTTCATGGTGGGCAGGCTGTAGTCGACGACTTCAGCGCTTCCGCCCCGAGCCCATCGTTCGATGGTGGCGGCGGCCCGTCGAATGCCGGCGGCGACTGTCGCGATCATACCGGCGATGGGCGATCCGTTCCCGAACGAGTACGTGTTGGCCGACTGCCGCCGGCTCTCGACGAAGTGCTCGCTGTAGTTGGTGAGGAAGTGAGTGTTGAGGTCCATGTGTGCTTCTCCCGTGGCCTTGAGGGCCGTTGTGCATCGCTGCTGTGGATATACTCGACCTCGAGAGGAGCAAAGTCAATAGTTTCCTTAAAAAAATTAAGGTTGACTTTGATTTACCCGATGCACGCGGCGCGAAGTGTTCGGCGCGCCACGTATTCGTCGGCGAACACTTCGCTCGGTCACAGGAATACGGGTTTCGGGCTGCGGCCGGCCAATGAATCGGCGGTGCAGATGTGTTGACGCGGCACGGGCTCATCACTCGCTCGACAGGCAGCCGAGGGTCGTGGCGGGGGCGCGTGTTGGCTGCGGGGTGGAGCCGATTAACTCAGGGCTTCGAGAATCCGTTCCGGGGCGCCTTCTCGACTGACCACCACCGCCCGCAGAGAGCGGCCTCGCCAGGCGATCCCGAGATGGGCGCCGAGCGTGCGCAAGGCCTCCGAAAGGACGGAGCCCGCGAGATTGTCATGACTCGCCGAATCGTCCACAAAGAGGAGCGCTCCGCCGCCTCCCCGTTCGATAACTCGTGAAAAGGCCTGTGCCGTGAGCAGCGGCGCCGTTAGGCCGCCGCTGAGCATGGGATCCCACTCGTCCCGCGAGAGTTCATCGAAATCGACCTGCGCCACTGTCCCCGGTGCTATTACGACGGCGTCGCAGCGGCCAAGGCGGTCGCAGACTTCTTCAGCGAATGCTGCCACGGCCACCGGGTCGGCAGCATCGATGACGGAATTGAACTGCTCGCGCCCGATGGCCCAGAGTTCGTTCGCGATCGAGGCGGTGGAGAACTCCTCCTGCTGAGCGCGAGAAATCGTGCAGAGGGCTACGTCGGCCCCATTTTCTGCGAGCGCGACGGCAATGGCGCGGTCATCTTCGGAGCCACGGCAGACCATCGCCACGACTTTGCCGGCGAGGCTCAATTGAACGCTGCCGCAATGACGGGCACGAGCAGCCCGGCAAGGACGAGCAAGGCGATGCCCGCGCCGATGGCATTCCAGTTGCGCGTCTTCACCCGGCCCGAGTAGTACTCCTGCTCCCAGCTACCATCCATCAGGTCGAGGTCGCGTTCGTCCGGACCGGGGGCGTCGTCGCCCAGCGGCGTCTGGTCGTCGTCGTTCTCTTGATCATCTAGCACACGGATGGGCATCCATCCATGTTAGCGCACGATTTTGACACGCTCGCTGTCATCGTCGCGGTCGAACAGATCCCATTCGAGGCCCTTGGGGAATGCAAATCCTCCGAAGCCAATCGAGGTCATCGTCAGGATGAACGCGATGACGCTGAACCAGGCGAATCCAGCGCCAAGTACAAGGATCAAGACTCCCGCAATCACCCACCAACCTGTCGCCGCCACTCCCCGCATCACGTCGTTGTGACTGTTCGCCACAGCCCCGGCGGTGAGGAATGCGAACACACACACCCAGGATGCGTCGCCGCCGTGAACCAGCACCACGAACCCGGTCGCTAGCCATGCCGTCGCGACACCAAGCCCGAGGAGCCATGCGTCTCGCTTCATCGTGCTGTAGACGACGGCGCCGGTGGTGAGGAAGGCGAAAATAGCAACCCAGGTCGCATCGCTGCTGCTTCCAGCCGCGAGCGCCATCCCGGTCCACGTCCCTGTGATCGCGAGCAGCCGTGACAGGCCCAAACGTCGCCATGCCGAAGCTCCCACGGCGCCGGTTGCGAGCAACGTGAATATCAGCAGCCACCAGCTATCCGGTTCGAATGCCACGGCGATGATGCTGGCCACCCAGATGGCGAGGATCGAAAGGACCGAGGTCGCCTTAATCGTCACACGAGCCTGCCGTTCTCATCCCTGATTTCCGGGCCGTTCACGCGTGCGCGGCCATCGCCAAACTTCGCGTCGCGCCAGTGGAGTGCCGCCTTGAGGCCCTGCTCGCCGGCGATGCGCCCGAACTCGCGGACGCTTGGGGCGAGGTGGGCGCGAGCGTCGTTCTCGGAACCGAACCGCTGCATGGTGCGCGCGCCCATCAACTCAAGGGCGATGTTCACGATCCGCTTGTTGGCGGAGAGGAGGTCGGTGTCGATCATCACCATGCGGTCCACCAGCGACTCGACTTCGTTCTGGAGGTGGTTCGCGGGTACGGACTTCAGAACCAGCCCGATCTGGGCGGCCTCGGCTCCGGTCACCGTATCGCCCGTGAGGAAGAGGCGCTTCGCCCACTGTGGGCCGCAGTGGTAGACCCACATTTGGTTCGGAAGTGAGCCCATCGCCCGCGCAGGCGGGAAGCCGATGGTGGCGTCGTCGGCGGCGATGATGATGTCGCACAGCAGTGCCACATCTGTGCCTCCGGCAAGGCAGTACCCATGCACCTGGGCGATGACCGGCTTATGCATGTCGAAGATTGCCATTCGCAGGCGCTGCGCCCGTTCGAGCTGCCAGGCGTCGTCATCGAAGGTTCGGCCGCCGCGGTAGACGGCCGTGTACTGGTCCTCGCCTTCGGCCGGCGGCCGTCGGTTCGCCATTGGCGAGAGGTCGTATCCGGCGCTGAAGGCGCGGCCATTTCCTCGAAGGATGACGGCATGGACGTTGTTGTCGTTGTCCGCGTCCCAGAGAGCCGCGTTCAATTCCGTCTGCAATTCGAACGAGAGAGCGTTGAGTTTTTCCGGCCGATTCAGCGTGATTCGCGCCCGGCCCTTTTCTACCTCGTAGATGAGCGTCTTGTAGTCAGTCATGAACCTGCCTCCAGCAATGCGGGCGCATTCTAGCCGAATCCAGAATCTTCCAATCCAGTACAACTTGCAGGAGGGGGAGGGAAATTCCCTGCCGGGCTTCCTAGAATTCCGTCATGGCAAACGCGGGCCGGCCCCCGGTCGACGACATTCTTACCCCGAGCGAGTGGGAAGTGGTGCACATGGTTCGCCATGGAATGACCAACCGCCGCATCGCGATTCAACGCGGCACCACGGTGGACGGAGTGAAATTTCACCTCGAGAACATCCGGGCGAAGCTTGACCTTCCCGACCGCCGCGCCATCCGGCAATGGGCTGGCTTTCCGCGCCACCATCACCTCACAAGGAGCTCCACCATGGCCTCAACCCAAACCGCCGTGAACCTCGGAAACCTCGGTCAAATCTCGTTCCCCGTGAAAGACCTCGAACCAGCCGTTGCCTTCTTTCGGGACAAGCTCGGCATGACCCATCTCTTCACTTCGGGGGAGCTTGCCTTCTTCGACTGCGATGGGACGCGCTTAATGGTGGATGCGCTGGCCGAGGCGCAGGTGCACGGCAACTCGATTCTCTACTTCAATGTTGAGGATATTCACGGCTCGCAGGAAACGCTCAAAGGGAAAGGCGTGCCGTTCGACGCCGAGCCGCACAAGATTTTCACCCACCCCGACGGAACCGAAGAATGGATGACGTTCTTCCGTGACCCAGAAGGCCACATCCTGTCACTGATGAGCACGGTGAAGCCGTAGCCTCTTCTTGAGGTTGGTGGACTGCTCTCCATGACTGCGAAAGAGAAGTTGGCCGAACACGTGCAGGGAATGAGCGAAGACGAAACGGTCGACGCTCTGAGACTTCCGGGACTGCAGGAAGCGGCCGAATGGCCAGACTTTCCACCCGCGCCACCGGAAATCGTCGCAAGGGTTCAAAGAATGCTAGTAGAGGAGCCTCGGGCAGGACGGGTCACGTATTCGATCGAGGAAGTGCGCCGACGCCTGGGCTTTGAGTGAGGGTTCGCTGGTCCGCTAACGCCGAAGAATCGCTTGAAGACGTACGACGTTACCTCCCGCCGATTCTCTCAAGATTCGGCCGACCATTGGGTAATGCGCATCACTCGCCGCGCTGAGCACGCCCGAACTTTTCCGTTGAGTTCCGCGAGGTTCCCGAAATCGGTTCGCCCAATGTTCGAGAAACGTTCGAAGGGGAATATCGGACCTGGTTCGAGAGATTCGCGCGAATGAGGTGAAATTTTTGGTCGTCTTCCACGGCTCGCGGCAGGTTCCCGACTGATTCTTCGTGCCGCCAATCACCTGTGTTATGCTTCGTACCAGAGTTGATGGTGACCGAGAGCCCTCTGAACGCTCCCATACGTCTGTCGTACTGTTCGTTTGTCACCTCCTCACCTGTGTTTGAAGCAGTTTCCGCCCGGTCAGCGCGCCTGTGAGGGCTCGGCGCAGCGGCCAGTTCGGCACCGATACGTAGTGCCACCGAAAGGACCCTGAGCCCTCTGTTGTCGTTCCTCTCCCGCAGGCGAAAGAGCGCCGTCGCTTCTGACGCGCCTTCCGCGACCACCCCCGGCGCCGTCTCTCTCCAAGAGCCCGTGCCTCACCGTCCTGCCGCCGCTGCTCACCACGAGCATGTCCACCACGACCAGCCGGTCCACCAGCCGGCTCATGATCCCCTCACGCCCAAGCGTCGCCGAAATCGCGGCCGTCGTGGCCGCGGTGCGGGCGAATCGACTGAGACTTTTGTACGTCCCAGCACTGGACTGCCTCCAGCTACCGCACCGCTTTCTGAATCGTTCAGAGCCCTCGGAGTCGATGAAACCGGCCTCCAGGCCATCGCCTCGCTCGGTTACTCCGACCCCACCCCGATCCAGGCTGCCGCGCTCCCGCGGATGCTTGAAGGCGAAGACCTTATCGGCCTCGCACAAACCGGCACCGGAAAGACGATCGCGTTCGGCATCCCGCTCGCTCGCGCCATCGACCCCACCCGCAACGAAGTGCAGGCCGTGGTCATGGTGCCGACGCGCGAGTTGGCCAACCAGGTCAAGGACGTTATCGAACACCTCGGACGGTTCTACGGCTTCTCTACGCAGGGACTCGTCGGCGGAAGCCGCGTCCGGTCCGACATCATGGCGCTGGAAAAGGGTTGCCACGTCGTCGTGGGGACTCCCGGCCGCGTCATCGACCACCTCAAACGGGGTACCCTTCGGCTTGAAGGCGTTCACTTCGTCGTGCTCGACGAGGCCGATGCCATGCTCGACATCGGTTTCGCGCGCGACATCGACTACATCCTTCGCACTGTGCCGAAGCAGCGCCAGACCGCGCTCTTCAGCGCGACGATGCCGACGAGCATCGCGCGGTTGACGTACCGACACATGCGGCGAGCCGAGACCATTGAAATTGAACCGGAGCAGCGCACTGCCTCCGGGGTGCGCCAGCTGTACTGCGAAGTCTCGGAACGAGAGAAGTACCTCGCTCTGCGATACATCTATGAAGAGCACGGCCTCGGTCGCACCCTGATCTTCCGAAACACCAAGATCGGCGTGGACCGGCTGACCGACCAGCTTATCGCCGCCGGCCTGCAGGCACGGGCGATCCACGGTGACCTTCGCCAGGGTCAACGCGACCGCGTGATGACGGATTTCCGTTCGGGCGACCTCGATTTTCTCGTCGCGACGAACGTCGCCGCCCGCGGGCTCGACATCCCCGACATTGAGAACGTCATCAACTACGACGTGCCGCAAAACGCCGAGGAGTATATCCACCGCATCGGCCGCACGGCGCGAGCGGGTAAGCTCGGGGCGGCGTACACGTTCGTTGGCGAATGGGACCTGGACTTTTGGGACGTGATTTGCCGAGAAGTCGGCGATGAAAACCTCGAGTACATGAAACTGCCCGCACGCTGGGACCAGTGATTTTGGATTGAGGCCGGTCTGCGCCGAGTTTGAATCGACAATCGCGCGCAGGAAATCCACAATCGGTATGTGTACCGGACGCTGTTTGAGACCTTCGCTGCGAGATGCGTGGCACGCATCTGGGCGGGGGAGACGCTGCCGGACGATGAGTTCTTCGCTTTTCGGGCGTATCTCGACGTGCGCGAGGCCAGCGGGCGCCGACTCCTTGGCAAATATGCCGGTCCAGATGAGTGCGTGGACACGGTAACTGGCCGCTGCGGCGCGATGCCGCTGTTCAGGTAGGGAACCAATCCCGGGCGCACGGCGTTAGTACAGGCAGCGTATCCTCGATGCCAGAGAGCGAATGCCGTGGACTCAATGCTCACTCCCGACGACCTTGATGAGTTCGAACGAAGGACGTACGACGTCGCCGTTCTGCCGATACCGCTCGCCGAAGTGGCCGTCCGCCTGGGTTTGTCCACGCCACTGACCGTCGAACGGATCGAACGCCTTTGCGCCCGGCTGGGAGTCGCCGACCGCGAAGGACTGCGCACCTGGGGCAAGGGGCCGACGGCAGAGCTCCCAGAAGACGAGCCCATCATCGACTTCACCATTCCCGGCGCGCCGGGACCGCGCCATTCACGACGCTCGTTCGTGATTGCCGCCGGTCTGGTGGGCCTGACGAGCGCGGCTGCCGCAACGGTGGCGGCGTTCGCCTGGCGCGGAGGCGGCCCGAAGAAGACTGCCGAACCACAAGCCACCACAATCCCCGACGCCACCCTGGAACCTGCGGACGGCCTAACGCGCGTCTCTTTCGCCGAAACCTGGGAAGTGAAGAACTTCGCCAAGGGCGAACTGATCGATTGGCCGCACGGGCTGTTCCTCATGGGCGTGGAGGGCGGTGAAGTGCGCGGCCACCGGCTGCGGGCGACCGATGCCATCAACTATCAAACCTCGGCCCAGGGACGGTTTGTCGCGGGGGAAAGACAGAAAGAAGGCTTCACGAGCGTCCACCTGATGGACATCCTCAACACGGAGACCTCCTGGTCGTGGTCGCAACAGCAGCTGCGGCTGATTGGTGTCGTGGGAAACCTGCCCGAAGCGACGCTGCTGTTCGAGAGGAAGACCGATTCGAACAAAGGCACGGGGGAACTTCGCATCCTCAAGTCTCCAGGTCCGCACCAGGACTTGGAAATATCTTTCTCGGCCGCGATCTATCCGACAGGCTTCACCGCACCGCTCATTACCAGGGCCTCCGAGAAAGCGGTCGCCATTGCCTCAGTAGACGAGCAGCTGAC
>JBDTNM010000069.1:0-12877 GCA_039933735.1 bacterium | reverse complement strand
GCGTACATGTACGAAGGCGATGCGCCCCTCGCGGAGCGGCGCGCCCAGGCCCTGACCCTCGACCGCAACCTGTTGCGTGACTTACTGGGCGAGGCGGAGCTGCGAGAACTGCTCGATCCTGCGGCGCTCGACGACATCGAACTCGAACTCCAGTGCCTCGCCGACAACCGCAAGGCGCGCAACCTGGACCAAACGCATGACCTGCTCCGCCGCCTCGGTGACCTCGACGTTGCCGAGGTGGCCGCACGTCTCGTTTCGCCGTCTCAGGCGGAAACGTGGCTCGCCGAGCTGGAATCGCAACGCCGCGCCTGCCGCGTCCGCATCGCTGGCGGGGAGCGATGGATCCCCATCGAAGACGCCGGGCGTTTTCGCGACGCTCTCGGCGTCTCCGTGCCGCTGGGCGTGCCGGAAGCGTTCCTGAAGCGAACCGACGGGGCGCTGGAAGGGCTGCTCCGCCGGTATGCACGAACCCACGGACCGTTCGTTACTGCCGCTCCCGCGCGCCGATGGCTCCTGCCCGAATCACTCATCCGCGAGACGCTCGAAGAGATGGACGCCGACGGCTCGGTCGTCCACGGCGACTTTCGCCCGGGTGGCACCGAACGCGAATGGTGCGACCCGGATGTGCTGCGTCAGATAAAGAGTCGGTCGCTCGCCCGGCTTCGCAAGGAAGTTGAACCGGTGGACGGAGCGGCCTACGCACGATTCCTGCAACGGTGGCATGGGGTCAGTTCGCCTCAACGCGGACTCGACCGTTTGCGAGACACGGTCCTGCACATTGAAGGCGCACCGATCGGGGCATCCGTCCTTGAGCGCGAAGTGCTCGCTGCTCGCGTCAGCGACTTCCAGCCGTCGATGGTCGACGCGCTGATGGCTTCGGGAGAGGTTGCATGGTTCGGCGCCGGGAAGGCGGGAAAGGACGACGGGCGAATCACGCTCGTACGGCGCGAAATGCTTGATCTTTTCGCTCCGGCCCCGGCCACGGAGCTCCCACCACTGCAGACGTCGATCGTCGACGCCTTGCGCGCCGGCGGGGCGCTCTTCTTCTCGGACCTTGTTGTAGCTGCGAAAGCGCCGCACCAGGAAGTGCTCGATGCGATCTGGGAGCTTGTCTGGGCGGGAATTGTCACGAACGACACGCTCGCGCCAGTTCGAGTCCTTGCGTGGCCCAAGCGATCGTCAGCGTCGGTGCCTCGCGGGCGGCTCGGCAAGCTGCCTCCCGAGTCGGCCGGACGCTGGTCTCTCGTCCGCCGGACGGAGGCCGACGAGACCCGGGCTTCGATCACGGCGCGAGCCCATTCACGTGCCGAGGCATTGCTCGAGCGCCTTGGTATCGTGACGCGCGAAGGCGTTGCCGCGGATGACCTTCCGGGCGGCTTCTCTGCTGTGTATCCCGTGCTGAAAGCAATGGAAGACGCCGGACGCGTCCGGCGCGGCTACTTCGTCGAGGGGTTGGGGGCGGCCCAGTTCTGTCTCCCCGGCGCAGTCGAACGTGTCCGAGCCGAACGCGAACTCCCGGATGACCCTTCCGTCCTGGTCCTCGCTGCCACCGATCCAGCGCAACCTTATGGGGGGACCCTCCCCTGGCCGCGAGATGAATCCGAAGCCCGCAAGGGCTATCAGCGCGTGGCCGGAGCACGCGTGGTTCTCGTGGATGGGGTGCCGGTGGTCTACCTCGACCGGGGCCACCGTGGACTCTTGACTTTCCCCTCGGCCTCTGACGTCGATCTGTTGGGACTCGCGGTCGTGGCTTTGGGAGCAGATCGCGTGGCACTCGGAAGCAAGGGGCTCTCGATCGAGCGCATCGACGGCGTTCCAGCGATGGAGTCGCCGCTCGGCCCGGCGCTGCGTGAAGCGGGATTCGGACAGGGCTTCCGTGGCTTCACGAAACGTCCGGAACGTGCCGAGGCAATGGCTCATGCCTGAGGGCGACTCGCTCTTTCGCTTCGCCGCGAAGATTCGCGCACCGCTCCAGGGCAAGGTTATCCGCGCGGCGCGCAGCCACGGGCCCGGGCCGGTGCCGCGCGTGGAGAAGATCATCGGCCGGACGGTCACGGAAGTCCGATCGCAGGGCAAGAACATGCTCATCAGCTTCGACAACGGCCTTGCGCTGCGGGGACATCTGCGCATGTACGGCACCTGGCACGTTTACAAGCCGGGAGAGCCGTGGACGAAGCCGGAACGCGAGGCCCGGCTCGTTCTGGAAGTCGACGATGCCGTCGTCGTGAATTTCAGCGCACCGGTCATCGAACTGGTGGAGGAGCGAAGCCTCGGTTATCACACGCCCATTTCAAACCTTGGCCCAGACCTGTTGGATGAAGCTTTCGACTGCGAAGAGGCGATCCGCAGGCTGCGCCATCCCACGCGCGAACTGCTCACGATAGGCGACGCCATCATGGACCAGCGTGCGGTCGCCGGTGCGGGCAATATCTGGAAACACGAAGCGCTCTTTCACGCCCGCATGAACCCCTGGCGCCGTGTCAACGAACTCAGCGATGACGACCTGCGCCTGCTTCTGACCAAGGCGCAGGCGCTCCTTCGAGCGAGCGTGGGCAAAGAGAACGCGCTGGAGATGAAGCGGCGGCCAACCATGTACGCGTACATGCGGGGTGGCCAGCCGTGCCGCCGTTGCCGAACCACTCTTCGTTCGGCGCCCCAGGGGGTGGATATTCGGCACACGGCCTGGTGTCCGAACTGTCAGCCCGTAGTTGAGGGACAACTTGAGCCACCGCGCAGCCGGACGCAGCGTTCGATGGTCTACGAGAAGAAGTCCTAGTTCGTTGGGGCGGAGAAGAGCGACGAAAACTCGCGCGCGGTGGCGTCATCCAGTGCCTTGAGCCGCGTCGTCGGACGATGCATCACTTTTTCGATGAGCGAACGAGTGATGGCGTCGAGGACTTCCGCCGGTACATCGGGATGTAGGCGCTGATATCGGGCCAATTCTGTCCGCCGAATAGCCTCGATCTCCGCGCGCAAAGCGCCCACGGGAGACTGCGAATCGGTTGCGAGCGAGGCCAGGCGCTCGTCAATGATTTCGCGCAGGCGCGATCTCAACCGGCTGCGCTTGGCAGTGGCGTGGGGGCGTTGTTCTTCGTCCGCGAGCATGTCGGAAATGGCGATCAGGCCCGGGCCGGAAAGCACCGAGAAGTTCCGAGGTGTGCCCAGGTCAATCAGCAACCTCGCTGTGGGAAGTACGCGCGGGGCTATCTCGCCTGCTCCCGAACCCAGGCAACCGACGATGACGTCGAACGCCGGAAGGGCCGGTACTTCCCCCAACGCAACAAAGGCGTAGGGAAGAGACTCGGGAGCCCTGCGGCCAGCGACCGTCACGGCGAAGCCCAGCGCGGCACCGCGTTCGGCTACCAGGCGGCCCATCGCTCCCACTCCGAGCACCAGCAAGCGCCCTTCAGGCTCGACAGTGGAGAGCCGCAAGGCTTTGTCGAGGAGGTGGCCGGAGTGGCTGTCGAAAGCCGTTTCGCTTCGAAGTGTGCGTGCTGCCCCAATGGCGAGGTCGGAGGCAGCGCGAAGCTCGCCGGCAACGTCTTTGAATGCGGCACGTACCTGGCCCATCACCTGTTCCTCGCCGAGGACGACTGATTCAAGCCCCGCCGCGACTGCGGCCATCCGTTCGACTGCGTCAATGCCGCTCAGCCGTTCGGGCGCGTCGCAATCGCACGTTCCAAACCCATAGGCCTCGAGGCGCTGGCAGCTGACGACGATGCCATCAGTCGGGTGCCCGGCTTGGATTTCCGCGCGCGCCGCCGCCATTTCCGCGGCGCGGTACGAAACCGTCCGCCAGGCGCAGCAACGCAAGTTTTCGAAGGTGCTGTTCTTCATGAAGTTGACCGAGTTTATCAACTTTACGCCGGCGACGGAAAGTGAACCCTTTTAGGCCTGGCGTTTCTGCCATTCGATCAGGTTCGCCAGCGCCTGGCCCGCCCGGGCGATGCTCGGGAACGTCGCCAGTCCCTGGCGCCAGCAAAGGTCCTGGAAGTCTGAGGAATGCTCAAACGCGTCGCTCGTGGTGGCCGGGCGGATCGCGACGACGACGGGCTTGCCGGACTCGCGCTGAATGCGCCCGAGCGTTTCCGCCTGCCGGATCATTCGCGTCCGAATATCCGCGAAACGGCCCATCGGCCCGCCGCCAAAGCTCGTGTGATAGAGAACGCAATCGACATTCGATGCCTTAGCAGGGGGCATGAGCGTGGCCTCGAAACCCGTGTCTTCCCAAAGGCTGGTCGTGTCGATTGGGTTGCGAATGCTCGTGCCCGCTTCGTGGGTCACCTTCGCCAGTTCTTCCTGTGTTTCCGGGAGGAGGGCCGGCAGTTCCAAACCGGCTGCGTTCAAGTCGTCCGCTGCGAGCACACTGGCGCCGCCACCACCACCGACCACGACGACCCGCGGGCCGTTCAGTCTCTTCACGAACTGGAACGCGACGGCGCTATCGACCAGTTCTTCCAGGCTTTCCACCCGGATGGCGCCCGCCTGCTTGCACAGTGCATCGAAAATCTGGAGCGAACCGGCCAAAGATGCGGTGTGCGAACTGGCCGCGCGCGAACCTGCCTCGGTGCGGCCGCTCTTGAGAATTGCCATCGGCTTCTTGTGACCCGCCCGACGGATAGCCTGGGCCAGCCGTGGACCGTCCTGGATGCCTTCGAGGTAGGCGACGATGATTTCGGTCTTCTCGTCGTCAGCGAGGTATTCGAAGAAGTCGGCGGCCTTGAGGTCGGCGCCGTTTCCGAAGCTGATCACCTTCGAGCAACGAACACCGCGCGGCGTTGCATAACGTACGAATTCGCCCGCATTCATCCCCGACTGCGAGACCATTCCGACTGGCCCGGACTCCGCGATCTGGCCGTTCATCATCGCCAGCCGCGAATCCGGCACATAGAGACCCATACAGTTCGGCCCGATCAATCGAATTCCGGCCTGGCGGGCTCGCGCGACCACCGTCTGCTCCATTTTCGCTTTCTCTGCATCGCCAGTTTCAGTGAATCCGGCGGTGAACAGATGAAGGACGCGGACGCCCTTGGCGATGCAGTCTTCAAGCAGTTGCGGCACGAAACGCGCGTTCACGGACGAAATCACGTAATCGACTGAGTCCGGGATAGCGCCCAGCGTGGGGTAGCACTTGAGACCGCGAATCGCCGGAGCGGTTGGATGGATGAGGTAAATCGGGCCGCGGAAACCTATCTCCTGGAGCGACGATACGAATCCGCCCCCACCGAAGCCTCCCCCTTCCTTCGCTGAAACCCCCGCGATGGCTATCGAGCGCGGGTTGAAAATGAATTCGAGCTCCGGCGAAGAAGCGGCAGGTGCGGTCATGAGCAAACTCCAGGCGTTTCGAGTGGCGGCAAAACCCGGCGCGAACGGGCGCCGGGCGGAACCGAGTTTACCAGAGCAGTTGATCTGCGTTTGACCCAGACTTGGAGCCGGGCGCACGATGCCAAACGGTTAGCCGCCCCGCGCACCATGAAGACTTTCGCCCGTATCGCAACCGTGTTCTACATCATCGCCGTCCCAGTATTCCTGGTGACGGCGAACGTGCGCTTCGTTGCCGGAGACTCGGCCTTCTACAAAAGTGGGTTTCGCCGTCACGATGCCGTCGATGTTACGCAGGTCTCTCTGCCGCAACTGGACGCCGCGGCCGATGACCTCGTGCGCTACTTCGAAGACGATCGTTCGGTGTTGCGCATTCCGGTAACCATCAACGACCAGCAGGTCTCCCTCTTCAACGAAAAAGAGACCAGCCACATGCGAGATGTGAAGACGCTCATTCGCCTCGTCTTCCGGCTCAACGAAATCTCTTTGGCCGTGATCATCGCCTACGTCGGAGCCGTGGTTCTCTGGAGCCGGGAACGCTCCCTGCGGGACCTTGCTCGCTATTCACTGATGGGAGTAGGGCTTGGCGCCGTTTTCGTTGGGGTTATTGGCGTCTTTGCCATCACCGGCTTCGACGCCGCGTGGTCCCAGTTCCACCGCATCGTGTTCCGTAACAACGACTGGATCCTGGACCCCCGTAAAGACCGCCTGATTCAGATGTTCCCCGAGCCGTTCTGGCAGGAGATGACCTACCTGGTCGGCGGCCTAACGCTCCTCGAAGCGTTCGCCGTGGTGAGCGCATCGATCTCGTACATGGTCTTTGGGCGCGAAAAGGCGTCCAAATCGAAGGTTCCAGCCGCTCCGAGCGCGCGACGACAAGCGAGTTAGTTCCCGCAGGCGCAGCCACCGCCGCCGCAGCATCCGCCACCGCCGCCGTCCATCGGCATCTCATCCAACATGGTGCCGCCACCGGTGCGCGCCATGGCGAACGCCGAAATTGTGCGCTCGGCGCGGTGGCCGACGGTGCACTTCGTGGTGGTGCCGGCTTCTGACATGGGGCGGCGCTGTTCGAACTTCGTTCGGCAGGTGGGGCAGTAGTACTCGTAGATGGCCATGCGCGAAGTATAGCTGAGCCCGAAGGATCAGGCGGCGCGGCCGGCGCGCCGGCGCTTCACGCGCTGAGCAGTGCGAGTGACCGGCGCCGCGGGAGCAGTCGTCCGCTGCGGAAGCGGCACGATGTCACCGGGCTCTTGTTCGAGAGGAAGCGCGGGCAAAGCCGCAACGGCGCCACTCAGGATGGCGCGCGTAATCGCATTCGAAGGCTCCACCCAAGCGTTCGCCTTGCTCTCCGAGGAGCGGAGATGCGCAAGCAATCCTTCGAACCAGCGAAACATCCATGCCATGGGAAGTAGACAATAATGGCGGGGTTCACCTAATGGCAACCGCTCATTTACCTGTACCGTTTCCATCCGCCCTGCCAATGAAATCGAGAACCACGCCGTTCCACTCGGCCGCGCGCTCGAAATAACAGGAGTGTCCGGCGCCTTTGACTTCGTAGTACTCCGCACCGCTAATCAGACCCTGGGCCTCGCGGATCATCTCCGGCGAGGTGATCATGTCGTGCTCGCCGACGATGTAGAGCACCGGCACTCCGAGGTTGCCAATCATTTCGTGGGTGCTACCGCGGTAGGTCGATGGGGGCCTCCCGAGGAGGCCCTTCGGGCGCGGTGGGTTAACCGCGTTCAGCTGCCGATAGAGTACTGCGAGCGCCGGATTTGCCTCTTCGAAACCCGGTGCGAGCGCGTGTTCACGAAGGCCGCCGTCGCCCCGTTCTTCTTTGAGTTCGTCCTGTAGTTCGCGGACCCGGTCGTTTGTCGCCCCCGCAGTTGTGCCACACAGCACAATCGAGCGGATCCGCTGGGGAGAAAGCCGCGTCAAACCTGCGACGGCGCGCCCGCCCATCGATTGAGCGATGACGTGGGCCGACTCGATGCCCAGGCGCTCGAGCAAGGCCACCAGATCCGTTCCCAACGAGAAGCGCCCAATGGCCATGTCGCCCGTTGAAAGGCCCCAGCCACGTGCATCAATCGTGGTGCAGCGGTAGTTCGGCGCGAACGCCGCCACCTGCTGCCACCAGACAAGGTGGTTGCCTCCCGCACCATGCAAGAACACCACGTCCGGTCCCGAACCGGTCTGTTGGTAGTACATCCGGGCGGCGTTAACGACGGCGTATGGCATCCCCGAAGTCTACGCGAAGGTAATTGCTTTGGCCTCCGAGCAAGAACCCGCTAGGCTCAAAGCCACATTCCTCAGGAGTCAGAATTAATGCGAATCGGCGTCGGCGTCGGTGGCGGTCCAACAACAACGATTTCCGAACTCATCGGCCAGGTGCAACGCGCGGAATCGGAAGGGTTTGATTCTGCGTGGGTGGCGAACATCTTCGGCGTCGACGCAATCATGCTGCTTGCGCTCGCCGGGCGGGAAACGACGAAGATCGAATTGGGCACTGGCGTGGTCCCAACCTATCCACGGCATCCGAGCGCGATGGCTCAACAGGCGCTCACTGCAGCTGCCGCGAGCAACAACCGTTTTACGCTTGGGATAGGGTTGAGCCACAAGATAGTGATCGAGAACATGCTCGGCCTGGACTATTCGAAGCCTATTCGACACACCCGGGAGTACCTTTCGGTGCTCATGCCGTTGCTCAACGGTGATCGCGTCAATTTTCAGGGCGACGAGTACAACGTGGCGCTCCAGGTACAGGTCGGCGGAGCCACGCGGCCTCCGGTCCTGCTGGCAGCGCTCGGGCCCCAGATGCTGAAGCTCGCCGGCAAAATGGTCGACGGCACGATCACCTGGATGGGCGGTCCGAAGTACCTTGCCGAAACGGCCGTTCCCGCCGTGACGGCCGCGGCAAGGGAAGCGGGCCGGCCAGCTCCACGCATCGTCGCCGGCTTCCCCATCGCCGTGACCGCCGATGTCGAAGCAGCCCGCGCGACGGCGGCGAAGACCTTCGCGATGTATGGCACGCTGCCCTCGTACCGGGCCGTGCTCGATGTCGAAGGGGCGGAACCCGCGTCCATCGCCATTGTCGGCAGCGCGGCCGAAGTCGAGGCCCAGATCCGTGACCTGGCGAAGACCGGCGTCACGGATTTCAATGCATCGCCCTATCCAGTGGATGGCGACCCGGGCGCAATCCCGCGGACGTTCGAGCTGCTGGCGTCGTTGGCTAAGTCCGGCGTGAGCTAACAAGGAAAGTAGCCCTCCTGAAGTCAGGAGGGCCACCCGGATTTCGGTTTCAGCAAGGTCAGTCCGTCTAGGTGTTTCCGCGCTGCATCCGGCCGAGCATCGCATCTGGCAAAGCCACTCCACCGTCGACGAATGCTTTGCCGATTGCTGCTGCGTTCGGCCCGAAGATCGTGGTCCGGTTTCCACTGACGAAGTCGTGACTCTCTTCGATGCGCTTCATCTGGCCCTGGAAGTGCGGGGCAACATAGCGAGCGAACAGTTCGTAGCTGTGCTTTGTCTTTTCCCAGGACGTCCACTCGTGCGCGAGGCCGAGGAGAGCGCCGAAGCCACCGCTGAGCTCCTGCATCCGTTCGATCGCCGCGATCGCGTCGTCCGGGGTGCCAACAATGGCGCCGCCGCGTTCAACCTGGGAGGCGACATCACCGGGAACGGACGGGTCGGCGGGGCGTCCGAGAGTGTCCTCGAAGTACTCCTTATTGAAGCTCTGGCTGCCCATGTCGACATCGCGGATGGCTTCCTCACGAGTCTCGGCGATGTGGATCGGCATCACCAGGCGCCAATCCTCACGGCTCAGGCCCTTGTCTGCCTTGTCCGCGGCCTCTTGAGCCATTTCCCACGTCTTCGAGAGCGAAATTAGTCCGCCCGGCTGCGAAACCGCCACCGAGAGCACTCCGACGCCGTGCTTGCCGGCGGCCTGGGGGCCCGCCGGGGAAAAGGTGGACGCCACTGCGACAGGCATGTGCGGAAAGGTGTAGGGCGCGAGCTGAAGCCGCGCTTCGCGCAGAGTGAACCAATCGCATTCGTAGCTGACGGTTTCGCCGCGGAACAGGCGCAGGATGACTCCAAGCGCTTCGTCCATGCGCTGACGCTGGGTCATCGCATCGATTCCGAGCATGTAGGCGTCCGAGGTGAGCGCGCCCGGCCCAACGCCGAACATCGCGCGGCCGCGCGTCATGTGATCGAGCTGGACCATGCGGTCCGCGAGGATGAACGGGTGGTGGTAGGGAAGGGAACTCACGCCCGTCCCGAGCTTAATTGTCCGCGTGCGCTGCGCAGCTGCGGCAATCATTAACTCCGGAGAGGCGATGATTTCCCAGCCCGCACTATGGTGTTCGCCAATCCACGCCTCGTCGAAGTCGAGCTTGTCGAGGTGTTCGATCAGTTCGAGGTCGCGGTCGAGGGCCACAGTCGGGTTTTCGCCGACTCGGTGGAAAGGAGCGAGGAAGATGCCGAAACGCATGCGGGGAGGCTTGTAAACCAAAGAAGGTTCCTTAGGACGGAGATGTCCCGCCGAATATACGCGGATTACCACTGCGTTTCTCAGCCAGAGCTAGTCCCCCGCAGTGACCGGCCGTTTCAGATAGAAGCGGTTGCCGCGCATCGCCGTCAGTTCCCAACCCGCGGCCCCGAGGGCGCCAAGCGCGAGGATCGACGTCGTTTTCACCTTCCGTCGCTTCGGCTTCTGGAGCAGTTCGGAGGGGGCGAAGGTGACCCGGCAAAGCCGCTTTCGTTGACGGCGCAGGACAGCGACTTCCCATCGTGCGGGAGCCGGTGTCTCGGCGGGCCTGGCGAAATTGGAGATGGTTGGGGCTGGTTCACGCGAAGACGAGACCAGGGCTTCGAGGCCCTGGCCGAGACCAGTTCGAGGACGGGGCATGGGCGGGCACTATCCTATGGTTTAAGGGCCAACTATCCCGGCCTGACGAGTCCCACGCAATCGAAATCGGGAGTTCGTTTTACCCTGATTTTGCATTCATTTCGCCTGATGGCCGTCCATTTCGCGCCGATAGTTTAGCCATGGGGCCTCCGCGCGGGAGGGGCTCCGTGGGGAGAATGCAAATGGTGTCGGTCACCGCCTCCGGCAAGGGCACAGTCGCAGCCGACCTGCGCGAAGCGCACGGCGTCGTCAGCCGTACCCGCGGGTTGATGTTCCGCAAGGCCCTGGGCGCTGGCGAAGCTCTGGACATCCGGCCCTGTGGTTCGATCCACATGATGTTCATGCGTTTCCCAATCGACGCCGTGTTTTACAACAAGGAAAACCGCGTCACGAAGGTCGCTCGCAACGTTCGGCCCTGGACGGGCATTGCCATGGGCGGCAAGGGCGCGCATGGCGTTATTGAAATGCGCGCGGGAAGCGCAGAGGCCGTCGCTCCAGGCGATCTCCTTGAATTCGAAGACATGAAGCAGGGGTCTTCCTGAGGGAAGCGCCGGGCACCGGACCAGATACTGGATCCGGGAATGATGTGAGGTGTGAGGATGCCCCCAGGCAAGGGATTTTACGGGCCGAAGGCCAGGAATAGCCGCTCGGGCGAGCGAAAGCTCACGCCCTTCTACCTGCTCGCCGCTCTGCCGGTGCTGGGTCTCTTCGCGTGGATAGGTTCGTGTGCGTTGGGCGGCGGAAGCAAAGAACCTTTGGATCCGGCCGCGACGGCGACTGGCCAGTCACAGCAACAGGTGAAGCCTACCGAACTGCCGAAGGTCGCGCCGACACGTGACCCCGCGAAGAAGGCCGCGGGCGAAAACGAAGGGGCAGCATCGATCCCTTCCAATCCCGAAAAGCCGAACATCAAGGAATACCTGATCGCCGGGAATAAGCGCTTCGAGCTTCCCCTCAGCGTCCACGCCGGGGTCGAAGATTACTTCGGCAGCACCCGTGCTGGTGGCAAAGTCCACACCGGTGTCGATTTCTCTCTGACCGGCCTGAAGAACGTGCCCGTTGAATCAGCCTGCGACGGAATTGTTGTCGAAGTCGGCACCGATGAAATCCTCGGTACGCATGTCATCGTCGACTGCGGGTCTAACTTCAAGTCAGTAATCGGCTGGCTCGCATCGGTCCGAGTGGCGAACGGCAATAACGTTTCGAAGTCGACCGTGATTGGTGTCGGCGAAGACGATGGCTTCGTCCACATCGAAGTCCGCTACAAGGATGTCCCGCTCGACCCCAAGGACTTCATGCAGATCCCGGGCAAGGAAGTGATCCCGTGGACGCCAACCCCGACGCCGACCCTGCGCCCTGGCGAAACGCCCACCCCTGAACCAACGGAAACGCCCACGCCGAAACCATCGGGGAGCACCCCGGGAACCGGGCCAACCGAGCCTCCGACATCGGCGCCGCCAACCGACACTCCGACGCTCGGACCGCCCACGTCGACTCCGACCATCACGCCTACTCCGTCGCGCACTCCCACGCCGACGAAGACGCCGGTGCCGCCAAAGAACACGCCGACGCCGCTGCCTCGAGTCCAATAGTCACGATCGCGGGCGAGTCGCTTGCCTACTCGCCTCACACCTTGGACGATCGCTGCATGGCCCTTTACGAATACCTCTGTCCTTCTTGCGGCACCCGCACTGACAAGCGGATGCCGATGTCAGACGTCCTCCAGGTGATCCCCTGTCCGAAATGCGGCAAACAGGCGCGCAAGACCATCGGCTCCTGGGCGGTGGTCGGTGTTTCGCAGGCATCTGCGGAAGACGGCCCCGCACCCTGGGACATGGATGGCGGCGGAGACGACGATGGCATGGGCGGCTTCGGTGGTGATGACCTCGGTGGCCACGGCCACTCCCACGGCATGGGTGGACACTCGCATTAGCCCGCTCCGAGGCGCGGCTGGTTCGTTCCGGTGACCGCCGCCGGATTTCGCCACTTCGATGTCGGCGAAGAGGTGGTGGTCCGCTATCTCACGCGCATCGGCAGCGGGGTCGGCATGACCTGGCCGTATCGCGTCGTCCGCGACGACGACGACCTGGTCGCCCTTTACATCCCTACGGGGAGCACCTTCATGCGTTGGCACGCCCCGGACGGCGGCCCGCGCCAACTCACAGAAGGCGAATGGCGCCGGGACGTACTCCGGCTGATGTTCCCGAACAAGCCGTATTCAATCTGGCTCTTCTGGGAAGGCCCGGGCCGCCCGTTCACGACGTACTACGTGAACTTCGAAGAGCCCTTCCGCCGCACTGCGGTGGGATTCGATACGAACGACCACACGCTTGATATCCTGGTCGCGCCGGACCTCACCTGGCAGTGGAAGGATCGCGACGACTTCGCGGCCCTTATCGCCAACCGGAACTTCTCAGCGGAATTCGGCGAGGAAGTTGAATCGGCGGCGCGAGAGGTGATCCAGCTGATTGAGGCGGGAGCGCCGCCGTTCTCAGGCGAATGGGTTCGCTGGGAACCACCGGCGGAGTGGACCACTCCAGCGTTACATCCACGTTGGCGCGAAGAGCCGCCGGTCGTTTGGGATCGGCGAGCCTGGGCATACCCGCTCGCCAACAGCGTTGGCTAGTCGCGAGCCAACAGGATGGTCCG
>JBDTNM010000068.1:0-12886 GCA_039933735.1 bacterium | reverse complement strand
CTGGCCATCGAAGCGCCGAAGCTGCCGCGGGTCGCACCTGCGAAAAAGGCGAAGTAGGCTCAGGGACACGAAGCGGAGTTCGCTCACGAGGTCGAGTTATATGGCGGGTACTGGGAAGCTGCAGGGCGCGTTGCTGACGGAATGTTCTGAGTGGGTTTGGGAACAGCTCCAGGAAGACGGCTACCAACTCTCTGGCGAACTGATCGACCTCATCTTCGAAACCGAGCGCGAACTCGACATCCAGGCGAAGCCCCTGGACGAAATTGCGAAGGTGCTCGAGGACGAGTTTCGGCTTCGCGGAATCCAGGCCCAGCCGTTCGCAATAGAAGCGTCACTGATTCGCGCCGTGCTCGAGTGGGAAGATGACTTCCTCGGCTTCGCTGGGATTACGCGCGCCGAAAGTTGACGTTCGAACGCCCCGCGGGCGACACTCGCCGAAGCTCGTTCTACCGGGAGGTGCTCGCAGACAGACCCACCAACAGCACACAGAGAGCCAGTAACTAGCGCCAGGTCCTTCGATTTTCGGAGGACGACGAGGCGGGGGCAGTATCGAAACATTCGGCGGATGGCCCCCCGGCAAGCACAGCCGCAGGCAGCACACAAACCAGCACGGGTAACCGGCTGACAAAGGTGCGCCAGGTGCCAGGGATTTGCAGTCCCTTTAGCTCTTCACACGCAACACATGCACGTGTTTCGACCCTCCGGGGAGGGTCTGTGTGCTGCCGCATGGCCCTGATGGGCTCAAATGGCATTTGGAGCTTTGATTCATGTGTGGAATCGTTGGCTACGCGGGCGATAAGCCCGCTATCCCTGTTTTGTTGCGCGCGCTGAAGGACCTGGAATACCGGGGCTACGACTCAGCCGGCATCGCCACGCTCGATCCCTCTTCGGGCGGCGGTCTCTCGGTCACGAAAAAAGAGGGGAAGATCGCAAACTTGCAGGCGGCACTCGCCAGCGAGACCAACTCCGCTACGACCGGCATTGGCCATACGCGCTGGGCGACACACGGCAAGCCAAGCGACCAGAACGCGCATCCCCACCTCAGCTGCAACGGCGAGGTCGTGGTCATCCACAACGGAATTGTCGAGAACTACGCCGAGCTACGAGCTGAACTCGTGGCTTCCGGTCACAAATTTCAGAGCGAAACGGATACCGAAACCATCGCGCACCTGGTGGAAGACGAAGTCAACGGTGGCCTCTCCCTGATCGACGCGCTCCGGTTGGTCTCATCGAGGCTCGAAGGTTCCCAGGCGATCGTGGCCATGGCTCCGTCTGAACCGGGCACCATGGTTGCCGCCCGAATCGGCAATGCGGGCGGAGTCGTCATCGGCTACGGCGAAGGCGAAATGGTGCTCGCAAGCGACCTGGCCGCAGTTCTGCCGGTCACTCAGCGGGTCGCGTTCCTTGCTGATGGCCAGTTCGTCAGCATCACAAAGTCCCGCGCCGATTTCCAGGACGCCAGAGGCATGAGCCTCGAAGTTCCGATCAAGCGCATCCCGATAGACCCTGTTAGCGCTCTCAAAGGCGACTATCAGCACTTCATGCTTAAAGAAATCATGGAACAGCCCGAGGCCGTTTCCGACACCATCTGGAGCCTGGCCACCCTGGAGCCAGCAGAACTGTATCTGAACGACCTCGGTCCGGCCGCCGACCGCCTGGCTGACATCAAGCGAGTCGTCCTCATCGGAATGGGCACCAGTCTGCACGCGGCCATGATCGGCAAACGCTATTTCGAGGAGTTCGCCGGGATTCCCGCTGAAACCGACAACGGTAGCGAGTTCCGCTACCGCAACCCGGTCATCGGCCCTGACACTCTGGTGGTTTCGGTGAGCCAGTCCGGCGAAACCGTCGATGTTCTTGAAGCGATGGCGGTGGCGAAGGCTAAGGGCGCCCTGCAAATCACGATCTGCAACACCGAAGGTGCTCAAACCACCCGAGTAGCCGACGGTTCCGTCTACACACGGGCTGGCCTCGAGAGGGGCGTAGCAAGTACCAAGTGCTTCACCGCCGCTGCGGTCGCGCTCTACGCCCTCGCCCTTAAGGTCGGCGAGTTGAATGGCCACGTCGACGACCAAATGGTCCAAACGCGACTCGCCGAACTGTCCAAACTCCCGGATGCGATTGCCCGGGTGTTGCGGCAACACAAGGTCTATCAACGCCTCGCGCCAGGGTACGCGCAGGCTCAGCACCTCCTGTTCCTCGGCCGGGCGCTGGCTTTCCCGGCAGCGATGGAGGGCGCCCTGAAGATGAAGGAGATCTCCTACATCCACGCTGAGGGCTACGCGGCCGGTGAGATGAAGCACGGTCCGATAGCCCTCATCGACCCGTCGTTCCCAACCATTGCAATCGCCACGAAACACGCACTTCGTTCGAAGATGATTTCGAACATCGAGCAGGTTCAGGCACGAGGCGGCAGTGTCCTGGCGATTGTCACCGAAGGCGACACGGAAATCGAAGCGCTCGCCGACCGTGTCATTCAGATACCGGAGGTTTCGGAGTTGTTGGAACCGCTCGTGGCGTCCATTCCGCTCCAATTGCTTGCCTACGAGGTGGCGGTCCACCGTGGGTGTGACGTCGATCAGCCGCGCAACCTGGCAAAGACTGTGACGGTCGAATAGCGCCACTCGCGCAAGAGTCGGGTGAGGGTGCCGGAACCGGCGCCCTCACCCTCTGGCCTTAGGCGGCAAGCGCGAACTCTTCGTCGGCCAGTTCTGGTAACACCGACTCCACGTCGTCGCGCAACTGAACCACGTTCGGGCTCAGGGCGAACCGGGCGTAGAGTTCGGAGTGGCGAAACTCCTGGACGGCTCGCTCGTTCGTCCACGAGCAGAAAATGATCCACTCCCCGGCGATCGAGCGCCGCGTGCGGGCGTAACGGACGAGTCCGTCGAACTCCGACATGCCAAGCCGCAGCGACTCGACGTAGTGGTAGGCCTGTCGGTCGGTCATCCCGCGCAGGTCGAAAGTCATTGTCTGGGTTTCCATGGTTTTTGCTCCTCCACTTGTTGGACGGATGAGTGTTCTTACCGTCCGGTAAGCAGAATTTCATCCCCAGCGGGTGGTGACCATGCGGCTCTTCACACAGCCGAAGGAAGTCCGTCTAAGGGCCTAGGACGGGCGCTACTAACGTCTACCCGGTCGCCAACCGTTGACGGAATCGGGCCTAGAATGAGCAGTGATGGACTTGCATCAGGTGCGCCGCAGGCTCGAAGGCAACGAACACCGCCTCAGTCCGTACGCCGCGCGGACAAGCAACAGCCGCGGCCGCACCCGGCCAGAAGCACCTTCCCCGGTTCGCACGGACTACCAGCGCGACCGTGATCGGATTCTGCACACCAAGGCGTTCCGTCGGCTCAAGCACAAGACGCAGGTGTTCATTGCCCCGGCCCAGGATCACTACGTCACCCGGCTCACGCACACGCTGGAAGTTGCCCAGGTCGCCCGCACCATTGCTCGCGCATTGAACTTGAACGAAGACCTCGCCGAGGCGGCTGCGCTGGGTCACGACATTGGCCATGGCCCGTTTGGGCACGCCGGTGAAGAGGCACTCGCCGAATGCCTCCCCGACGGCTTTCGCCACAACTACCAGTCCGTCCGGGTTCTCGACGTCCTCGAAGGGAATGGCAAGGGTCTCAATCTGACCTTCGAAGTGCTCGATGCCGTGGAGAAAAGCTCCAAGGCCCGCGAAGACATCTTCGCGGAGGGCTGGGGCGTCCCAGGGACAATCGAAGGTCAGGTGGTGAAAACCTCGGACGCGATTGCCTACGTTAATCACGACATCCTCGACGCCATTCGCGCCGGACTGATCACCGAAGAAGATTTGCCGGATGCGGCCCGTCGTGAACTCGGCAAGACGCATGCCGAACGCCTGAACACACTCATCTGCGATATCGTGGAGGCGAGTTGGGAGGCCACCGGCGCCGGTCCAGACCCCACGATTCGCTTCAGTCCTCGTATCCACGCCGCTGCCAACGAGCTGCGCGAATTCATGTTCGAACGCGTCTACCTGTACGACGCCACTCGCAAGGAAGCCGAGCGCGGCAAGCGAATCGTCATCTTTCTCTTTCGACATTTCTCCGCAAATCCGGACGGCATCTCGCCGGACTACTCGCTCGAAGGAGACCCCCTGGAACGGCGCGCGGCCGATTATGTCAGCGGAATGACGGACCGCTTCGCGATCCGGTTGGCGGCCGAACTCGGGTGTCAGGATGCGGTCGGCTGGCACTCGATTTAGCCCGGGGGTAAACGCCGCGTCACGAACTGGCGGGCGGGCGATTCGAAATGTGTTGCTGGTAGATCGCCCCAGCCAGATACTCGGCTAACCCGCCATGAGTGACCGTTACGACACCGACTATCCTGAGGATGAGCCTGTCATTGGCGGTTCGTACGCGCCCTCAGCGCCCCCACTCCCGCCTCGGTACGTGCCCTCTCCCGCCGGCATCGGCTACGAAGAGCCGGAGCCAATTGCCGCCGCCGAACCTGAATGGGCGGACGATGAATACGAAGACGAGTACGACGAAGAAGACGAGTACGAGTACTACGACGACGATTACGACGGCGGCACACCCGCGCGCCAGCCGATGTTCTACGTCTTCATCGCCATGGCGGCACTGGTCGGCGGGATCGTCGTCTTCCTCCTCTTCTCCCTCGTAAACAACTCAAACGACAACGGCGGCCCCTCCGGCAGCGGCGATACGAAATTTGACGTCCGCATTGATTCACCGCCGAAAGACAAACGCATCGAGATCGGCAAGCCCGAAGACGTCAGCGTCCAAGCGACAGCCTCAGAACCGATCAGTCGCTTCGAACTCTTCGTTGGCGACAAGCTCACGGATTCGGTGGAAGTCACCGAGACTCCGCCAGATAACAAGTACCTCGCCATCCTCCATCTCAACCTCACCTCCAAGGGCACCTACAACATCTTTGTGCGCGTGACTTCATCCAACGGCGCCACCAAGGATTCGAATAAAGTGAGCGTCATCGCCATCGAGCCCGTGGGAGAGCGGCCCCAGACAATCAAGGGCAAGGTCGTCGCTGACACCACCCTTCGAACGGGTCCGGGCGATGCCTTCGCCGAGTCCGGGACCCTCAAGGGCGGCCAGGAAGTCACCATCCTGGGCAAGAGCAAGAACATCGATTGGTTGCTCGTGGACTCGGCACAGGGGCAACGCTGGGCGAAGCGCACCGCAATCGACCCGCTGGACTCCCTCGACCTCGTGCCGATTCGCGATGTGACGCCGACTCCCGCACCGACCCAACAGCCGACGAACACCGCGATTCCGTCGCCGTCGGCTTCACCGTCGGTCAGCGTCAGCCCCTCTCCGAACCCCAACTCGCCGGACTTCGTGCCAACGAATGCAGTCCTGATCGATGGCGGCACGACGCTTCGCGTCACGGTCCAGAACGTCAGCAGCACGGCCTACAACGGGCCTCTGGTGGTGGGCGTCGGGGGCGATATTGCCCCGAACGAAATCGTCATCGACGCAAAACTCGCCGCCAACGGCGGGTCGGCCACGGTTGATTTCGACGTCACGCCGGCGATCACGGTGGCTGGTAAGAAGGCCGTCGTCACTGCAGACCCGAAGAACGCCGTCAAAGAGCTGCGCGAGGACAACAACGGCGCGACCTTCGTCCTCCTTCCGCCGGAAGAGGCGCCCCAGATCGTGATCCAGACCCCGACAGTCGGGAACACCGTCAACGTCGTCATTGAGAACACTGGCGGCGCGATGGCAACGACCAACGTCACCGTCCGGGTGAAGGTTGGCAATTCGGCCTCCGAGCAATCAAAGAGCATCGCCCTGGCAAAGGGCCAGACCGCGGCGTTCTCGGTCAGCAAGCCTGCGGTTGGCGAAGCAACCGCGGAAGTGGTCATCAATGGCCAGGTCGTCGCCAGCGCTCAGTTCACTATCGCCTCATGACGTAACCCTCAGCGAGTGTTCAGACGCGCCCGGTAGTGACATCAACGCGTCATCTGAAGTCGCGTCGAGCCGTACGATGACCCCGTGGATGTAGTCGAGACCATTAAGCGCCAGGTCGACCTCGTAGAGTTCATTGGGCGCGCCACGCCGCTGCAAAAGTCCGGCCGCAGCTTTAAAGGCCTCTGCCCCTTCCACACCGAGAAAACACCGTCGTTCTACGTGTTCCCAGAGCGGGGAAACTGGCGCTGCTTTGGCACTTGTGGCGAAGGCGGAGACCTCTTCACTTTCGTCCAGAAGCGCGACAACACGGACTTCCGGGGGGCACTCCGGGCACTCGCCGAAGAAGCGGGTGTGGAACTCACACCCGAGGATTCGAAGAAACGCAGTTACAACGAAAAGCTGTCCGCGGTTATGTCAGCGGCGGTCGAATTCTTCCAGCGCTGTCTGAAAGAGCCCGGCGGCGAAGCCGCGATGGCATACCTGCGTGAAAAGCGTGGTCTCGAAATGAATACGATCGAGACGTGGCGCCTTGGCTGGGCACCGAACGAGTGGCGGACCCTCGCCAGCTTCCTCCAGAACCGAGGCTATGAAGAGCGCGACATGATCGCCGCCGGGCTTCTGATCGAGTCCGATAGCGGCCGCGATCCGTACGACCGCTTCCGAGGGCGCGTGATGATCCCGATCGCCAACGAGCGCGGCGAATTCATTGGCATGGGTGGCCGCGGCATCAACGGCGAAGAGCCCAAGTACCTCAACTCCCCGCAAACCGAATTGTTCGACAAGGGCCGAACGCTCTTTGGCCTGCACCACGCCGCCGCGGCAATCCGGCAAACCGGGACAGCAGTCGTCGTCGAAGGGTATATGGACGTCCTCGGCCCCTGGCAGGCAGGTTTCCCGAACGTGGTGGCCACCATGGGCACGTCCCTCACCGAAAATCACGCCGCAATGCTTAGGCGCTACGCGCGCCGCATCGTGCTCGCAATGGACCCCGATGCGGCAGGCCTCGCTGCAGCGGAACGAGCAGGCGGCCTTTTCCTTGGCCTCGAATCTCCAGAACGAATGGGCCAGGCCGTGCGCGCCGCGGACTCGCTCCTCAACTCAACCGAGATGGAACTTCGCGTCGCGCCCCTTCCTCCCGGCCAGGATCCGGACGAAATAGCGCGGTCCGACCCGGAAGCCTGGCGCTCGGCCATCGACTCCGCCCCACCCTTCGCGGAATTCTTGCTGAACCGCGCGATGCAGTCGCAGCGCGTTGAATCTCCGGTTCAGGCGCGCGAGATGGTCGACAAACTGCGACCAGTCTTACTGGCCGTACGAGACCCGTTGGAACGAGCGGTGTACGTTCAGCGTGTCGCGCGCCACCTGGGCATTGGCGAAGAAGCAGTGCTCGAACGCCTCCGCATTGGTGGCCAGCAGGCTGCCCCCGCGGCTCGGAACCGGCGAGAACAGTCGGTACCGCTTACGCCCGAAGAAGTCCTTCTGGCGATCCTGCTTAAACATCGCGGGCTGAGACACCCATTCCGAAACTATCCCCCGTCGTTATTCACTGGCGCACTTGAACGGGAAATCTTCATCCGCTGGCTACGTGATGAGACATCCTTTCTGCGTCACGAAGAGAGCGAGCCGGTGACAGATAGGGCGCGACTTCTGGAAGCGCGGCGGCTCCCTCCGCTCAGCGAAACCGAAGCCCGAAATGCCGCGCAAGAAAAGGTCCGCGAGATCCTCCGGGAACGCATCGTTCTCCATCAGGCAGCGCGTTCCGAAGACCTCGCTGAAGCCGAACGAAAGTTCGGCGCCAATCGGGTGGCGGAATTAGCCATGGCTACCTGGCGGGGAAGCATGCCCAACGACGACGATCGAAACCTCGCCGAAGCGGTAATTGAAGAGTTACAACTCGGCCTCAGTTTGCATCGCCGCGAGACGCCGAATCCTATTTAGCAGTCATTCGAATCAGATTTTACAATCGCTTTCGAAGCTAAAACGCGGTTCCGAGACATCCACCATCTTGACACCCTTTGTCCACGGAATGTATTAAATACCGGTCGGTCGGCAAAACGACCGATTAGGAAGCGGGAGGTGCCTTATGGCAAAGCTCCGGACGCTCCTCGTTTTCGGCGCGCTCGCCGCAGTTGCTGTCGTTTCCGCGGCAGTCCCTGCAATGACGATCAGCTGGTAACAGGGGCAAACCCAAAAAGTGAAGGCGGGCTGAAAGGCCCGCTTTCGCTTTGTCCGAATCCCCGAATTCCCTGGTCGGATCAGGAACTTTCAGCGAGCGAGCGCGTCGCGTCGTCTACCCTGCGATACAGCATCCCGGCATCGATGAATCGCGCCACGGTTTCGGCAAGTTCCAGTGCCGCAGCCGGGGCTTGGCCCCGTTCGACGGCGGCCCGCGAAAGCATTCCCAGCCGGCTGTCTACGAAATGTTCAACTACCAACCGGATCTGAGGCTCGATCGCTGCGGTCCGCCAGAGTTCGCTCATCAGCGCCGCATGCTGGGCATCGCCGCCGAGCCCCAGGTACTCACGAGAAGACTCGAGTGCGCTCAGGCCCGAGCGGAGGGCTCCACAGACCCGTTCCAGGCGCCATTCCGCCTGTTCCAGCAGTGCGCCCACTACGCCCAGGTAGAGTTCCAGCTTGGACGGAAAGTGCGCGTAGACCGCGCCCTTGGAAAGCCCAACCGAAGCGGCTACCGCGTCGATCGACGCGCCGTCATACCCTCGTTCAGCGAACCCGGCCGCGGCTGCGCGAAGTAGCGCGGCACGCGTCCTAGCCCGCCGCTCTTCCTGACGCATCGTTCTCCTGTCTCCAGGCAGGAAGGTACAGGGGCTTGGTAACTGCCCCGTGTTCTTCCTCCCGCCACCGTGGGAACGCAGCTTCGAAGGCCTCGACAACCTTTGGATCGAATTGCGTCCCCGAGCACCGGATTATCTCAGCTAGCGCCGCATCTGGCGATTGACCTTTACGGTACGGCCGGTCCGAGATGATCGCGTCGTAGGTGTCGCAGATCGCGAAAATGCGCGCGCCGAGGGGTATGTCCTCTGCTTTCAGGCGTCGCGGATAGCCGTCGCCGTCCCAGCGTTCGTGGTGGGCCAGCACGATCTTTGCCGCCGGCCGCAGGTACGGCACCTGCGCGAGGATGCGGTAGCCCAACGCCGGGTGCCGGCGCATGAACTCCCATTCCTCATCCGTGAGCTTGGCGGGTTTGAGTAGGATCGCGTCCGGGACCCCAATTTTTCCAACGTCGTGCATCAATGCGCCGCGGTAAACGGTCAGCAGCTCTTCGTCGCTATTGATCCCGAGCATCTTCGCCATATCGAGCGAGTGCGTTGCGACGCGGACCGAGTGGCCGCGTGTTTCCTGATCGCGGACATCGAGAGCGGTCACAAGAGACTCAAGCGTGCCCGTGTAAGCGTCCTTCAGTTCATCCGACATGTCCCGAATTTCGACATATGCGTGCTGGAGCTGCTCGTTCGACCGCTCGAGGCGCATCACATTTTCGCGCGTCCGCTCGACGAATTGCGAAATCGAGTAGCGGCTCATCAGCAGAGGCAGTGCCATCACGAGAATGGCTGTGAGCCCCAGCTGCGAGTACGTCACCGCGAGTCCGCCCGCAACCAGCCCGAGTACGAGGTAGTGCGGCAGCAGCCACGCGAAGTTGTCGCGATAGCTCTTCCGAAGCGATCGGCCGGAAGTCACACTCATGATCGCCGAGACGGACCAGGCGTCCACCGTGAATAAGATGGCAGCCCCACCCAGGCCACCGATGAGGGTGCCAAGAGGGTGATGGTAGTCGTGGTGGGTGCCGGATATGCCCGTCAGCAGCAAGAACCCGCCCGCGAGGAACGCCGCGAACGTTTCATGGCCGAAGTTAAACACCAGTTTTCTCGGGTTCCGGCTCGCCGTGAAGTAGCCCGTCATAGCAACCGAAGCTGCCGCCATGACTCCGCCGAGTGGTCCGAACAGGATTGTGGAGAGCAACGTTCCGACGAAACTGATTGAGACCCGCCCGTCGAAGTACAGCTTCACGGACAGGGCTTCGCAAAGAGCCGTGACCGCCACCACGCACGCTAACGCGAACGGATCCTGGATACTCTCGAGGAAAAACGCGACCGTGAACGAGACCGCCCCCGCGGCAAACATGCACGCGATCAGCCAGTCTTCTCTCACCTTACGGTCGGAAGTCACCTTCATCTCATTCCTTCTATCGGACACTTTTCTGTCGGCTGACAGTCGGCGAGACGTAAATTGTTGCGTTTTGGTGGCTATCCCTCAGAAAGTTCGGGTTTTCCAGCGGAAAAGTGAACGATATCCAGCAGCTGCCCGAAGCATCACCGACCTCTCCGCAGATTCGGCGGCCACTTGCTTTTTGGTGGCCTTACCGCAGATGGAGGGGACACCGCCGGCCTTTGGTGACAACGGTGTCGATTGAGTGAACGCTTAGCATTTTCTTGCTGCCATTCACCTCGGCGAGCGGCGTAGACTGCCGCCATGCCAAAGCCCCTCGACGGAATCGTCGTACTCGATTTCACCCGTTATCAACAAGGTCCGTTCGCGACGGTCATCCTCGCTGACTTCGGCGCCCGCGTAATCAAGGTCGAAGAACCCGCAAACGGGGATTTTGGCCGGAGGATGTGGCGTGAACCCGACGGCTACAGCGCGTTCTGGGAAGCACTGAACCGTGGCAAACAATCCATCACGCTGGACCTTCGCGAGGAGTCGGGCCGCGCCCTCGCTTTGCGGCTGGGCGAACGCGCCGATGTCGTAGTCGAAAACTTCCGACCGGGCACCATGGATGCGTGGGGACTGGGTTATGACCAGTTTAAGGCCGTGAACCCGCGCGTTATCTACGCACAGGCAACCGGCTGGGGCACCAGCGGCGAGATGGCCGAACTCCCGTCCTTCGATCAGATAGCGCAGGCGTTCAGCGGCTACGCCCAGCATTCCGGCGGCGGGCCCGGAGCCAAACCAGAGGTGCCTTACCCCGGAGTTGCTGACCAGAGCGGGGCGATGAATCTCGCGCTCGGCATCATGACCGCGCTCTTCGTGCGCGAACGTACTGGCATCGGCCAACGCGTCGAAGTCTCTCTCCTCGGCACCCAAATCGCATTGCAGTCGCCAGAGGTGCTCCACTACCTCCATTTCGGCGAAGAACACGTCCGTGATTTCCGCGCATCGCCCACGGTCGGCCACTACGAGTGTTCGGACGGCCGCTGGATAATGATTGTTGGGATCGACCAGAAGTTCTGGCCTCGGATTGCCCGCGCCCTGGGGGTCGCCGAACTCGCAGACGACCCGCGATTCGCCCGAGGCTACCCGCGCTACCTGAATCGAATCGAACTCCAGGGGCTACTCGAAGCCGCGTTCCGCTCGAATACATCAGAACACTGGCTCGCTCAGCTCCGCGAGCAAGATGTCCCAGCGTCGCTCGTGCAAGATTACGCGGCCATGACGGCCCATCCACAACCCTGGGCGAATGGCTACCTCGTCGAACAGGACCACCCTCGATTTGGGAAACAGCGCATCGTCGGCATGCACATCGTGCTCAGCGAAACACCCGGAGAGGTCGGTCATCCGGCGCCCGAACTCGGGGCTCACACCGCAGAAGTGCTCGCCTGGGCCGGGCTTTCGGTCGAAGAACAGCCGGCAGAACCAGGAATCTCGACGCCCGGCGGATCCTAGGGGTTCAGGTCTCCGTTCGCCGGACCACGCGCGCCTGCGAAACCGAAGCCCAGCACCGAGAGCCCGTGGCGAAGCGCCGGCGCTTCACCCTCCGAGGCTGACCCTCCGTTGACCCGAGTAGCCACCGCATTTAAGCCGCTAATGGCTCCTGGCGCGTCGAAGTCGTTGTCCATCGCCTCGCGGAACGCAGCGAGCACCGGAGAGTTGGGGTCCGCAGCCAATCCTGCCGCTTCCGATGTCGCGGCCGCCTTCAGGTTCCCGTAGGTCTCGGCGATCTTTTGCATGTCGCCTTCGTGGAAGTTCGCATCCTTCCGAAGATGATTGCTGAGCAGGTAAAGGCGCAGATGATCGGGCTCGAAGACCTCCATCAACTTGCGCGCCAGGACCAGGTTTCCAAGGGACTTGCTCATCTTCACGCCGTCGAGCTGCAGCATCCCGTTATGCAGCCACCACGGGCAGAACGGCGCAGGCCCGTAGGCCGACTCGGCCTGGGCTATCTCGTTTTCGTGGTGGGGATAGATGAGGTCGCTGCCACCGCCATGGATATCGATCTGCGACCCGAGGTGCTTTACCGACATGGCCGTGCATTCGATGCTCCAGCCCGGTCGGCCGAGGCCCCACGGGCTCGGCCAGCAGGGGTCGCCAGGGTCGACGATTTGCCAGAGCAGAAAGTCCAGGTGGTCGCGCTTCTTTTCGACGCGCTTCGATTCCGGGTTCTCCAGCTTTCCAAGCGCATCGAATGAGAGTCCGTTGAGTTCGCCGTAGCGAGGAAACGATTTGGCCGAGAAGAAGACATCGCCATCAACTTCGTAGGCATTGCCACGCTCAATGAGCTTCGCTGTTGCCTCGATGATCTCGGGAATGTGGTCCGTCGCGTACGGATAGGCCGATGGCCGGAGGACATTCAGCCGATCGAGGTCGCGCCGGAAAATGATGTCGTTCTCATCGCGGATTTCCGAAATTGGGCGCCCGCCCTGGCGCTTCGAAACCATGATCATGTCGTCATCGATGTCCGTGACGTTCTGGACGTAGCGGACCTGGAGGCCCTGGGAATCCAGATACCGCCGCAGCGTGTCGAATTGGACGTACGAAAACGCGTGCCCAAGGTGCGTAACGTCATACGGCGTCACGCCGCAGACGTACATTTTGACGTGCCCGGGCGTGACAGGCTTGAACTCGCGGACCTCACGGCCGAGCGAGGAGTAGAGGCGCAGGGTCACTGCATGCTCCGAAAAAGTGTGCTTGGAAGCGTAGCAGAGCAGGCGAAATCGCGTCCGAAGGCGCCCTCA
>JBDTNM010000067.1:0-12942 GCA_039933735.1 bacterium | reverse complement strand
AGAGGATCGCGAACCACGCGATCACACTTGTTACGAACCAGGCAATGCCGAGCAGGCCGACGACGATGAGGTGCGGAATCGCGTAGATGATTCGCAGGCCGACGGAGACCTTATCGCGAGGGAATTCAACGGGAGTTAGTTGGAGAGTAGCCGGGTAATCCGCGTCGCCAAAAGGCGGGTACTCGTCACGGAACAGAGCCTGATACGCCATCGCCCGCACTTTCCACCGCAAATAGAAGGTGCCAAGGTTGCGCAGTCCTTCCGGATGCTGATTCGCGAAGAGAATCGCGAACCAGGAAATCATTGCGCAGACGAACGCAACAGTTCCGAGAACGCCGGCATTCAAGAACCCTGCGAGCTGGTTTTGCGAGGCAAAAACCGATCCAAGCGTCAGGAATCCGCCGACAAGAATCGCGTGAGGAATCGCGAGGATGAACCGGAAACCGACGGTCATTTTGTTGCGCGGCTCAGTTTGGGCCGGGACGTCGATGTTGACGGGATAACCTGCTGCTGCACTGCTGACAACGGCCAAAGGAACCACCTCCAGGTGATGGCGCGAATCCTAACCCTGCAGTGTGTTCAACGTATATCTCTTCGGGGACGAATTCCGATACGTCCGCAGCTACGGTCCGGGCGGCGCGCCAATCGGGAACACCGCCGTCACTCCGTCATGGTCGCTCGCGTAGAGCAGGCCCCCGGAATCGTCCTTCTTCGGTTCATCGGCGAACAGGCCGAGTGCCGAAGGCATCCACTGCGATGTCAGCAGGTAATCGGAGCGTGTCTGTGGTGCGGCCTGTTCGCCGACGAGCCCTTCGCGGCAGCAGGTCTGCAGACCTGATTGCTCGAGAATGTCGCTCAGGCCGATATCGAGGAATGCCTGTTGAGTTGGGCTGCCGGCCGGGTCGCCGAAATCGCCGAGCACAATCGCAGGCCCGCTCCCCTTCTTCGCCTTGATGAACTGGGCGAACGAGGTCGCTTGCTGAGCCCGGATCTTCGAATCGACCCCGGTGAGATGCGAGACGAAGACATCGATTTCGCCCACCGACGGCGGGCCTTTGACTTTCACATGGAGAACGCCCGGGCCTTCCGCCTCGGAGGTGCGCGGATTCAGCCAGGTCTTTTCGTATCCGAGGATTGGGAAGCGGTCGCTGCGGACGAGCACCAGTTCGCCTTCCTGGAATCCGACCTGCTGCGCAATCTCAGCGTTCTGATCTTTCGAAAGCCCGACGTACCACGGCTTCGCCGTGATGTAGACCGACTCCAGCTTCAGTTCCTTCACCATTCGGTCTTCGACACTGCCGTGGAGGTTCGTCTTCGTGGCCTCATTGAAGGCGACGAGGTCTGGCTTGAACTCCTTCAGCTGGTCGATCACCAGGGTGAGGCGGGCATCGAAGGTGTCGGAGGCGGACGTGTTCGTGGCGTCCAGCGAGATTGGGCTCATCAGGTTGATGAACGCGACCCGGAACTCAGTCGGCTGGTTCCCCAGGTCCGGTGTTGCGCTCGCCTGCGCTGCCGCGGGCGTCGAAGTGGCGGGGTGGATGATCGTGATGTCGTCATCGCCGCCGCAGGCCGCGGCCAGCAGGCCGAATGCCACACTGATCACGGCCGCGATAAACATTCGGCGGTTCATTATTGACATGCAGCCTCGCACACTGCTTCACTGGCGGGTAGCGGCAGTGACGGAGACGAGTACCGCCCGGCGTTCCGGTTAGCGAGCCCTGTACGGTGTGAGGGGGCGCGGGACCAAGGCGAGAATATCCCTCCCGAGCCTCCGGCCGAAAAAGGCTCCTTGCCTTGAGTAGACCCGGACGGACGCCCACCGTTAGCAGGGGCAGAGGCGTGGTTGCGCCTCACGAGTGTCCTTCTTCGGAAGGAAAACAGGGTGGTACCGCGGGCTGCAGCGCTCGTCCCTGGTGGGATGGGCGCTTTTTGTTTGCCTCTCCTGCTGCGATCCATTGCGTCTGATGGTACGAATGCGATCGTGCCGCCGGTTGCACGGAATCCTCTGAAGCAGGTAATTCATCATGTTCAAACCGGTAGACACTCGCGTCAGCTTCCCAACCCTGGAGCAGGAAGTCCTTGCCTTCTGGCAGCAAAACGCCATCTTCCGGCGCAGCGTCGAAGAGCGCCCTGACGACAAGATGTTCATCTTCTACGAAGGGCCACCGACGGCGAACGCCCGCCCCGGCATCCATCACGTGCTTTCGCGCGTCTTTAAAGACCTCATCCCGCGCTACAAGACGATGCAGGGTTACCGCGTGCCCCGAAAGGGCGGCTGGGATACGCACGGCCTGCCGGTTGAACTCGAAATCGAAAAGGAACTCGGCCTCAAGTCGAAGCCGGAGATCGAGCAATACGGCATCGCCGCCTTCAATGCGAAGTGCAAGGAGTCCGTCACGCGCTACGTCGAAGAATGGACGCGGCTGAGCGAGCGCATCGCCTTCTGGGCCGATTACGACAACCCCTACGTCACCTACAGCAACGACTACATCGAAACCTGCTGGTGGATCTTCAAGCAGATGTGGGATCACGGGCTCGTCTACCAGGATTACCGCGTCACGCCCCACTGCCCGCGCTGCGGCACCAGCCTGAGCGACCACGAGGTCAGCCAGGGTTACCAGGACGACACCCCGGACCCCAGCGTGTTCGTGAAGTTCCGGGTGGATCCCGCGGTGTTTACCGCGCAGGTCGTGAAGCACCACGAACTCCTGCCGGAGCCGGGGCCGATTTCGCTCGTCGCGTGGACCACCACGCCGTGGACGCTGCCGGGCAACACCGCCCTCGCCGTCAAAGAGGACGCCGTCTACGGCATCTACCCGGTCGACGGCGAATACCTCGTCGTTGCCATCGACCTGGCGGAAAAGGTGCTGCCGGGCGTCGAGCGCGTCGCAAGCCTCTATGGACACCTCATGGTCGGCCTGCCATATGAGCCACTCTATCGGCCAGAACTGAACGGCCACGATTTCGGCTGGTTCGACCGCGAAACGCGCCTTCAGATGACCCGCACCACCGGCGATGTCGCAGCCGCCCGGCGAGTCGCAGAAGAGCACACCGACGGACGCCGGCGCGTCATCGCCGCCGACTATGTGTCGCTTGAGGACGGTTCGGGGATCGTCCACATCGCGCCGGCCTTCGGCGCGGAAGACTTTTCCGAAGGCAAGAAGCATGGACTGCTGTTCATGCAGCCGGTGGACCTGCGCGGCCTCATGTCGGAGGGCCTTCCCGGGGCGGGCAAGTTCGTGAAGGACGCCGATAAGGATGTCGAACGCGATCTCGCCGAGCGCGGCCTCTTGCTTCGCCGCGAGACCCGCAAGCACACCTACCCGTTCTGCTGGCGCTGCGGCACCGCCCTCCTTTATTACGCGAAGCCCAGCTGGTACATCCGCACGACCAAACAAAAGGAATCGCTGCTCGAAGGCAACAGCCGCATCAACTGGTACCCGGAGCACATCAAAAGCGGGCGCTTCGGAAACTGGCTGGAAAACAACATCGATTGGGCCGTCAGCCGCGAACGCTACTGGGGCACCCCGCTTCCGTTCTGGAAGTGCGAAGACTGCGGCGAGACGATGTGCATGGGCTCGAAGGTCGAGATCATCGCCCACGCCAAGGATCCGGCCAAAGCCGAAGCGATGGACGACTTCCACCGCCCCTTCATCGATGAACTCATCCTGAAGTGCGAAAAGTGCGGCGGCGATGCCCGGCGCGTCCCCGAAGTGGCCGACGCCTGGTACGACAGCGGCGCCATGCCTTACGCCCAATGGCACTACCCCTTCGAAAACGAAGAGGAGTTCCTCAAGCACTTTCCGGCGGACTTCATCTGCGAGGCGATCGACCAGACCCGCGGCTGGTTCTACACGCTCCACGCCGAGGCAACCATGCTCGCGGCCTGCGAGGCCATCCCCGAGAGCATCAGCTACAAAAACGTCATCTGCCTTGGCCACATCAACGACGAAAAGGGCGCCAAGATGTCGAAGAGCAAAGGCAACACGGTCGAACCGTTTGCCGTGCTCGACCAGCTCGGCGCCGACGCCGTGCGCTGGTACATGTACACGGCCAGTCCCGCCGGGTCCTCGCGACGCTTCAGCTCAGCGCTTGTCGAAGAGGGCCTGCGCCGCTTCCTGCTCACGCTCTGGAACACCTACTCGTTCTTCGTCAGCTACGCGAACATCGATGGCTATAAGCCGTCAGCCGTCAGCGGTCGGCCCTCAGCGGAGATCGACCGCTGGCTTTTGAGCGAACTCAATGCGCTCGTTCTGAAAGTCACCGAAGAACTCGAAGAGTTCGACCCAACCGATGCGGCCCGAGCGATCGAAGGCTTCGTCGATGACCTTTCGAACTGGTACGTCCGGCGTTGCCGGCGCCGTTTCTGGCGGGGCGCAAGCGAAGGCGACGCCGACAAGCAAAGCGCCTACGACACGCTCTACACGGCCCTCGTGACGGTTTCGAAGCTGATTGCGCCGTTCACCCCGTTCGTCGCAGAGGAACTCTACCGAAACCTGGTCGCGGCGAACGACCCTTCCGCGCCGATGAGCGTCCACCTGGCGCACTGGCCGCTCGCGGACATGGGGGCAATCGATGAGCGCCTCAACGCGGAGACCCAGTTGGTCAAGCGCGTCTGCTCGCTCGGCCGGGCTGCGCGAGCCAAGGCCCAGATCAAGGTGCGGCAGCCACTGGCCGAGGTCCTCGTCAAAGTGCGGACATCGGAAGAGGCGGAGTCGCTGCGCAAGAACGCCAATCTTGTCCTCGAAGAACTCAACGCCAAGACGCTGACGCTCCTCGATGACGAGACCGCCGTCGTCCGTTACGACGTCAAGCCGAATCTCCCGGTGCTGGGCAAAAAGTACGGGGCAGAGGTGCAGGCCATCCGTTCCGGCCTCGCTTCACTGGCGCCCGTCGAGGTAGCCGAAGCCGTCCGTCGCGGCCGCACCGTGGTCGTCGCCGGCAAGGAACTCGAAGCGGAAGACATCCTCCTCCAGGCGCAGGACACCGATGGGTTCGCGGCCGCGCAAGAGGCTGGCTACACCGTCGCGGTTACCACAGCGATCACTCCGGAACTCGCCGACGAAGGGCTTGCCCGCGAGCTTGTCCGTCGCATCCAGGACATGCGCCGGGAAGCCGGCTTCGACCTCGCCGACCGCATCACCACCTGGGTGGCAGGCGATGCAGATGTCGTCCGCGTGCTCGGAACGCAAGGCGAGTACATCAGCGCGGAGACGCTCACGACGTCACTCCTGTCAGAAGAGCCGCCGTCAGAAGTCCACAGCGCGGAGCAGGACCTGGAGGGCACGAAAGTCAGGATTGGCGTGCGAAAGAACTAGCGCGCCAGGACCTGGATGCTCTCTGGCCCCGAACTCAGCGGTTGAACTGCGCCGGCCGCTTCTCCATGAACGCGGTCACCGCCTCCGTATGGTCGGGCAACCGGCGAGCGATCTGGTCGCGCAGCCCCTCCCGCTCCATTACCGCTTCGAGGTCGCCGTCCAGCGGGTTCTTGTTCAAGAGTTCCTTGATCATCATCACCGCGCGCGTCGGGTTATCCGCAATTTCCGTCGCCTTCGCGAGCGCCGTTTCGAACAGGGCGTCCGGTTCCGTCACCGCGCTCACCAGGCCCATCCGTAGCGCCTCTTCGGCTCCCACCATCCGGCCCGTCAGGCACATGTCCGTGGCACTCCCGAGGCCGACGATTTGCGACAGGAGCCGCGTGGATCCGAGCTCGGGCATCAAACCCATCTTGATGAAGCGAATACTCAACTGCGCCCGGGTGGAAGCGATGCGCACATCGAACGGGAGGATCATCGTCAGGCCAATCCCGACCGCATAGCCGTTCACTGCTGCGATGGTCGGCTTGGCGGCCCGAATGGCGTGCGTGAAGTTCGCGCCGCCCCGGCGCAATGGTTCGCCCGAGCCTTTGGCATTCTCCTGCGCCCGGTTCGCGAACCCACCGACATCCGCGCCGGCGCAGAACGACCGTCCCTCGCCCGTAACCAGGATCGCCCCGACCGCCGGATCCGAATTCCAGGCGGCCACCTGGTCGAGGATCTCTTCGCCCATCTGGCCCGTCCAGGCGTTGAGTTTTTCTGGGCGGTTCAGGCGTATCACGCCAACGCGGCCGTTGATTTCAGTGAGGATCTGTTCGTACGTCATTTCAGCCCCCGATTGTCGAGCGCGGTAACTCTGCCATCCCGTTCATCGCCTCGCAAGACGCGAGTGTTGCCTGGGCAGCTACCCATGTAATTCTGCCAGTGAGTGGCAGAATTACACAGTTGTCCATCCGGAAATCAGGTTATCCTGGGCGAACTGGGCGTGTAACGACTGTGCAAATCTACCACTCAATGGTAGAATTACACAGATGTACGGCCGCAATTCCGACGTCTCTGTGGATGAGGCCCTCGCCGATACGAGGGTCGTCTACCTCGCTGGCCCGCGCCAGTGCGGCAAATCCACGCTCGCCCAGGTAATTGCCGAGCAGCGCGACGGCGCCTACCTCACGCTCGACGACCCCGCCACGTTCGACCAGGCCCGCGCCGATCCGACGGCCTTCGTCGCCCGTTCGGACTCCCGGCTGCTCATCGTTGATGAGGCCCAGCGATTGCCGGACCTCTTCCTTGCGGTCAAACGCAACGTCGACCGCGATGGCCGTCCGGGACGCATTCTGCTCACCGGTTCGGCGAACTATCTCACCATGCCTCAAGTCTCCGAGTCGTTGGCGGGACGCGTGGAGATTGTGTCGCTCGGGACGCTCTCGCAGGGGGAGATCGAGGGCACCCGCGAGGGCTTCGTCGACGCGGCCTTCGATGAGGCGCTGACGCCGGCATTGCCGCCGTCCTCGCTGCGCCGCGACGACTACGTGCGAAGGGCCCTTGCCGGCGGCTACCCCGAGGCTCTCGGCCGCACAATCTCCCGCCGTAACCGCTGGTTTGACTCGTACATCACTACGCTCGTTCAGCGCGACGTCCGTGACCTCGCGAGTGTGGAGCACATCAGCCAGTTGCCGACGTTGCTCCGGCTCGTCGCTGCTCGCACGGCCAACCTCGCGAACGTCGCCGAGATTTCGCGCGAGCTGCGCATGCCGGTCGCCACACTCAATCGCTACCTCGCCCTGTTTGAGACCCTCTTCCTGCTCTCGCCACTGCGAGCCTGGTCGGCAAACCTCACAAGCCGGCTGGTCAAGAGCCCCAAGTTCTTCCTCAACGACACCGGCCTCGCCGCGTACCTCGTTGAGGCCACGCCTGACCGCGTTGGTCGGTTTCCGGAACTCGCGGGTGCGATGCTCGAGGCGTTCGTCGTGGGCGAGGTCCGCAAGCAAATCACCTGGAGCGATTTGCGCCCGGCCCCCATGCACTTCCGCACGAGCACCGGCACCGAGGTCGATCTCGTGCTCGAAGCCCGGGATGGCCGGGTGGTCGGCGTTGAGGTGAAGGCTGGCTCGCGCATCGATAGGCGCGACACTCGAGGCCTCGAGGCCTTGCGCGACCAGCTGGGCGACCGCTTCGTCCGGGGGATCGTCTTGTACACCGGCGAGGAGGTTCTCCCCGCTGGCCCGAAACTCACGCTCATGCCGATCGATAGCCTCTGGCGTTGGAACGCCGCCCGAAGGACGGGGTAGGCCCGCGGTGAGCGGGCGTCTAGCTGTGTAAATCTGCCATTCGATGGTAGATTTGCACAGTCCAACGACACCGAACGCGCTCGTGATCGTACAGCCCAGGAGTAAAACCCGGCGGCGACGCGGACTTGCTCGCGTCGGCTATCATTCCTGCATGACCGTTGACCCGGAAGCTCTACGCTCGCGCGTCCGTGAGATCGCTCTCGCGTTTCCCGGGACCTCCGAACGCATCGAGAACCCGGTGCATTCCGCCTTCATGGCCAAGACCAAGGCGTTTTGTTACTTCCTCAACGACCACCACGGCGACGGCGTCGTTGGAATCAACTGCAAGGCCATGCCCGGCGTTCAAGCAGCGCTCGTGGACCTCGATCCGGTCCGCTTTTACCTCCCGGCATACATGGCGCGCTGGGGATGGGTGGGGATGCGGTTGGATCGTGAGCCCATCGACTGGCCCCAGGTCCAGCAGCTCGTGACGGAAGCGTTTCTCGCCTCAGCACCGAAGGCACTGCTCAAGGAATACGAAGCCACCCGAACCAGCTGATCTAAGCCTTCGGCGCGCGAATCCGGAAGATCGTCGTGTGCCGCAGCCGGGCGAGTTCGACGCCGTCTTCCGCCAGCAACGACCCGTCCAGTTCCGCCACGCGGTGTCCGTTCTGCTCGTATGCGCGGATGAACGTCCCGGTCACGGTGAACGCCTGGCCAGCAACCGCCGGCGCAAGATGTTGGACCTGTGTCCTGATGTGGATCGAAGGGCCGTAGTCGTACGAATGCTTGAGCAGCGGAGTCATCCGCGCCGCAATCCATCCCGGGTGGACCAACGCTGCTGAGCCGTTGAAGCGCTCGGAGGTGTCCTTTTGGAGATTCGTCGCGTAGCTGGAGGCATCGGTCGCTAGCCAGGGCAACAGCATCGCGCGAAGTCGTTGTCCAGTCGGTGCGTTCTCCAGCGTCAGGACGGGTAGCGATGAAGGCTTGGGTTCAGCGGGTTCAGCCGGCGGGGCAGTGAGTTCGTCGAACCATGGCGCTTTGCCGAGGCCGGCGCTCCCCTCGATCGTTGCGATGCCCTCCGGATTAACCATCGCTACCGCGGCATTGCCGTCGGCGCTGAGTTCGGCCCGCGCAGTCATCACATCGCCGGGGAAGGTGGGACGCCGGAAGCGGACGTCGGCCCAGCCATCGTTCAGCCACCGCGAACCGAGGACTTCGATGATCACCGGCGTCAGCCAGCCATACACCGTCACGCCCCCAACCAGCGCGCCTCGGAATCCGTATTGAGCGGCGATTTCAGTTGAATGGATCGGGTTGGAGATAGTGGGGCTATCTTCGCCATCGAGAAACGCCGTGATCGTTCGTTCGGAAACGGTGCTTTGCATTGATCCCTCCCAGGCCATTTGGAAATGGGTCTCGGTCTCGCCGGCTTCGCGGAACCCCAGGCGACGATACAGGCGCTGGGCTGGATTCACCTTCAGAACCTGGAGACCAACCCCAAGTCCACGCTCCAGCGCGTCTCGTTGAATTGCCCGCAGGATAGCCGAACCCACGCCCCGGCCGTGCACATCCGGGGAGAGCTCGATGTTCGAAACCCAGAGAGATTCGCCACGCTCTTCGACTTCCAGGAAGCCTGCCAGTTCGCCATCCACTTCGATGGCCTGCTTATCGGGCGGCCAATGTTCTGCAAAATGCGCTCGTTGCCACGCGTCGTCCCAGGATCCCCACGTCTGCACCACGTACGGGCCTATCGCCCGCGCATGGATCGCGTAGAGAGGCTCGAACTCGTCCTTCAGCGCGGGTCGAAGCGAGTAGGCCATCCGCGCATGCTACCGGAACGTTCAACGGAAGTGCCCTACGCGGCTCCCGCTTCGATGCGATGGTGGGTCATGTCAGCTTCCGAGAAGTTCATCAAGACCGAGCCGTGTTCCACCTGCACCACCTCGTCAGTGCGAAGCCAATAGTCCACAGCGAGAGGAACATCGAGCTTGAACAGATCGCCGCGCGTCTCGGTCACCGTGCCGAGGAGCTTGCCATCGCTGGTATAGACGCGGTCGCCACCCTTGAAATGCGTCATCGCAGCACCGTCAAGAGGAGGCGTCGGCCAGGCTCACGGAGGTCGGCGGCATCCAACAGCATTAGAAGCCTCCCGGTGTGACCCCGTGCGAACTTCGCAAACGGGACGCGAACCAGCGGGCCAAAATCCCGACCGATAACAACTGCTGAGTCGGTCACCTCTTGGACCTCCCCGAACCCGACTCCGTCGCGGGAGAAGACCTGGGCGCCGAGGGGGATGGTGTCTTTGTCGAGCATGGGACTATCGTGCGCCTCGAGCCATACAAAGCGCACAAAAAGGCGACATCCGGGATTTCAGATTCGTTGCGAACTCTCCCGGCGGTACACTTCCGGGAAACTTCAGGAGCCAGTCGTGAGCCTGCCGCCCATCTACCTGATCCTCGGGAGCGGTGGCCAGGGCCGCGATCTGCTCGATGCACTCCTTGCTGCCGGCCGCCACGTCGCGGGTGTCTTCGATGATGACGACCCTCCCCTTCCGACCGACGTTCCGCTGCTCGGCCCCATCGAGGCCTGGCGGACGGTCGTCGCCCCTGGAGTCGAATTCATGCCTGCCATGGGCGATTCGACTGAGCGTTGCGAATTGGCCGCCGCGATCTCCGTGGCTGGTGGACAACTCGGATCGGCCGTTCATCCCGCGGCCGTCATTTCGACCCGCGCTCGCATCGGCCCCGGCGTTTTCATCGCGGCTGGCTGTGTGATCGCCCCGGAAGCCGTGATCGGCGATCTCGCCTTCCTCAATGCCAATTGTTCCATCGACCACGACTGCAGGATTGGCACCGCCGCGCAGCTCGGTCCCGGCGTCACGCTCCCCGGCGGAGTAGTGATCGGCGATAGCGCATTCATCGGGGCGGGCACGGTCGTGCTCCCCGGCAAACGCATCGGCATCGGGGCCGTCGTCGGTGCTGGATCTGTAGTCACCAAAGATGTGGCCGATGGCGAAACCGTCGCCGGCAACCCTGCGCGGCCGCTAACAAAGCACCTGAAACCGTTGCCGTTCCCAACTCCCGCCGACTAGGGCGGGAGTCCCAGGCTCTACTTCTTCTTGCTGGACTTCGCCGCCGAGTTCACGGCCGCCGCGGCGCGAATCAACGCTTTGAAGGCGGCCTCATCGATCTTTTCGGCTTCGCGAAAATCGATCGCCCGGCGGGTCGCGCCTTCGAGGCTGGAGTTGAACAGCTTCTTCGGATCATCGACCGACGCCCCACGGAAGAACGTCAGTTTCACCCACTCTTTGTAGACTTCGCCGGTGCAAATGATGCCGTCGCGGGACCAGACGGGTACCCCGCCGGACGACGGCTTCTCCCACTTCCACTCTTCTTCGATCGCCGGGTCGGCTTCCAGGATCAGTTCTCGGAGGCGCGCGAGGGTCGCGCCGCGCCAGTCAGGCAAGTCCTGTATCCGTGCGCTGATCTTAGCCGATGCCTCATTGTTCGTCGGGTTCATTTCGTCTCCCATCTTTCAGTACGTCGGCCGCCCGAGCGGACTTCGATCATAGCCATGAGGCGCTGCAGAGAGCGACTTCCTCCGGCTCCAAAAAGCGTTAGACAGTCTGCTCTCTTGCCTCATCCATCGCCCGAATCACTTCTTCCTGCACACGTTCGCAATTCGCAACTTCGGGTCCGAACTGCCACTCGTCGCCGTTCGTTTCGAGGATGATGAAGCGCGCCGCCCGCGTGTACGGGTAAAGGCTGCCGCCCCACTGCAGCGCCCGCACGTTGGTGACCGAAGCGAACGGCACCACGCCCCTGCGGTGGCCCCGGACGAACTCAACCCGGTCCGGGTAGACGAAGACCGCGGGTTTCCTCCGCATGAAGCTCCAGTAGAGATAGAGACCCGACAGCGACCCAACGACGCCGCCCAGGCCGACGAGGATGAGGGCGAGGTTCGGGCCGGCAGCACCCGCAGCCGCGATAACCACCGCAAAGAAGGCGCCGAGCAACAGCGCCGTCGCCCCGTGGCCGCGCAGGGGAGCCACATAGCCGGTGATGATCGGAGCGTCGGTCATTCGGTCAGTCTGCTGCGTTCGTGGGTACGCGCCCCGGAGGTTCTCCGGTCGTTTACTCCACGCCTTAGCCCATCCAGAATCCGGGGCAAAAGAGCCGAGAGGTGGTTCCAATGATCCCCGAGCATGAGGACTTCGAGGGCACCTGGCCGTTCGCTCCCCACTACTTCGACGGCCACGGCTTTCGACAGCACTTTGTCGATGAGCCGGGCACCGGAACGGAAACCTTCGTCTGTCTGCACGGCGAGCCCACCTGGGGTTACCTCTACCGCAATTTCATCCCTCGGCTGGCAAAGTACGGTCGTGTTGTCGTTCCCGACCTGATGGGTTTCGGGAAAAGCGCGACTCCGCAGGACCGCGACTACACCATTCGTGACCACGTCGACAACCTCGAAGCGCTCATCAAGCACCTCGACCTTACGGACATCACCTTCGTCGCCCAGGACTGGGGCGGCCCGATCGTGACCGGGTTCGCCTTGCGCTATCCGGGACTTGTACGCCGCCTCTGCTTCATGAACACCGGCGTCCCCGGCCAGCCGCCGGCAGGCGTAGAAACTGTCCGTGACTACCCGTGGTTCAAATGGGTACAGACCGAAGAGAGCCATGCCGTGATCTCTAACCTCGGCGGCACCATCCTGTCGGTGATGAAGCGCATCGGTTTCGAACGGAGCGGCCAGGTAGACGAAAACTGGGTTCGCGCCTATGCCTTGGCCTTTCCTACTCCCGCTGACTGCAAGGGGGCGTTGGCCTTCCCGGCGAACATCGGCACACCGGAAACCGCCGCAGTGATGATCGAACACATGGCGAACTTGCCAGCGCTTGCTGCAAAACCAGCCATGTACATCCACGGCGAAGAGGATCGTGCGATTCCAACCGAATTTTCAGTCGGTGCGTTTCGTTCGACCTGGCCGCGAGGACCGGTCGTCACGCTGCCCGGAGTGGGCCACTTTATCCAGGAAGACGCACCAGAAACGGCCTGCGCGCTGATCGAACAGTTCGTGCAAATGACGTGAAGTCAGCAGGTCTTCAGTTCGCGAAGCGAACGACCGATTAACGGCACGCTCGGCCCGGTGGCGCCAGCAACACGATGACGACGATAGAGACGCTGCCACAGTGGAACAGTCCGGAAGCGCCGCAGCCGTGGAGCCGTGCGAGGAAACCGCTGGCGAGTGGCTCGGAGTTCACTTCACAAGTTTGGAGTCTGCGACGATACGGGCGCGGACTTCACCCGGCAGACGCTCGATAACCACGGCCTGGATGGCTACGAAGTTGTCGATCC
>JBDTNM010000066.1:0-13045 GCA_039933735.1 bacterium | reverse complement strand
GTTCCGCCGTGTAGACATCGATCGCCGCGCCGGCGACCTTCCCGGATTGCACCGCCGCCGCCAGCGCGGCCTCATCAATGATTCCGCCGCGCGCCACGTTCAGCAGTCGGACGCCGTTCTTCATCCGCTCGAACTGTTCAGCGCCAATCATGCCCTTCGTAGTCGCGGTCATCGGGACATGGACCGTGATGAAATCCGCGGTCGCAATCAGGCCTTCGAAATCGGCGGGCTCCGCACCCAGTGCTCGCACACGCTCTTCGGCGACGTACGGGTCGTGGGCGAGCACACGCATATCCAGCCCCAGCCCGCGACGCGCAACCTCCGACCCGATCGGCCCAAGGCCGATGACGCCCAGCGTCTTCCCCCGCACTTCCGTGCCTACATAGGTCTTCCGGTCCCACTTGCCCGCCCGCATCGAAGCGTCCGCCTGCGGGATGTGCCGCGCCAGTGCCATCAGCAGCGCAATCGTGTGCTCCGCGGCCGCAATCGTGTTTCCCTGGGGCGCATTCACGACAATCACGCCGCGTTCCGTCGCCGCGTCCAGGTCGATGTTGTCGACCCCAACGCCTGCGCGGCCAATTACCTGCAGCCGCACTCCAGCCTCGATGATGGCGCGAGTAACCTTCGTCTCGCTTCGCACCACCAGCGCGTCGTAGTTCTCAATCGAGGCCACGAGCGAATCTGCGGACTGGCCAGTCTTGACCTCAACGTCGCCAATCGCGCGCAGCAGTTCGATGCCCTCGGGCGCAACGGGGTCGGCGATCAGGATGCGGGGCCGTCGTTCATCTGCCATGGTTCGATTCTCCCTCAGTTTTTCCAGCGCGAGTTCGATGGCGGCCGGGATTCGCGTCTTGCCCGACTCCCACCGGCTGATCGTCCCCTGGTCCACACCCAGGGCCGAGGCTATACCGGCCTGCGAAAGCTCCAGGGCGGTCCGTTTCGCGCTGAACTCTGTTGCGTTCATAGTTCATGCAGTATGCATGATCGAAGAAGGCCATGCAATCTGCATGGCCTTCTCGTTCGGTTCGACTGGAACAGCTACGCGAGCAGCTTCTCCACGACATCGAGCGCTTCTGCAACATCCGACTTCTGCACCCAGCCAAGGTGGCCGACGCGGAAAATCTTGCCGTCGAGCTTGCCCTGGCCACCACCGAGGACGACGCCGAATTCTTCCCGGGCGCGCTTGCTGATCGCTTTCCCATCGACACCATCAGGCCACCAGACGGCGGTGACGGTGTTCGAAGCGAACTGCTCGTTCACCGGCACGAGCTTCATTCCCATGCCCTTCACGCGTTCCCGCGTGTACTCGGCAATGTCTTCGTGCCGCGTGAAAATGCCTTCGAGGCCCTCTGCCCGCAGCAGTTCGAACGCCTTATCCATCGAGTAATAGATGGACAGCGCAGGGGTCCACGGATTCTGAAGCTTGGCAAGTGAGTCCCGCGCCTTTGCCGCATCGAAGTAGAAGCGCGGCATCTTCGCCTCAGCATTCGCAGCCCAGGCGCGTTCGCTCATGTACACGAAGGCGAGGCCCGGCGGCACCATCCAGCCTTTTTGGGAACCGCTGACCACCACATCAAGGTCCCACCGTTCAACCGGGCACGGGATCGAGCTCATGCTGCTCACCGCATCCACGATGATCAGTCGATCGCGCTTCTTCACTTCTTTCGCGATCGCCTCGAGCGGGTTTGTCACGCCGGTGGAAGTCTCGTTGTGAGTCACCAGCACGGCCTTGATATCTTTGTCGTCATCGAGCATTTGGCCGACGACCACGGGGTCCGCTGTCTCGCCCCATTCGGTCGAGTAGCTCACCACGTCGGCGCCATACGTCTTGGCGATGCTCTTGATTCGGTCCCCGAACGAGCCAATGGAGATTGCCAGCACCTTATCGCCGGGGCTGAGCGTGTTGACGATGGCCACCTCAAGACCGCCAGTACCCGAGGTAGTAAACGACAGGACATCGCTGGAGGAACCGAACACCCAGTTCAGGCCATCGGTTACCCGACGCAGAATCTGGGCGAATTCGGGTCCACGATGGTTCATCATCTGGCCGGCGCCAGCGGCAAGGACATCTTCCGGACACGGCGTCGGGCCGGGGATCCGCAGGTTCACAGAATGCTCCGAGGGATTGGGTAGAGTTATCGTCAACGGTTATCCAAACGTGGTCAATCGAGGATGACACACGAACGAAGAGAATCAATGGCCAGCCAGCCCCCGGTCGATACCTCGCACGGTAGACTTCACCAATGCCCACGGATCCACGCCGTAACTTGCCTTCCGTCGATGCCGTGCTCGCTGCGCTCGGCTCTCGTGCAGAACCGCACGACCTCGTTGTCGCGGCCATCCGCGATCAGCTCCAGGAGGCGCGGAAAGCCACCCCGAACGGCACGCAACCAACAGCTGCCGAAATGGCCCTCAGCACCTCGCAGAGTCTGGACAGCAAATCCCGGCCCTCGCTCCAACGCGTCATCAATGCAAGCGGCGTCATCCTCCAGACGAACCTCGGTCGAGCCCCCCTGAGCCAGAAAGCGCTGGCCGCGATGGCAGAAGTCGCCGCCGCTTCGAACCTCGAATACGACCTCGAAGCAGCCGTCCGTGGGAGCCGCCATGAGCACGTCCGCAAATTGCTCCAACAGACCACCGGCGCCGAAGACGGAATCGCCGTAAACAACAATGCCGCCGCACTCTTCATGGTGCTCCAGGCTTTTTGCCGCGGCCGCGAAGTCATCGTTTCGCGCGGACAGGCAGTCGAGATCGGCGGTGGATTCCGGATCCCGGATGTCCTCCGCGAGAGCGGCGCAACGCTCATCGAAGTCGGCACGACCAATCGCACCTACGCCCGCGACTACGAAGCCGCCATTGGCCCGAACACCGCGGCAATACTTCGCGTCCACGCCTCCAACTTCAAAGTCGTCGGGTTCACCACCGAACCGACGAGCAACGAACTCGCAGAGGTCGCTCATCGGAACGGCGCCCTCCTGATCGACGACCTCGGTAGCGGCTGCCTCGTAGATACGCGCGACTACGGCCTCGAACACGAGCCCACGGTCCAGGAGTCGCTGAGCTCAGGCGTCGACCTCGCGCTCTTCAGCGGCGACAAGCTCCTCGGCGGCCCACAAGCCGGGATAATCGTCGGCCGGCGCGAACTCATAGCAGACTTGCGGCGCCACCCGCTCGCGCGCGCCCTTCGCCTCGATAAGTTCGGTATCGCCGGCCTCAACGCCACCCTCCACTCCTACCTCATGCACCGAGAAGCCTCGGAAGTCCCTATCTGGCAAATGTTGAGGATGGAACCATCGTCGCTGCGCGCCCGCGCCCGAAAATGGGCGCGCCTCGCGGGAGACGACAGCGCCGTCATTCCCTCGCGCACAATGGTCGGCGGCGGATCTCTCCCCGGGCAAGGCGTCGACACGTTCGCCACCGCCCTTAGCGCCTCTTGGGGAGCGGAAGAAACCGCCCGGCGTCTGCGAGCCGCTCCCGTCCCGGTCATCGGCCGAATTTCGAACGACCTCGTGCTCCTCGATCCACGGACCGTTCTTCCGGCCGACGACGCAATGGTGGGCGATGCGATTGCCTCGGCCTTTCGCCAGTCGGATCATTTGTAATCAGCGTGTAACGTCTTTCGGTTCGAAATTGACCGTCGCGCGAACGGCAGACTATAGTCGCTCGAAAGTTACGGATTTCACAACCGCCGCCATGAGCCTCGAAATCCCCGAAGTCGTAATCAACCGTCTCCCCGTTTATGCACGCGCCCTGACTGAACTGGCGATGCGTGGCGAGACCGTGGTGAGTTCCCAGGCCCTTGGCGAACTCCTCGATGTAACACCCGCACAAATCCGCAAGGACCTAAGCTACTTCGGCCGTTTCGGCAAGCAGGGGCGGGGCTACAACGTCAACAGCTTGCTTACGACGCTCCGCGAGATCCTCGGTATCGACCGGCAATGGCGGCTCTGCCTTGTCGGCGTCGGACGACTCGGCCAGGCCATCGCCGAATACGGCGGCTTCGGCCCGCAAGGTTTCGAAATCGTCGCTGCGTTCGATGCCAATTCGGCCGTTATCGGTCGCGAAATCGGCGGCGTCATCGTCCACCCGATCGACGAACTGGAACGATTCCTCCGCAGCCACCGCGTCGACATTGGCATCGTCGCCGTCCCCGCCAACGATGCCCAGGGCGTGGTCGACAAACTGGTCGCTTATGGCATTCAGGCCATCCTCAACTACGCCCCGATCACTGCCCACGTCCCCCGCGACGTAACCATCCGCCACATCGACCCGGTCCTCGCCATGCAAAGCATGACCTTCTACATCAAGCGCTCCGATCCGGGCGCGAAGTAGCCCTCACCGGTCCAACGCCGGATAGCTCACCGTCCTCACGATCCGCCCCTGACCTTCTACAATCGTCCCGGTGGTCGCAAACACGGCTCGCCTGACCAACTCCCTCCGTGCGCGCTTCGAAGCAGCCAGAGACCCGGAGCGCGCCGCTGCCATGGCGGCCTATATGCGCGACCAGTTCGCCTTCTTGGGAATTCCCAATCCAGCCCGCGTCCAGTTGGAGAAGCTAGCGCTCAAAGGCATCCCGGCCTTCGACGAAGCCTCCCTCGCGACCACCGTGCGAGACCTCTGGGCTCTCGATGAACGTGAGTACCAGTACTGCGCCGTCGCGATCCTCAGCGCCAACGCGAAACTCCTCACGCCAGCCGCGCTACCGTTGGTCCGAGAGTTAGTCACAACGAAATCCTGGTGGGACACCGTGGACGCCTTGGCCTCCCATGTTGTCGGAACCATAGTCGCGAATTATCCCTCGCTAGCATCGGAAATGGACGCCTGGGTCCTCGACCCAAACCTGTGGGTGGTGCGGACCGCGATCCTCCACCAGCTTCGCTACAAAGCTCGCACGGACTCCGCTCGCCTGTTCAGCTACTGCGAACTTCAGGCTGGCCACCCCGACTTCTTCATTCGCAAGGCTATCGGCTGGGCGCTGCGCGAGTACTCCAAGACCGACGCCGATGCCGTCCGCGCCTTTGTCGCGGCGCACGAAGCCCAACTCTCGGGCCTCTCCAGGCGAGAAGCGCTGCTCTGGCTCAACGGCGGACGGAAAAAGAAACTGGCCTAGCGCATATCCGGGCCGGGGAACAGGCCAACAAGATTCTCTTCCTCGGTGGGCAACGACCGCCGGATAACGTCCAGGTGGTCCAGGGCGATGCCAGCGCCGATAGCCACGCACTCGAGCGGGTTATCCGCGACGTAACACGGCACGCCCGTCTCCTGGGTGAGGAGTTCATCCATGTGCCGAAGCAACGCCCCACCACCCGTGAGCACGATGCCTCTGTCGATGACATCCGCGGCGAGCTCGGGCGGGGTCTTCTCCAGCACCGCGCGTACGGTCTGCACAATGGTCCCCAGGCAGTCCTGGATCGCCTGTGCAACCTCAATGCTGTTCAGCGAAATCGTCTTCGGCAGGCCACTCAGCTGGTCGCGGCCGCGCACCTGCGTCGCGAGCCCCTCGTCGATTGGCAAGGCACTTCCGATGGCGATCTTGATCTCTTCGGCCGTGCGTTCACCAATGATCAGGTTATGGCGGCGCCGAATGTAGGCCATGATCGCTTCGTCGATGCGGTCTCCGGCCATGCGCACGGATTCACTTACTACGATGCCGAACAGGGAAATCACGGCAGCTTCAGCCCGGCCGCCACCGATGTTCACCACCATGTTGCCGCGCGCGGTGCCGATTGGCACCTGGGCGCCAATCGCGGCCGCCAGTGGTTCCGGCACGAGGTGCGCCGGCTTTCGGGCGCCAGCCTGCTCTGAGGCGTCACGCACAGCTCGTTGCTCCACGCTCGTTACGCCTGCCGGCACCGTCACCATTACTTCTGGCCGCATCAGATTGAATCGGCCGGTAATGATGCCGATGAAGTAGCGGAGCATGGCTTCCGTGGTCAGGTAATCGGCGATGACGCCGTCGCGCATCGGACGAATGACGCTGATCGAACCCGGGGTGCGGCCCTGCATCGCCCGTGCCTCGTTGCCGACGGCGACAATTGCGTTGTCACGATTATGCCGCGCAACGACGGAGGGTTCGTTTACGACGATGCCGTGGCCCTTCACGTAAACCAGGATATTTGCGGTGCCAAGGTCGATACCGGCACGTTTCGGAGTCAGGAACTCCAAAGCCATTAGTTGCGCTCCACTTCCACACCCAACCCATGGAGCTTCTCCGTGAGATGCTCGTAGCCACGATCGAGATGATACACGTCGTCAATGATCGTCGTTCCCTGGGCCACCAGAGCCGCCAGCAGGACAGCTGCCCCGGCGCGGACATCCAGCGCTCGAACTCGCGTCCCGTGGAGCGGCGTCGGCCCGGAAACAATCGCCGAAGACCCCGTACTGACGATTTCCGCTCCCATTTTCCGAAGCTCCGAAACGTAGAGCATCCGGTTATCGAAGACGCGCTCGTGGATGATTGAAACCCCGTTCGCCTGGGTCAGAAGTGCGGCCATGGGTGCATGCAGGTCGGTTGCCAGGCCGGGATACGGAAGCGCCTGGAAGCTGATCGACCGAATTGGCGCGGTTCTCCGCACGCGCAGTTCGCCTTCGCCTTCGTCAATCTCCGCGCCCGTCGCCCGGAGCTTGTTCACCAGCGCATCGAGTACCCCGGTCGGCGCATCCTTGATTCGGACGTCGCCTCCAGTCATGACCGCGGCGATTGCAAACGTCCCGGTCTCGATCCGGTCGGGCATGATTCGCGCCGTCGTGCCGTGCAGGCGTTCGACCCCGTCAATCACCAGCATCTGGCTTCCGATGCCAGAAATCCGGGCGCCCATTCGGTTCAGCAGGTTGGCGAGTTCCTGCACCTCAGGCTCCGTGGCCGCGTTCACGACGGTCGTCGTGCCATGCGCCAGGGTCGCGGCCATCATCACGTTTTGGGTGCCCGAAACCGACGGATAGTCCATGAACACGCGCGTTCCGTGCAGGCCGTTCGGGGCCCGGGCAACGAACCGCTCGCCTTCCCGGCTGACCGACGCGCCCATCTCTTCGAATCCTGAGAGGTGCACGTCGATTGGGCGCTGGCCGATGACGTCCCCACCCGGAGGTGCCGAAGCCGCATAGCCGTGGCGCCCGATGAGCGGACCCATCACCTGGAACGACGCCCGGTTTTCGCTGATCAGTTCCGTCGGCGCTTCGAACACGTCCACCCCGCCGCAGTTCAGCCGAAGCGATCCGTTCGGAAGCCGGCCAACCTCGGCGCCAAGGCTCGTCAGCAGCGCGCTAAGAGAGTCAACATCACTGATGTCGGGAACATTTTCGAGGATTAAATCGTCGGTCGTCAGCAGCGATGCGCACATCGCTGCCAGCGCGTGGTTCTTCGCGCCAGAGATGACGACCTCACCACGGAGGACGACGCCACCCTTGACTACATACTTTCCACCACGAGTCCGTGTCGTCATTGCTCGATTGTCAGCATAGGGGGTGGGATCGAATGGGGCGAACACGTCAGCCCATACCGTCTCCGAAACCTCGGATGCTATCTTCTAAGTGACATTCTGAGCGTGGAGTGAACGATGACCGAAGCAAACCAGCGGATGTTGGACCGAATCGAAGCCGCCTGGGCTCCGTTCCACGAAGCAGTGGACCAATTGGGCGAAAATGCTCTCGACACCCCGTTGAAACAAGGTTGGACGGCGAAGGAATTAGTCAATCACGTCGCCTTTTGGGATGAAGCCGTGGAAGGAGCTGTGACGCTGCTCTTCCGACGCCAGGCGCTTCCGCCGGGCTGGAAGTTCGGCAGCGGCTACGTCCCGGGGGCGGATTGGCCAGACTTCGAGGTGCACAACGCCAGGGAAGCCGAATGGGCTCGCGGCCAGACCAAGGCGGCAGTGCTAGCCCGTTTCGAATCCGCGCACACAACGATGATCGAGTTCCTGCGCACCGTCACGGACGAGGAACTCAAGGAGCACGCGGACTACTTCGAAAGCCTCGGCGCGCACCATCGAGAGCACTTAGCCGAACTGCAACAACGGGCCTGAGCATCCGCCAGACGCAAAACGAGCCCGCTTGCGACGGGCTCGTTGAGTTTGAGTTGGAACTGATCTAGACGCGCGGTGGACCCGGCGCGCGACGCCGATTCCCGGCCACCCTGAGGCGCAGAAGTGACCTCTGCAAGGCGCCCGTCGCTCGCGCCAGATCGACGTCGCGGACGCCCTGTTCGCGGTAGCGACGAAGGCGCTCCTCTGCCCGCACCCGGGCCGCTTCCGCACGCGCGACATCGATCTCCTCCGCCGCTTCTGATGCATCGGCGAGGATCGTCACGTGGTCCTTGCTGACTTCCATGAAGCCGCCGGTGACCGCGAACAATTCGTCCTGCTGGGCGCGACGAATGATCAGCTCACCAGGACCGAGGGTCGTCATCAGGGCGGCGTGATGGGGCAGGATGGCCAGTTGACCTTCGCTGCCCGGCGCGACGAGCACGTCCACGCCCTGTTCGACGCGGACGACGCGCTCCGCGGTCACAACTTCCACCGTGAGCGGCATCGGTTAAGCCTCCGCCAGCTGACGGCCCTTTTCGACCGCCGCATCGATCCCGCCGACCATGTAGAAGGCCTGCTCGGGGAGTCCGTCGTGCATGCCGTCAAGGATCTCTTTGAAGCCACGGACGGTTTCGCGTACAGCCACGTACGCGCCAGGCGTCCCCGTGAACTGCTCGGCGACGAACATTGGCTGGGTGAGGAAACGCTGGATCTTGCGGGCGCGGGCCACGGTGAGCTTGTCCTCATCGGAAAGTTCATCGATGCCCAGGATGGCGATGATGTCCTGCAGGTCGCGGTAGCGCTGGAGCACGCTTTGGACGCCTCGGGCGACTTCGTAGTGCTCGGCACCAACGATGCGCGGCTCAAGTGCGCGAGAGAACGATGTCAGCGGGTCCATCGCCGGGAAGAGCGCCTGTTCCGCGAGGGAACGCTCAAGCGCCACGACCGAGTCCAGGTGTCCGAAGGTCGTCGCCACACCCGGGTCGGTGTAGTCGTCGGCAGGCACGTAGATGGCCTGGAACGACGTAATCGAACCCTTCTTGGTCGAAGTGATGCGCTCTTCGAGGTCGCCCATTTCGGTGGCCAGCGTCGGCTGGTAACCCACGGCCGAAGGCATGCGGCCGAGGAGCGCCGACACTTCCATGCCGGCGAGCGTGTAGCGATAGATGTTGTCGACGAAGAAGAGGACGTCGCGGCCTTCTTCGTCGCGGAAGTACTCGGCCATCGTGAGGCCGGTAAGGGCCACGCGGAGGCGCACCCCCGGGGGCTCGTTCATCTGGCCGAAGACCATGGCCATTTTCGGGAGCACGCCGGATTCGCGCATTTCATGCCAGAGGTCGTTGCCTTCGCGGGAACGTTCGCCCACGCCGGCAAACACGGAGTAACCGCCGTGCTCGCGGGCGATGTTCGCGATCAGTTCCTGGATGACGACCGTCTTGCCGACTCCCGCGCCGCCGTACAGGCCGACCTTGCCACCGCGGACGAGCGGGGCGATGAGGTCGATGACCTTCACGCCCGTTTCGAGCACGGACGGTGTCGTCTCCTGCTGGTCGAACGCTGGCGCATCGCGGTGGATTCCCCAGCGGGGCCCGCCTTCCGGCGCTGGCAGGTTATCGATCGGGTTGCCGAGCACGTTGAACATGCGGCCGAGCGACTGCTCGCCCACCGGCACCGCGATAGCCGCACCGGTGTCGACCGCCACAGTGTCGCGTCGAAGACCATCCGTGGTGTCCATCGCCAGGCAGCGTACCCAGTTGTTCCCCAGGTGCTGCTGCACTTCCGTGACGAGGAACGATCCATCTTCGCGGATGACGTTCACGGCGTTGTTGATCGCCGGAAGCCTGTCGGGAGGGAACTCGATGTCGAGCACCGTGCCGATGACCTGGACGACTCGTCCCTGGTTCGTTGCTGTCATGACCATGAGAAACCCTCCGGGGTGTTCGTTATCGTGCTCCGAACGCTTTCAGGCGTTCGGCCATATCCGGGCCTGCGCCCGGGCTTGTGCGGCGTTCGTAGGCGAGTCCCTCGCGCAGCGGGAACTCCTGCCCTTCGTTGACTAGCGATTTATCCGCTCGCATGGTGTGCCAGGAATTCGCGACGATTGCCGCTGCCATCCCGCTCACCGTCTTCTCGAGGTCGTCATCGGGCACGCAAACGTTGGCGAGCCCGAAGTTCACAGCTTCCGGCCCACTCAGCGGTGTCCCGGTAAACATCATCTGCTTGGCGCGGGCCGCGCCAATTCGCCGCGGCAGCCGCTGGCTCATCCCCCAGGTTGGCGTCATGGACCACTTGCCGTGCGTGTCGGCGAAGCGGGCTGATTCGCCCGCGACAATGAAGTCGCATCCGAGCGCGAGTTCGAGCGCCCCGGTGTAGCAGTGCCCTTTCACGGCGGCGATAACCGGCTGTGGCAGCGCCTGCAGGGCATCGATTGTCTCGGCCTGGAAGTGCGCTGAAGGAGCACGGTCTCCCGACTGGATCGCCTTGATGTCGTTTCCAGCCGAGAACGAGCGGCCGGCGCCCCTCAGCACGACACAGCCAATGGTGTCGGGCTGGCTCGCAATCGAATCAATATGCGCCCGCAGTTCCACGAACATCGATGGGCTCAGCGCATTGAGCGATTCCGGCCGGTTCAGGGTCAGCGTCGTCACGCCGCCGTTGTCTTCGCGGGTAACAAGAGCACTCATGCGGCAACCCCCACGATGTCGGTGATGTCGACATCAGCCAGCGATTCGAATTCGCGCTCCGGGTTCGGCAACTGGAGTCCGCGAGTGTATTCCGTACGCACAGCCCAGACCGTCATGCCCGCATTGTGCGCCGATTCGATGCCGGCGGGCGCGTCTTCGAACGCGAGGCATTCGCTGGCGTTTACACCAAGGTCCGCCGCCGCCTTCAGATAAATCTCCGGGTCCGGCTTTCCGTTGACGATTTCGGATCCGGTCACTACCACTTCGAATGCGTTACCGAGTCCAATCTTCGACAGGCAGGCTTCGACCCATGGCCGGATGGACGAGGACGCCAATCCCAGGCGTGTCCCGGTCATCCGCAACGCGGTGACGACCGAAAGCGCTCCCGGGAGGGCCTGGCTCCGTTCGCGATAGCGCGCGAGCACGAGTTCGCGATAGATGGGCGAGTAATACTCGCGCGGTTTCGAGAGGCCGAAGTCGGCAATCATGTCGGCCCAGCCGGTCTTCGTGCCCATGTACGGCTTGTACTGGTCGAGCGTTATCGCCTTGCCCTCGCGCCCCAGGAGTTCGTTGACCGTCTCGAAATGCAGCGGCTCGCCGTCCACCAGGACGCCGTCCATATCGAAAATCACCGCTGCAAAACCGGTCAGGTTAGCCCTCCAGGGCGGCCGCACCGCCGACGATATCGAGAAGTTCCTTCGTGATCTGTTCCTGGCGCGTCTTGTTGTAGACGAGCGTCAGCTCGCGAGTCATGTCGTTAGCGTTATCGGTCGCGTTTTTCATTGCCACCATCTGCGCCGATTGGAAGCTCGCCGCGTTTTGGAGGACAGCCTCGTAGATCTGCATCTCGATGTAGCGTGGCAGCAGTCGCGCAAGCACCACTTCTGGGGATGGCTCGAAGATGTAGTCGGAGATCCCGGCCTGGACTTCGCCATCATCAGCGGGCGGTTCAATCGGCAGTAGCTGCCGGATGGTTGGTCGCTGCGTCGCGGTCGAAACAAACTCGGAAAAGCTGATGTACACCCGGTCGACAGTGCCATTGAGATAGTCGTCGATGATCAGGCGCGTGATGCCGGTGGTCTCGGCCTGCGTCGGGTAGTCACCGAGGTCCGTGAACTCCGCCGCGATGTGCACGTGCGCTCGCGTGAAAAAGTCCCGGCCCTTCTTGCCGACCGCGACGACTTGCACCGGTTCGTGCTGCATGGCGACGAACGTGCCGCCACTGCGGTTGATATTCGAGTTCAACCCGCCACAGAGGCCACGGTCAGGCGTGATATGGAGGACCGCGATGTTCTTCACTGGCCGCGTGGTGAGCCACGACTGCAGCCCGCCATCTTCCGAGTCGCCTTCCGGTGTCTGGCTGGAAAGGCTGGCAAGCACGAGGCGCATCTTTTCGGCATACGGCTTTGCCTGGCCGGCCCGGTCCTGGGCACGACGCATCTTCGAAGCGGCGACCAACTGCAACGCGTTGGTGATCTTCGCGGTGTTCTTCACACTCTGGATGCGGCGCTTAAGCTGGCGGATTGTCGGCATTGGCCTGTCCCGTCTCCGGATTGAATGGCAGCCTCAGCTGCGAATCGCCCGGGCCGCGCTTCCGCGGCCCGGATGGGTGTCCTAGTACGGAACGGTGTCCTTGAACGTCTGCAACACGGCCTTCACCCGTTCGGCAAGTTCCGGTGTCATCACTGGGCTTGCCTGGATTTCGGCCATCAAGTCGCGTTCGTTGCTGCCAAGGAACTTCCGAAGCTCGTTTTCGAACGCGCGAACCTTCGCCACCGGCACGTCGTCCAACATGCCGCTCGTCAGCGAGTTCACGACCACGACTTCCTCAGCGAGGCTCAGCGGCGTGAATTGGTCCTGCTTGAGCATTTCAGTGGCACGCTGGCCGCGTTCCAGCTGCCGTCGAGTCGAAGCATCGAGGTCGCTCGCACCGAACTGCGCGAATGCCGCGAGTTCGCGGTACTGCGACATGTCGCCTTTGAGGCCGCCCGACACCGTCTTCATCGCCTTGGTCTGCGCCGAAGAACCGACCCGGCTCACCGAGAGTCCGGTGTTGATAGCCGGGCGAATACCGCCGTTGAAGAGGTCGGATTCAAGGTAAATCTGGCCGTCGGTGATGGAAATAACGTTCGTCGGGATATAGGCCGAGACGTCGTTCGCCTGCGTTTCAATAATCGGCAGTGCGCTCAGCGAACCACCGGCTTCGAGGCGCGCCGCGCGCTCAAGCAGGCGGCTGTGCAGGTAGAAGACGTCGCCCGGGTAGGCTTCGCGTCCCGGAGGGCGCCGAAGCAGGAGCGACATCTGGCGGTAGGCCCACGCGTGCTTGCTCAAGTCGTCGTA
>JBDTNM010000065.1:0-13204 GCA_039933735.1 bacterium | reverse complement strand
TCCATCGAACCTGAAACTGATTCCCAGCGAGTGCTGAACCCGTACTGCTCGTAGAGAGGCTTGCCCTCCTCCGTCGCTTCCAGCTGAACGGTCGCCATGCTCTGTTCGCGGTGCCAGCTCATGAGGCCTTCGAATACTGTTCGCCCAAGTCCGCGCCGCTTCATCTCTGGCCGGACCACCATGTTGCAAACGAACCCGAAGCTCCCGCAGTTCGAAGCGCCACCCATCGCAACCGGTTCCCGTTCATCGTCCAGCGATGCCAGGACAACGCCGCCATCTGCGACCATCGCGCCCAGGAACCACGAGCCCGCACCCCAGCCAATCGATCCGCGCAGGCTATCGATTGAGGCGAGCTCTTCGGTCGTTTTGCCAAGAGCGATCAGTTTCCCGGTGTTCTCCATTTCCGGAGCATATCGCCCGCGGAGCATCGCCGCCGCATACTTGCGTGAACGCGTTCACAGTTGCTCCATTGCTGTCGCCCGCCTCCTGCTGCTAGGTTAGTTGCATGACGCAACTAACAGCCACCCCGCCAGCCATCAACCGCTCCGTCTCCTTCCGCTGGGAAGATCCGGACCCCAATCGCGCCGCCCTTCGTGCGCTGTCCGGGCTCGATTCCATTCGAGCCATCCAGGACGGCTCCGTCCCTCCGATGCCGTTCGCCAAGATCATGGGACTGTCCATACCCCACGCCGAACGTGGCCGTGTGACCTTCGCGTTCACGCCCTCGGAACTCTGGGAAAACCCGCTCGGCACCCTCCACGGGGGCGCCATCGGCACCCTTCTCGATTCCGCGATGGGCATGGCCGTTCTCAGTACGCTGGATCAGGGCGTGAGCTTCACCACCCTCGAATACAAAGTGAACTTCATGCGCCCCGTCTTCGTATCCACCGGCGAAATCTATGCAGAGGGCGTGGTCCTCCACGAAGGCAAATCCCAGGCAGTAGTCGAAGCGCGACTCGTGGATGCCAAGGGGAAACTCTACGCACTGAGTTCCAGCACCTGTGCGATCCTGCGCTAAGCCATCGTCTCCAGCTTCGCCTTCAACTTCGCGAGGAAGCCGCCAGCTTCGACACCATCCAGGGCCCGGTGGTCGAAGCTCAAGCAAAGATTGACCATGGACCGGACGGCAATCGCATCACCGGACGTAACCACTGGGCGCTTGACCACGCGCTCCATGGTCACAATCCCGACCTGCGGAATGTTGACGATGGGCTTGGATGCAATGGACCCGAACGACCCGGTGTTATTCACGGTGAAGGTGCCCGCCTCAATGTCCTCCAGACGCAGCTTTCGAGCGTGGGCGCGCTGTGCGAGGTCTGCGATTCTCTTCGCGAGACCGAAAACGCTCAGGTCGCCGGCATCCTTGATGACTGGCGTGACGAGGCCGTTTTCCGTGGCCACAGCGATGGCGATGTTGAGTGCGCGAAACCGACGCAATTCGCCGCCTTCCCACCTGGCATTGAGCGTTGGATAGTCTCGTAGTGACTCACAAACCGCGGCGGTGAAATACGGGAGCAGCGTCAGGTCGGTGCCTTCCTGCTGTTGGAACTGGGTTTTCTCGCGATTTCGCCTGGCGACGAGGTCGGTAACGTCGGCTTCCACCATCGTCCATGCCTGGGGCGCTTCGAGGTTGGAGCGCGTCAGATGTTCCGCGATCGTCTTGCGCGTGGGCGACAGGACGACGACTTCGTACGCCGAAGAGCCAGACGGCACGGCCGTTGACTCCCTGGCAGGTGCCGGGGCCGGTTCGGGGGACGCGGGAGCGGATTCGACATCTTTGCGGGTGATCCTCCCACCGATGCCAGTGCCGCCAACGAGTGCGAGGTCAATCCCACGTTCGTTCGCGAGGCGCATAACGGCGGGCGAGTAGTAGCGCGAGCGGTCTTCGGGGTTCGTCCGGCCCGTTCGTTGGGAGGGGGTGGCGGCCATGACTCTTGCGACAGGTGCGGACACAGGACGGAGGGGCTCCTCCGCTGGCACATAGTCGGGCGGGATCGCCATCGGGCCGCCGGACCATCGGCCGTTGCCAGGCGCTGCACCTGCAGGCACGGGAGCTTGCTCGATCTCGCACAAGGCGGCGCCAACTTCGACCGTCTCGCCCTGGGGCACGAGGATCTTCCCCATGGTGCCTTCGAATTCGGAGGGAAGCTCGGCCGTCACTTTCTCGGTTTCGATCTCGCAGAGCGGATCGTCGAGCTTCACGGAATCACCGGGCTGCTTGAACCACTGGATAATCGTCCCTTCGGTCACGCTCTCCCCGAGTTGGGGCATCTTTACGACCGTCACGCTGCACCACCTCGCCCGTGAATCGTGAACCGCGAATCGCGAATCATCAGTACGCCGCCAGTTCCCGCGCCGCCACCGCAATCTTCTCCCGATTGGGCATGAAGAAGTCTTCCATTGCGTGATGGAAGGGCATCGCGGGGATGTCCGGGGCGGCCACTCGCCGGATGGGCGCGTCGAGGTATTCGAAGGCGTGCTCCGCGATGATCGCGGCGATTTCTCCGCCAAGCCCGCCCGTGAGCGTGTCCTCATGGACGATCAGAACCTTGCCGGTAGCCCTGGCTGTTTCAAGGATCGTTTCTCGATCCAGCGGATTCAGTGTCAACAGGTCGACAACGGTGCACTCGGTGCCTTCGCCGGAAAGTGTTTCGGCGGCGGCGAGCGATTCGTGGAGCATCAGCCCATAGGCGTAAATCGTGAGGTCATCGCCACGGCGGGTGACGCGCGCCTTTCCCAGGCGCGTTTCCGCCTCCGCGCCGTCGATCTCCTGGCGAATGAGGCGGTAGGTACGTTTGTGTTCGAGGAAAAGCACCGGGTTCGGGTCGGCTATCGCAGCGTGGAGCAGGCTCCTGTAGTCGGCCGGGAACGACGGGGCGACGACTTTGATGCCGGGCATATGGGAGTAGTAGGCCTCGATGCTCTGGGAATGGTGTTGACCACCGTGGACCCCGCCACCCCAGGGAGTCCGGACCACCATCGGCAGGTAGGCATCGCCTCGGGTGCGGTAACTCCAGCGCGAAGCCTCGCTGCAGAGCTGATCGAAACCAGCATGGATGAAGTCAGCGAACTGTATTTCGGCGATTGGCCGGAGACCGTAGTGGGCGGCGCCAATGCTGAGCCCGATGATGGAAGATTCAGCGAGGGGCGAGTCGATCACCCGTTCGCCGTATTTCGCGTGCAAGCCCTCAGTGGCCCGGAAAACTCCGCCAGCTTCGACATCCTCGCCCAGTAGAAACACGCGGTCGTCGGCCGCCATCGCCTCGTCCATGGCTGTCTTTACGGCTTCGATGACGGTCATCACGGTCATCTCAAAGCTCCTTGTAGACGAAGCCGAGGGCGTCTTCGGGTTCCGGGTCCGGCTGCATCAAGGCCCACTGCGCGGCGTCGCGGATTTCGTCATCGACGCGCGTTTCAATTTCGTCCAGATCTTCCTTCGGGAAGATCCCGTCCGACTCAACACGTTCGCGGAACAGCTTGATCGGGTCTCTTTTCGACCACTCCTCAAGTTCTTTCTTCGGTCGGTAACGGCTGTCATCGTCGTCGCTCGAGTGTGGCCAGAGCCGATAACACTTGGCTTCGATCAAATACGGGCCGCCACCGTTTCGCGCCTGATCTACCGCCGGCCGGACGGTTTGATAGACGGCGATGCCATCCATGCCGTCGCAAACCATGCCTTGGATGTTGTAGCCGCGCTTGCGGTCTGCAACGTTCGGGACTGGCATCGCCTTCTCCGTCCGCTCGGAAATGGCGTAGCCATTGTTTTCGACGAAGAAAATCACCGGCAACTTGTGAATGGCGGCGAAATTCAGCGCTTCGTGGAAGTCGCCGCGGCTCGTGCTGCCTTCTCCGCAGCAAGTCATAACGACGATCGGGTCCTTCTTCAGCTTCGCCGCGAGGCCAATCCCGGCCGCATGCAAGAACTGGGTTGTGACGACACTGGATTGGGTCACGATCTTGCGCTCGCTGTTCGCCCAGTGCGAGGGCATCTGGCGGCCATAGCTGTTCGAATCGTCTCGCTTAGCGAGCAGATTCAGCATCGCTTCCCGGGCTGTCATACCGAACACGAGATTCATGCCGAGGTCGCGATAGTACGGAGCGAGGTAGTCGGTGCCTTTGCGGAGCGCCATCGCCGCGCCAACCTGAGCAGCTTCCTGACCCGCCCCGGCGATCACGAACGGTGCCCGGCCCTGCCGGTTCAGGGCCAGCATCCGCTCGTTTAGCCGCCTCGCGAGCAGCATGTAGTAATACATGTCTTCGAGTTGCTGCTCGCTGAGCAGGTACTCGTCGATTGTCTTCTCGGATCGTGTCCGCCGGCCTGTCCGGGTTGCTGTCAAACCCCAACCTCCGAGCACGAGTAGCAAAGAAAAACGGCAGGACGCGAACGCCTCTGCCGTTTCATGCTAGCACACCGATTATTAGGCCTAAGTTTCGCCCTGGATGTCGAAATCGCATCCTGACGGCTGGCTGTCGGCGGTGACCTTCGCCAACGTACTATCAGCGCCATCGATGATGATGTCGCTACTCACGCGCTGTTCAGCCGAAGGCCCGAGTTGCTCACGGGTGAGTAGTTCGCCATTGGTGCTGTGGGAACCAAAGAGCGCTCCGGCCAAAACCACCACGACCGGCAGCGCCGCGAATGGGATGGGCAGAAGGATTGCTCCAAGCATTTTTCGTCGCATTGGGCGCGTCTCCCTTCAACGTTCCCCCACATTCTATACGACCCACGTCAAGTGCGGGATGTAACCCATGCTGTTTGCGAGTTTGCCTTCTACGAATTAGCGCCCGCCCGTAAGACGATCATAATGAATGGCCGGGAGATGTCCGTTGGATTTGGGCAAGACCATGGCGATCATCGATGTCGGCTCAAACTCCGTCCGGCTTCTGGTCGCCCGTGCTCTCACTCCGTCGGCCTTCGAAGTCATCGACGAAGAGAGCTTCGATGCACGTCTCGGCGAAGGTCAGGATTTTGGCGAACTGACTGAAGAGGGCATGGCCCGCGGAGTGCGAGCGCTCCAGATCATGGCCGAGGTCGCGGCATCACATCAGCCTGCGTCCATCACTGTGGTGGGCACAGAAGCCTTGAGGCGCGCCGCGAATAGCCAGGAGTTCATCGACCGGGCGCGTGAAGCGACCGGCCTGCACCTTCGCATTCTCTCCGGCTACGAGGAGGCGTACTGCGCGTTTCTCGGAGTCGTGAACAGCACGACCTTGCGCGATGGCTACCTCCTCGACATCGGGGGAGGCTCACTTGAAGTCATGAGAGTTGCCGGCCGTGCTCTCGCCCATGTGCAGTCGGTCCCCCTCGGCGCAATTTACGCCCGGGAACGGTACCTCCATACAGACCCTCCCACCGCCCGAGAAGTGCGCGCCCTGCGGAAGGCCGTCCGGCAGGACCTGACCGTTGGCGAACAGCATTCCGTTCTGTTCGGGACCGGTGGCGCAGTCCGAAACCTCGCCCGGATTCTTCGCCTCCAACAGTCCTATCCTCTGCGGCGGCTTCACGGGTTCGACATTTCTCGCCGGCAGCTCCGCCGGCTGGCGAATCAACTCGCGCGCGCCTCGAACGAGGATCGGCGCAAGATCCCTGGCGTGGGAAACAATCGAGCCGAAACCCTCCATGCGGCGGCACTCGTCATCGATGAAGTCATGGAAATGATCCATGCGGAGACGCTGACCGTTGTCGGACAGGGTCTCCGCGAGGGTCTTGTCTGGCAGGAATTGCGAGACGAGGGAGCCCTGCTGCCAGATGTGCGGGGAGGGTCGATTTCGGGCCTCGCACGCGCGAACGGAGTAGACGACCTCTCGGCCGAGCCGGTGGTGCACGCCGCAGCACTTCTCTTCGAAGCGACTCAAGCGGCACACGGCCTCGGTCCGTCAGACCTTGAGTTGCTGCTTCATGCCGCGCGCCTTGCGGGCATCGGCATGCACATCGACTACTACAACCGTGACCGGCATGCCGAGTATCTCGTGCACAGTGGCGACCTGCACGGCTTCACTCACCGTGAAATCGTGATGCTCGCAGCGCTTTGCCGATGGGCTCGAGGCGGCACACCTGACCTGACCCCCTATCGCTCCATCGTCGGCAGCGAAGATACGCGCACGGCAGGCATCCTGGCTGCGCTCCTGGGGCTTGCGCGCAGTATCCGTCGCCGAACCCCATCGCCCATTCTGGACTTCCGCGCGCGCCAGACGAAGGACGCTTTGCGCCTCGATATCGTCTCCAGGGCTCCGCTCGACGCTGAACGGTACGAAATGGAGCGGCAGGCGCGCCGCCTTGAATCCGCCTTGCGGCTGCGGCTCGACGTGCGAGTAGTGCCGGCCCTGAAGGACTAAGGGGTGCCGGATTCACGCCATCCGTCGGAGGACGGCGGGAGGGAGGAACGCGACTAACCGGAAGTTGCCGAAGGCCGGAGCGCCATCGCATTCCGTGATCGCTGCTGCTGACTTTTTGAAATCTGACTGAACCGCTTGTGGCTGGCCGCAGAGCAGCATCGAAAGCAGTTCGCTCATCCACGGCTCATGGCCCACCAGGACGACCGTTTGAGTCCCGCCGGGCTGGAGCGCGGCAACTGTCCCATCGTGATCGCCGCGGCCAAGCGCCTCAAGTTCCCTGGGACGAATCTCGCAGGCTCTGCCAAGAATGTCCGCCGTCTGGCGGGCGCGCAGCACCGAAGACGTGAATATGGCGTCCGGCTTCAAGAGTCGAAGGAGCCCGGCACTGGCTTCGGACGTGCGCTTACGCCCCTCAGCCGTCAGCGGCCGGGCGCGGTCATCCTTGTAACCCCCGCCCTCTCGCTCTACGGCAATTGCGTGGCGGAGGAGACAAAGTCTCATCTCACTGCGGTGCGGCTTCAGCGTTCACCAGGGCAACGGACGTAATCTTCCACTGACCCATCACCTGTTTCCACGATGCCGCGATGGTCGCCGTGCCAACATCTGAACTGAACGTGACTTCGAAGACTTCGGCGTCGTCGTGAACTCCCTTCTCCACCATCTCGTAGCCACGAATGTTCGGCATCGAAGTAATGGAGAGATTGCCCGCCTGCGCCCCCATCGCCATCACCTGGGCCATGACGTCCGGTGTGATGTCGGCCATCAACTGAGCGAGGTTGCCACTCATGATTGCTTCGGCGTTCCGTTCCGCGGCCTCGCGGGCGGTGGCTGGTTGCGTCACTAGACTTCCTTAACGTCGACGATTTGGAACTTGCCGCCAGTCTCGGACCACTTGCTCCAGACCTTGCGGGTGGCTGCGCCGATGTAGCTGATCTCAGCCTCGTTGTCACCGAGTTCCTTCACTTCGAAGGATGTTGCCGTAATCGGATTCGCAGCCAGTGCCATCACCTTACCCATGGCCTCGGGGGTGAAGTCACCCATCAATCCAGCGACGTTGCCCGAGACTACATCCTGGGCGTGACGATTCAGTGTTTCGCGCAGTTCTGCCATTGCCGGCACCTCTTTTCCGTTCGGTAAGTTCCGCCCGCCGCAGGATAGCCGGGCCGACGTTAGCGGAGCAAACAGAGATTTTTCGGGACGACTGTCGATCTGGCCCGGGTCCATTCGTAGAGAGTGCGGAGGCGCTACGATACCGGCCTCCGAGGAAGACACCGAAATGCGCTACATGTTGTTGATTTATACGAACGAGGCCACTGACGCGAAGGCGGGAACGCCGGAGGCGGACGCACGCATGGCTGGCTACATGGCTTTCGGCGAAGAGGCGGGCGCCGCTGGCGTCATCCTCGCGGGTGACCGCCTGGAGCCCGTATCGGCTGCACGCACCGTCCGAATTCGCGATGGCAAGACCGTTTCCGCCGATGGCCCGTTCGCTGAGACGAAGGAACAACTCGGCGGCTACTACATCATCGAGAGCAAGAGCGTCGAAGAGGCTGCTGCGTGGGGGGCGAAGCTCCCGGGGGCCAAGGATGGCTCTATCGAAGTCCGCCCCATCTGGGAGATGTAAGGACTGCCATGCGCTTCATGACGCTCCTCTTCTCCGACGAAACGAACGAAGTTCCCTTCGGTACGCCTGCCTGGGACGACCTCATGGTCGAATACCGCGCCTTCGGTGACGAAGCTCGCCGGCGTGGGGCCATGATTGCCGGAGCGCCATTGCAATCCACGGAGACCGCCACCACCCTGCGTTTGCAGGGTGGCCGGTTCATCCCAATCGACGGCCCCTACGCGGAAACGAAGGAGCAGCTCGGCGGGTTTTACATCCTGGAGTGCTCGGACGAGGCCGAGGCGATCGAGTTGGCAGCCCTCATCCCGACTGCGAAATACGGCTCGGTTGAGGTTCGAGCGATGGCGAGCAATGAGGCTCGCCAGTTCGAACGATCAGGCACGTCATATATCGTGCTGATTTACGGGGCCGAGGCAGACTACTTTCCTCCGGGCGACCCAAGGATGACGGCCGGGATTTCCCAGCACCAGGCACTGACGGAACGCACAATCGCTTCCGGTGAGTACGTCAGCGGCGATGGACTGGGGCCTCCAAGTACAGCGAAGACGGTTTCAGTTCGCACAGGCGAATCGCTCGTTGTCGATGGGCCGTTTGCGGAAACCAAAGAACAGCTCGGTGGCTACTACATTTTCGCCTGTGCTGACCTCGATCGGGCTCTCGTGCTCGCATCCGAAATCCCGGTCGCCAGCGGCTCGCTCGAAGTTCGCCCCTTGCTCGAAGTCTAGCCGTGCGAGCATCTCCAAAAGGCGGTAGTCGTGAAGGCAGTTGAGATGGAGGCTGCCTTTCGGCTCCACAATTCGGAGGCACTCGCAACGCTGATTCGCGTCCTCGGCGGCGACTTCGACTTGGCCGAAGACGCCCTCCAGGACGCGTGGGTGAGCGCCGCAACGGCCTGGGGCAACGGCCCTCCGCCAAATCCTGCCGGATGGCTCATTACTACCGGACGCCGGAAGGCGCTCGATCGCCTGCGCCGCACCGCGACCAGCGCCCGAAAACTCGAGGAGCTCGCCCGCACCATGCCTGCCTTCGAATCTCCGGAGTCTGAGCCCTCGGATTCGGTCCTGGTGGACGATCGTCTGAGGCTTATCTTCACTTGTTGCCACCCGGCGTTGTCGCTGGAAGCGAGGGTGGCGCTGACGCTTCGCACGCTCGGCGGGCTAACTACAGAGGAGATCGCGAGGGCGTTTCTTTCGGAAGAACGGACCATCGCGCAGCGGATCGTCCGCGCCAAACGCAAGATTCGGGATGCCCACATCCCGTACCGCGTTCCCGCTGACGCCGACCTCCCGGAGCGCTTGCCAGGCGTGCTTTCGGTCCTCTACCTGATCTTCAACGAGGGTTATAGCTCCACCGGTTCCGAGGATCTTGTCCGGCACAGCCTCTGCGACGAGGCGATCCGGCTGTCGAGGCTACTCGCCGCGTTGATGCCGGATGAGCCGGAGGTGTTTGGGCTGCTCGCACTCATGCTCCTCCACAATTCGCGCAGCGCCGCACGTCAGTCGGCGACGGGCGACCTGATCCTCATGGAGGACCAGGATCGGAGCCTTTGGGATCGACAGTCGGCAATCGAGGGCGCGGAAATCCTTAAGGGCGCTCTTCGGAGCCGACGGCCGGGGCCGTATCAGGTGCAAGCGGCAATTGCCGCCGTGCATGCCGAGGCAGAACGGGCGTCCCAGACGCGATGGGATGAAATCGCCGCACTCTACGACCGCCTCGCCGGCCTGAGCCCCACGCCGGTTATCGAACTCAACCGCGCCGCTGCACATGCCATGGCGTTCGGTCCGGAAGTCGGGCTTCAACTGATGGCCGAGATCGACGGGCTTGAACAGTATTACCTCTACCACGCGGCCCGTGCTGATCTCCTCCGTCGGTTGCAACGGTCAACCGAATCGCGGGCGGCCTATGAACGTGCCCTTGCATTGGCTACCAACCCGGCGGAACGGCGATTTCTCGAAGGCCGGATCGCCGGCTTCGCGTAGTGCGTCTTCCGCGCACTAGGCCAGGCGGATCCACTTCCTTTTGCCTACCTGAACAAGCGTGCCTTTGCGCGCCGGTGTAGTCGGCTCAACGACGTTGCCGTCCATCGTCACCGCGCGTTGTTCGAACAGCCTGCGGGCTTCCCGTTTCGAAGGCGCCGCCCCGGCCGCAACGATGACATCGAGCAGCAACTCACCAGACGACACGGCGTATTCAGGGACGTCATCCGGAACTTCCTTGCGCTGCACCGTCCGCTCGAAGTGTTCCTGGGCCGCAACTGCGGCAGGTTCTCCCCAGAATTCGCTCACGATGGTGGCAGCGAGCAGTTTCTTCGTTTCCATTGGGCTTCGCTCGCCGTTCTTCAACGCACGCATGATCCCGGTAACCGAATCCGGGTGGAGATTCGTCGCAAGCGTGAAGAAATTCTCCAACGCCTCATCCGGGATCGACATCGCCTTGCCGAACTGTTCGTCGGCGGGGTCGCCAACACCGATGTGGTTGCCCTTCGATTTCGACATCCGCTCCTTGCCATCGAGGCCAACCAGGATCGGCATGGTGACGGGGACGTGAGGCTTTTCGCCGGCGTCTTCCTGGATTTTCCGCCCGGCCATCAGGTTGAAAAGTTGCTCCGTGCCGCCGACCTGCACATCGCATTTCAGCGCATACGCGTCGTAGCCCTGCATAAGGGCATAGAGGAACTCGTGAAGGTAGACCGCGTCGCCCTGGTCCCAGCGATTGCGGAAGTTGTCGCGGCGGAGCATTTCGGCGGCCGTAAATTTCGACATCAGGCTGATGATGTCCGGGAACGACAGTTCACCAAGCCACTCGGAATTGCGTCGAAGTTCCGTCTTTCCGGCATCGAGGATCGTGGCTGCCTGATCGAAGTAGCTCGTCGCGTTTCGTTGGATGTCTTCCGGCGTGAGCATCGGCCGCAGCTTATTTTTGTCGCTTGGATCGCCAATCAACGCCGTGTAATCGCCGATCAAGAAGATGCAGTCGTGACCGAACTGCTGGAATTGACGGAGTTTGCGAAGGGGCACGGTGTGCCCGAGCGTGAGCGAGGTGGCCGTAGGATCGATGCCGAGGTAGACACGCAGGGGGCGATCCAGTTCCAGCAGAGCGCGAAGCTCGCGTTGCATCTGCGTACGCATCAACGCATCACCGTAGTCCACGCCGCTCATGAGCACCGTGAGTTGCTCATCCACCGGAAGCATTCGTCTCGCCACGCCAGTCACCCTATTTCTTCGCGTCTTCGCTCAAAGTGTCAGCCACGAGTGCGTTTGCGTGCCCGTGACCCATTCCGTGCTCTGCCTTGAGCCAGTTCACCAGGTCCATATGTTTCTTGAGCGGGCTCGATCGGATGGCCGCCTTCCACTCTGCAATCGGCTTGCCGTACTTCTTTTCGATGGAAGGGAAGTACGACGCTGGACCCTGTGCTTTCTCATTGCTCTCAGCCATTTGTTCGTCCTCGGGCAACGCTCATGAGACGAGCCCCCGGGCGCTCTCGACGTCTTTACCGATCTGTTCCTTGAGCGCATCCACGCCATCGAATTTCACTTCGCCGCGCACCCGTTCGAGGATTTCCAGGTCCATCCGCTCGCCGTAGATGTCGCCCTCGAAATCGAGCAGATACGTTTCGATAGAGATGTGCCCCTCGTCGAAGGTCGGTCGGCGACCGATGTTGGTCGCGCCGGCGAGGACATGTCCGGCCACCCGGGCCCTGGTCGCGTAAACGCCAATGGCAGGGAGTGCCCGGTCGGCTGCGACTGAGATGTTGGCGGTCGGAAAGCCGATCGTTCTGCCGCGTTCGAATCCGTGGACCACCGGGCCGCCGATTCGATAGGGCCTTCCCAGCAGGGATGTCACGCGCCCCATTTCGCCCTGGCTGAGGGCCTTCCGGACAGCGGTCGAACTGTACCGTTCGTGGTCGTGCATCAACGGTTCGATTTGGATGACTTCGAATCCGCGAGCGGCGCCGAGCTGGCGCATCCGCTCAGCGGTGTCCTTCGGGGCGCCACGGCCGAAGGCCGCATCCGGGCCGAGCACCATGAGCCGCATCCGAAGCAAATCAACGAAGGCGCTGGCGAGATCCTCGCATTCGACTTCTGAGACTTCGCCGGTGAATGTCAGTGGGATGACCCAATCGGCCCCGCTATCCCGCATTAGCTGGATGCGATCTTCAAGCGAAGTGAGGTAGCTCGGTGCAATCTCAGGCCGAAGGACGGTTATCGGGTGCGGATGCAACGTAACGACACCAGGAGACAACGCGCGCTTCTTGGCTTCATCCGCGAGTCGGCGGAGCAGCGCCTGGTGACCCAGGTGGACGCCATCGAGGACCCCGATGGTTAACGCCGTTTCGGGGCCGGGAGCTCCGGCGCTCAACTGCGCGTGCGTGAACGACGGAATGGTCATGTGTCAGGACAGACTATCAACGCCCGGTGGACTGCGCATGTCTTACAGCGGTGGCCCTGCCATTAGGCGCTCCGAACTGGCACCATTCGCATTCCAAAGCGGATAACCGAGGAGCTCATCGTGGAAGACCAGGCAGCAGCGATTCAGGGCCGGATGAAGTCGTTCTTTGGCGATACTCTCGGTATCCGCATCACCTCAGCCATGCCTGACCGCGTCACCGCGGAACTCGACGTTCGGGATGAGATTTGCACGGTTCCTGGCATCTGCCACGGAGGGGCGATCATGGCCTTCGCAGATCAGTTGGGCGCCGTTGGCTGCTCGTTGAACCTGCCGCCGGGGGCCGGGACGACGACGACCGAATCGAAGACGAACTTCTTTCGCCCGGGTGTCGCCGGCACGACAATCACGGCCGAGTGCCTGCCGGTGAACATCGGTCGCCGCCTCCAAACCTGGCAAACGAGCATTCGTACGCCCGATGGAAAGCTGATTGCACAGGTGACGCAGACGCAGTTTGTACTGGAAGGCTAAAAGAGATCGCGACGTAGACTTCGACGAATGCGTCTCCGCTTCGCCTTCGTCTGCGCCTGGGCAGCCCTCATCTTCATTGGTTCGAGCTTTCCCAACCCACCTGGCGCGACCGGCGGCGAGTGGCAGTACGACCTCGCCCACATGGTCGAATACGCCGTCTTAGCAGGGCTTGCACTCGTGGCGTTGCGTGCCTGGCGTGCGGCCAGCGGCCTCCTCGGGCCGATGGCGATGGCGTGGGCGTTCGCCGTCTTTTACGGGATGAGCGATGAGTTCCACCAGTCCTTCGTGCCGAACCGGGACGCGAACTGGCTGGACGTTGGCTTCGAT